>CAYUYQ010000239.1:0-2501 GCA_964449335.1 uncultured Bacteroides sp. | reverse complement strand
AGGAAAAACGTAATAGTAAGAACTACGTACTCTTCATTGGAGAGACAGAGGTAGTTACCAATCAGCAACCATGTCTTAGTCTCATACAGTTCCAAATTGAGAAGGGAGAACTCGTAATGAGTGCCTATCAGAGAAGCAGTGATGCAAATCTCGGACTTCCCTCAGACTTATATCAGCTATATCTTATAGCCCGGCAGATCGAGGTACCGATTAAATCTATAACTCTTTTCCTTGGAAACGTACATATATATGACACTAATATGGACGCAACTCAAGCTCTCCTCTCCGGGGCAACAGGTGTAAAGTTCAGCCTAAACGTTAACCCCATAAATACTGGTAATATGGTAGCATAATTTACTAACAATCATTCCTTAGCCGATTACGGGAAGGCGCCACCTGTAATCGCGAAAGGAACATAACACGAGAATAAAGAATGGAAAAATTAACAGAATATAAACGTGACAGTTTTGTCTTTTACCGCAGTTTCTTTGAGGCTATTGAACTCCTTGATAACCAGCAATCTTTAAACCTGATTAAGGCTATTGGAGAATACGCACTGAATGGTCAGGAAATTGAGCTTGAAGGGGTCGAAAAAATAGTTTGGACCACTATAAAGCCACAACTTGAAGCCAATCGGAAAAAATACGAGAATGGTAAAAAGGGGGGCGCTCCCAAGGGTAGCCGAAATAATCCTAACGGGCGAAGAGGCAAGGCTGTACAAGAGGCGCCTGAACCCAATGAAGAACTATCATCTACTACTCCGCCCCAAACACAGTATCAGACCCCAATCTACCCTAACTTTAACGAAGTCAGTGAATATATCAAAAAAGAAAGCCTATTAGTACAACCTGATACTTTTTTTAATTACTATCAAGCAAGAGGTTGGCGAACAGGGACAACAACAATAACAGATTGGAAGGCTCTGCTAAGAAGCTGGCATATAAAGGAGTCTATAAAGTATACCGACCAACCTGTTAAATCGAGTCTTGGAACCGGTGAAATGATAAAAGACGGAGTCAGAACATACGGCACCGGAGGACTTATAGTACCTTTTGATGCCCCACCAAGACCTGGAAATGGATTTTGGTGGAATACTGCAACCAACTCATGGGATAATACAATATAATTAATTGATTTCTATAACATTTAAATCGTATCAAAAATGAAAAATTATTCTGATTATAAAATTGAAATACCTTACAGTCGTCATAGTGGTAATGTGAAAACTTTTTGTCCGGAATGTCATTATAACCGTAACGACAAACGCGATAAAAGTCTTTCAGTTAATCTTGACAACGGGGTATGGAAATGTCACTATTGTGGCTGGACCGGTAGCCTGCATATCGGGGAACGCCGTATTAATACATATAAAAGAGAATACCGCAAACCCGCACCTCGCCCAACTACCTCTTTGTCTCCAACTACAATCGAATGGTTTGGTAAAAGGGGAATCTCAGTTCAGACTCTTTGTTCCCTAAAAGTAACTGATGGTAAACACTTCATGCCACAGACTGGAAGTCATGATGATACCATACAGTTTAATTACTATCTTAAAGATGAACTTATCAATGTAAAGTATCGTACTTTTGATAAGAAATTTGCCATGGAGACCGGGGCGGAACTAATTCCTTATAACCTTGATTCAATCACCGGGAAATCAGAATGTATTATTACCGAAGGTGAAATGGACTGTCTGTCGCTCATTGAAATTGGTAAGTCAAACTGCATAAGTGTTCCGAACGGAGCAGGTAATAACCTTTCATATCTGGACGATTTCATTGACGGTTGGTTTGAGGACAAGAAAACCATATATATCGCTGTGGATACAGATGAAAAGGGTATTATCTTACGCGACGAGTTAGTGAGACGTTTTGGATCTGAGCGATGCCGCATAGTTACTTTCGGTAATGATTGCAAAGATGCAAATGAACATCTCGTAAAGTATGGCAAATCGAGTCTTCTTAGTTGTCTTGATAATGCTCAAGAAATTCGTACAGAGGGTATTTTCACATTATCGGATTTTGAAGAAAATGTAGATGATCTGTACTATAACGGATTACCAAAAGGCGTGACTATTGGACATGAAAACTTTGATAGATTGTGCTCGTTCGAGACAAAGCGACTGGTAGTTGTTACCGGAATTCCAGGTAGTGGCAAAAGTGAGTTTGTGGATGAGATTGCAGAACGACTTTGTATCTTACATGGCTGGCGGTTTGGAATATTCAGCCCCGAAAATGCACCAATGTCTTACCACACCGGTAAACTTATTGAGAAATATGCCGGAGTAAAATGCAATCGTGAATATATGACAGAAAGTCTTTTTAAAAAATCGAAGACCTTCGTCAATTCAAATTTCTTTTTCATTGATCCAAACGATGACTATAACATTGAAACAATTCTCGAGAAAGCCCAGTATCTTGTACGTCGTCATGGGATTAAAGGTCTCATAATTGATCCGTTCAATCGTCTTGATCTTAATTTCAGTAAAAACAAAGAGACCG
>CAYUYQ010000238.1:0-2519 GCA_964449335.1 uncultured Bacteroides sp. | reverse complement strand
CTTGTGTCTTTGCCCAGGCGTAGTGGGCTTGAATTTTCTTACTGCCATTATTCTTTAGATATTGCTATAATAGTCTATTGTTTGTCCTTCAGCCACTGTGACGTAAGCTTTCTTGAACGCAGGGCGCTTGCCACGGAGAAGTCCGCTCTTGGTGTAGCGCTGTTTGCGTTTGCCTGCGTATAAGGCTGTATTCACTTTCTCAACGCGAACATTGTAAAGCTTCTCTACAATATCCTTGATCTGAAACTTGTTGGCATCGGGAGACACTGCAAATGTGTAGCAGTTCTGCTTCTCGCTGTAGGCGGTTGCCTTTTCAGTTACGATAGGTTTGATCTGAATATCCATCTTTTGTCTCCTTATTTAAAATCATTGATTACTGCAACGCTGTCTTCTGTCAAAATCATCGCGTCGTTGTTGAGCACTGTATAGGCGTTCAAGTCGGACGCCTGAGCCAACAGGGCGTTGGGAACATTGCGAACTGAAAGATAAACGTTCTTATCCTGATTTGCGAATACCAACAACACTTTCTTATCTTCAAGCTTGAAGCCCTTTGCAAAATTCATGTAAGATTTTGTCTTGGGTGCATCGAAAGTGAAGTTTTCTACAACGATGATCTTGTTGTCCTTAGCACGTGATGTCAAAGCTATCTTACGGGCAAGTGCTTTTACTTTCTTATTGAGCTTTGTGCGATAGTCGCGGGGACGCGGACCGAACACTGTGCCACCACCGCGCAGAAGCGGAGAATTGATGTCACCACGACGTGCGCCGCCGCCACCCTTCTGACGTCCGAGCTTACGGGTTGAACCCGAAACCTCGCTGCGCTCTTTGCTCTTGTGTGTGCCCTGACGCTGGTTGCCAAGATATTGTTTGATGTCGAGATACAAGGTATGCTCAGCATTTCCTTTATCCAAATCGCGCGCAAACACTTCATCATTGAGAGTGATCTTGCGTCCGGTGTCCTCACCTTTGATATTATAAACTGCTAATTCCATTATTTCTCAACTAAAACGATTGAACCTTTGTGTCCGGGAACTGAACCCTTGATCATTAACAAATTGTGTTCGGGGATCACTTTGATCACCTGAAGGTTTTGAACCGTCACGCGCTCATTACCCATGTGTCCGGCCATGCGAAGACCCTTGAACACCTTTGCGGGATATGAACATGCACCGATTGAACCCGGTGCGCGAAGACGGTTGTGCTGACCGTGTGTCTTCTGACCTACGCCGCCGAAGCCATGACGTTTAACAACGCCCTGGAACCCTTTTCCTTTGCTGGTGCCGACTACATCGACAAAACCACCCTCCTGGAAAAGATCCACAGTCAGCGTATCGCCGAGAGCAGGTACTGTCTCAAACGATTTGAACTCGGCCAAGTGTCTCTGAGGTGCTACCCCGGCTTTCTTGAAGTGTCCTGCCATCGGCTTGGTGGTGTGCTTCTCGGATTTCTCCATGAAACCTACCTGTACAGCCTCATAGCCATCTTTCTCCATTGTCTTAACCTGAGTAACAACACAAGGACCTACTTCGATAACAGTGCACGGAACATTCTTTCCGTCGGCACTGAAAACGGATGTCATTCCGATTTTCTTTCCTAATAATCCTGGCATTTCTTTATTACTGTTTTTGGTTATTTCCGTGCCGCCTCCCGCCGGAGAGACGGCACGGTTTCCTGTATTTCTCTTTTAACTTAAACTTTGATTGATACGTCAACGCCGCTGGGAAGCTCAAGCTTCATGAGCGCATCCACAGTCTTTGATGTGCTGCTGTAGATGTCGATAAGACGCTGATAAGATGAAAGCTGGAACTGCTCGCGTGATTTCTTGTTTACGAAAGTCGAGCGGTTCACTGTGAAGATACGCTTATGGGTCGGCAGAGGTATAGGACCGCTTACAACCGCACCAGTTGCCTTCACTGTCTTCACGATCTTTTCTGCTGACTTATCCACCAGGTTGTGATCGTAAGATTTAAGTTTGATTCTGATTTTCTGGCTCATATTGTTGTTTTGACTTGAATTTTATTTCAAAAGATCCACTCTGCCCTGAACCTCCGTGAGAACGTTCTTGGCAATCGAGTTGCTTACCTCTGCATAGTGGCTGAACGACATGGTTGAAGTGGCGCGTCCTGATGTGATGGTGCGGAGTGCTGTTACATATCCGAACATCTCTGCAAGAGGAGCCTTCGCCTTTACGATGCGAGCACCGCTACGGCTTGTCTCCATACCTTCCACCTGACCGCGACGCTTGTTGAGGTCGCCGATCACATCACCCATTGATTCCTCCGGAGTCACAACCTCTATCTTCATGATAGGCTCCATAAGAACCGGACCTGCCTTCTCAGAACCCTTCTTGAAGGCCTGGATGGCACAGAGCTCGAATGAAAGCTGATCGGAGTCAACAGGGTGGAAGCTACCGTCGAGAAGTGTAACCTTAAGCTGCTCTACGGGATAGCCGGCCAATACACCATTCTTCATTGCAGTCTGGAAACCTTTCTGCACTGAAGGGATATATTCCTTAGGCA
>CAYUYQ010000237.1:0-2523 GCA_964449335.1 uncultured Bacteroides sp. | reverse complement strand
CCTTGGTTGCGGGCCAGGGTGCGTCTTCGAGCTTTGACGCGAGTTCAAGTGTCCAATACATAATTGAATAATTGAGAGATTATTGGTTGATGTTTAATTGATAATCTATTTTGGGTGCGCAAAAGTAGTAATTTTATGCTAACTTCCAATAGTTATTTCATCATTACTAACAATCTTTATCCCAAAATATTTCATCGTGACCGAGGGCGGCATTGTTAAATCGCGCTAAAACGAAGAGGAAATCGCTCAAACGGTTGACGAATTTCAACACGTCGGGAGCCACTTCGGCGCCCGTATCCATCAGGTCGATGATGCGGCGCTCGGCGCGGCGACAGATGGTGCGGGCCATGTGGCAGGCTGCCGCGGGCTGCGACCCGCCGGGCAGAATGAAGCGGCGGAAAGGCTGCAGGCGCGAGTCGTAGGCATCGGTCATCCGCTCGAGACGCTCGATATCGTCGGCCTTTATGCCGGGCTCCATACGGTAGGTGCCTTCGTCGGGACGGCAGGCAAGATACCCTCCGATATTGAAGAGGCGGTTCTGTATGAATCGCAAATCGTCGATTTCTTCCGAGGGGATTTCGGGCGAGGCAGCCACTACACCGACGGCCGAATTGAGTTCGTCGACTGTGCCGTAGGCTTCGATGCGGGAGTCGTTTTTCTTCACGCGCTGACCGCCGACGAGCGAGGTCGTGCCGGCATCGCCGGTGCGTGTATATACGTTGCTTTTTTTCATATCGGATTTGGGGGATTAGGCAGGAGAAAGAAAACGGGGCGGGAACTATTGCCGATGTCGTTCCGTCGCCTGAGGCACCGCCAAGGGCCTTTGTCCACTGGTACGACATCGTTTAACAGTTCGCGCCCCTTTTGCTATATCGAAAAGGTTCTGACATTTTACGCCCCGATGCGGAGCGCGGATTGAAACATGGTTTCAGTTCCGAACGTGTTAAACAATGCTTTTTCCCGGGGACATTTTCTGGAGTGGCGGTTTCCTGACGAGGGGAATCAGTCATCATCGTGTGTAAGCGTCGCGCCCACAGGCTTCGCTTTCTTCGAGGCCTCGCGTGGAGACCCGCGGTGGCGAAGCGCAAGAAACTCTTTTCTGCCGCTGAGCCGTGTGGCGGAGAGCTCGCCGGTCAACCGAGGCCGGCATTCTCATCGGCAAATATACGAATTTCTTTTATATTACCAAACCGGCGCCCACGGCTTCGCGTCCACAAAACCATGGTTTTGCGGTCCGTTTTACAGTCCGACGCCTTTCGACTGCAGTCAAAATTTTCCGCGCGCCTCTCACTTTTCGCCCTACCGGTTGTTGTACTGACGCCGGACACTCCCGCTCCCGATGCGGGTTGGCGCCTCCGGGTGGCGACGACGGCCTCCGTCACGACGTGCCGACACCCCTCTGTCGTTACCCCTCAACGTGAAAAATATTTAAAAACGCTCAATACGGAAAAAAATCTTTAATCCCGTTGTTGTGCTCCAAAAAAAATATTATCTTTGCAGTTGATAAACAAGGCCCGCTTCGCCCGTGCGTGCGTGCCGTCCTCTCCCCCACGTCGGTGTCAGTCATGGTCAGCCTTGGCCCGCCGGCCATCATACAGAAATTATTAACCATTTTATTTCAAGTTGTTATATCCTAAACTATGAGTGCAATCGATTTAACTCAGTACGGCATCAAGGATGTCAAAGAGGTAATCTACAATCCCACCTACGACGAGCTGTTCAAGGCCGAAACCGACCCCTCGCTCGAAGGCTTTGAAAAAGGCGTTGTAACCGAGCTTGGCGCTGTCAACGTGATGACCGGCGTCTACACCGGACGTTCGCCCAAAGACAAATTTATCGTGCTCGACGACAACAGCCGCGATAAAGTATGGTGGACAACCGAAGAATATCCCAACGACAACAAGCCCGTGACCGAAAAGACATGGGAAGCCGTTAAGGAAATAGCCGTTAAAGAGCTCTCAGGCAAGAAGCTCTACGTTGTTGACCGCTTCTGCGGTGCTAATAAGGACACCCGTATGGGCGTTCGCTTCATCATGGAAGTTGCATGGCAGGCCCACTTCGTGACCAACATGTTTATCGCTCCCACCGAGGAAGAGCTCAAGAACTTCAAGCCCGACTTCGTGGTCTACAACGCTTCCAAAGCTAAAGTTGAAAACTTCAAGGAACTTGGTCTCAACTCCGAGACTGCCGTTGTGTTCAACACCACTTCGCGCGAGCAGGTAATCATCAACACCTGGTATGGCGGCGAAATGAAGAAAGGTATGTTCTCGATGATGAACTACTACCTTCCCCAGTCAGGCATCGCTTCGATGCACTGCTCGGCCAACACCGACAAGGAAGGCAAAAACACCGCAATCTTCTTCGGTCTGTCAGGCACCGGCAAGACCACCCTTTCGACCGACCCGAAACGTCTCCTCATCGGCGACGACGAGCACGGTTGGGACGACAACGGCGTGTTTAACTTCGAGGGCGGCTGCTACGCCAAGGTTATCAACCTCGACAAGGAAAGCGAACCCGACATCT
>CAYUYQ010000236.1:0-2530 GCA_964449335.1 uncultured Bacteroides sp. | reverse complement strand
CCACCGTTGATGATGTTCATCATGGGCACGGGGAGAACGTAAGTGTTGCAGCCACCGATATATTTGTAGAGAGGCAGGTCGAGGTAGTCAGCAGCGGCCTTGGCAACGGCGAGCGAAACACCGAGGATAGCATTTGCACCGAGATTGCTCTTGGTTTCAGTGCCGTCGAGAGCGAGCATAGTCTCGTCGATGCGAATCTGGTCGAGAGCGCTCATGCCTACGAGAGCTTCAGCGATAGGACCGTTTACGTTGGCAACAGCTTTGGTCACGCCCTTGCCCATATAGCGGCTCTTGTCGCCGTCGCGAAGCTCGAGAGCTTCGTTTTCGCCGGTAGAAGCGCCGGAGGGAACGGATGCACGGCCGCGTGCACCTGATTCGAGGATTACGTCAACTTCTACTGTGGGATTGCCGCGTGAGTCAAGAACCTCGCGACCGATGATTTTTTCAATTTTCATAGTGAGAAATAACTTAAAAAGTTGGTTATAATGATTTGTTGATTCTCAATTTAACCGGCATAGGGCCATAGTCCTGAGCCTTAGCGCAAAGTTACAAAAGTTTGATTTTACAAACAATAACGTAGCAATAATTTTTCGTCCGGTGACACAAAAAAGCCAGTCGGGCCAATGCGGTGAAGCATCGGCCCGACTGAAGTATGTGTGGGATTGCTTTGCTGCGACGGCAGATTATTCGGCTGCGGGAGCTTCGGTTGCTTCTGCTGCAGGAGCTTCAGCTGCGGGAGCAGCAGTCTCGGCTGCGGGAGCAGCAGTCTCGGCTGCGGGAGCTTCGGTTGCTTCTGCTGCAGGAGCTTCAGCTGCGGGAGCAGCAGTCTCGGCTGCGGGAGCAGCTTTGCGGCGCGAGCGACGGGTGCGGGTTTCTTTCTTGCCGCCCTTGGCGCTCTTCAGCATAGCTTCGTTGTAGTCAACAAGCTCAATGAAGCACATCTTGGCGTTGTCGCCCAGACGGTAGCCGGTCTTGAGAATGCGGGTGTAACCGCCGTTGCGGTCAGCGATTTTCTTAGCGATTTCGCGGAAGAGTTCGTTGACAGCTTCCTTGTTCTGAAGGTAGCTGAACACAACGCGACGATTGTTCATCGAATCGTCTTTCGCACGATTGATCAGCGGTTCGGCGTAAACTCTCAGGGCTTTAGCCTTTGCCAGAGTGGTGAAGATTCTTTTGTGGAGAATCAGCGAGGTGGTCATGTTGGCAAGGAGGGCGTCGCGATGGGCTTTTTTACGACCGAGATGGTTGAATTTTTTATTGTGTCTCATCGTTAATTTTACTCTTTATCTAATTTATACTTTGAAATATCCATGCCAAACGAAAGATTCAGATTGGCCAGCAGCTCGTCAAGCTCGGTAAGCGACTTCTTGCCGAAGTTGCGGAACTTGAGAAGGTCGTTGCGGTTGAAAACCACGAGCTCGCCGAGAGTTTCGACCTCGGCGCTCTTGAGGCAGTTGAGTGCACGTACCGACAGGTCCATGTCGACAAGTTTCGACTTGAGGAGCTGGCGCATGTGGAGCACTTCTTCATCAAATTCTTCATTTTCTTCTTTCTCGGTTGTTTCGAGAGTGATTTTCTCATCGGAGAAGAGCATGAAGTGATAGATGAGGATTTTGGCGGCCTCTTTGAGGGCATCTTTAGGAAGAATCGATCCGTTGGTGGTGATTTCGAGAGTCAGTTTATCGTAGTCGGTCTTCTGGTCAACACGGAAGTTCTCGACGGTATATTTCACGTTCTTGATAGGCGTGTAAATCGAGTCGATAGCAATCGTGTTGATATCATCGGCGGGAGTGACGTTCTCCTCGGCCGGCACCCAACCGCGGCCTTTGTTCACAACCAGTTCGAGAGTGAACGAAGCCGAGGGGTCCAGATGACATATCACGAGCTCGGGGTTGAGCACTTCGAATCCGGAGAGCACGGCGTTGAGGTCGCCGGCTTTGAATTCTTCGCGTCCCGTAACCGTGATGGTGGCTTTTTCCGAGTCGGTGTTTTCTACTGTTTGCTTGAGGTCGACTTTCTTGAGGTTGAGGATGATGTTGGTGACGTCTTCCTTAACACCGGGAATGGTGTCGAACTCATGTTTTACCCCGTCGATTTTGATAGACGCAATGGCATAACCTTCGAGGCTTGACAGCAGGATTCTGCGGAGAGCGTTGCCGATTGTTATGCCATAGCCCGGCTCCAATGGCTTGAACTCAAACTTGCCGAAACGGTTGTCGGCTTCCAACATCAATACCTTGTCAGGTTTTTGAAATGCTAATATAGCCATAGGATCTGTATAGGGGATTACTTAGAATACAACTCGACGATTAACTGTTCCTTGATAGGCTCGGGGATATCCTCGCGGGCAGGCACATGAAGAAGTTTGCCTGCTTTGAGCGACTCATCCCATTCAATCCAGGGATATTTTGAGTGATTGAAACCTGCGAGAGCATCGGCGATAACTTCGAGCGATTTGCTCTTTTCGCGAACGCCGACAACGTCACCGGGAAGAACGGTATATGAAGCGATGTTCACAACCTGACCGTTG
>CAYUYQ010000235.1:0-2534 GCA_964449335.1 uncultured Bacteroides sp. | reverse complement strand
AGAGCATCTGCCTTACAAGCAGAGGGTCGGGGGTTCGAATCCCTCAGCACCCACCGAGCAATCTACACGACGCCTCCACCATCGGTGGAGGCGTCGCTTGCTTTATGCGCACCGCCGCGAAGTAGCGCCGCCGGCTCCGACCGGTCCGGCTCGTCAGACTAGTCGGACCTCTCTACCTGAGGACAGTAAGAGCGGAGAGTCAGCGCCCCACACGGGCCCTGACTCTCCGCTCAATTTTTTTGTAAAGTCGGGGATGGATGGGTTAGAAACCGTAGCGGCTCCAGTCGACCTTGCTCATATCGCCGGACTCCTTGAAGGCTACGTGGAATGCGAAGGCTGCTTCGAGCGAGTGCGGGGTTTGACCACCTTTGCCGAGGTTGAGATATTCGAGCAGCAGCGGGCGATAGGCCGGGTGGGCACAGTTGTTGATGATTTCGTGGGCGCGCTGCACGGGATCTTTTCCGCGAAGGTCGGCAACACCCTGCTCCGTAACGAGGATGTCGACCGAATGTTCGGAGTGGTCAACATGCGAAACCATCGGCACGATGTTGCTGATTACGCCGCCTTTGGTGACCGACGGGCAGGAGAATATCGACAGATAGCCGTTGCGGGTGAAGTCGCCCGAACCGCCGATGCCGTTCATCATCTTGGTGCCGACGACGTGGGTCGAGTTGATGTTGCCGAAGATGTCGGCCTCGAGAGCGGTATTCATGGCGATAACGCCGAGTCGGCGAATCACCTCGGGGTTGTTGGAGATTTCGGCGGGACGACACACGAGTTTGTCGCGGAAGAACTCGACGTTGTGGAGTACTTCCGATTCGGTGGCGTCGCTGAGGGTGAGCGAGCAGGTGGAGCCGAATTTGCATTTGCCCATCTTCATCAACTCGATTACGGCATCCTGGATTACCTCGGTGTACATTTCAAACTGGGGAATCTCCTTGGCGTCGCCCAGGCCGAAGAGCACGGCATTGGCAACATTGCCCACGCCTGACTGGATGGGGAGGAACGTCTTGGGCAGACGGCCGGCCTTAAGCTCGCCCACAAGGAAGTTGCAGACGTTGGCTCCGATCTGAAGCGTGGTGTCGTCGAGAGCGGTGAAGCCCTTGATGCCGTCGAGGCGGCTGCTGTGGACTACGGCCACTATTTTTTCGGGGTCGATTTTCACAGTCGGACGACCTATGCGGTCGCTGGGCTTGAATATGGGTATCTCGCGGCGGTAAGGGGGATCAAGCGGCATATAGATATCGTGCATGCCATAGAGGGTCTTGGGGAGCACGTCGTTGAGCTCGAGGATGACTTTCTTGGCGTGCTGCACGAATGTGGGGACATTGCCCACACCGGTTCCGAGCACCACTTCGCCGTTGTCCATCACTTCGGCCACTTCGATGATGGCTACATCGAGGTCGCCATAAAATCCATAGCGGAATTTCTGTGCAAGTTCCGAGAGATGGAGGTCGAAGTAGTGGGCATCGTGGCTATTGATGCGTTTGCGGAGATCGGGAGTGTTCTGATAGGGTGTGCGGCGGTTGATGGCGTTGGCGTTGGCAAGCGCTCCGTCAGCCCACTTATTGGTGGAAGCACCGGTAAAAATGTTGATTTTGAAGGGCTTTCCTTCGGCGTGGAGCTTCTCGGCGCGAGCGGCGAGAGCTTCCGGCACAACTTTGGGCGATCCGGAGGCGGTGAATCCGGAGAATCCCACGTTGTCATCGTGGTTGATAAGTTCGGCAGCTTCCTCTGCCGTGAGAATTGGGAATGCCATGGTAATCTATGTTAGTCTGGTTGTATTTTATGATTGGTATTATTAGCGGTGACAGTAAGGAGGCGTCAGAACCGGCGCTGAAGCACTTCGGCTGCAATCACGGCCCTGCGCAGGGCGGCTATGCGGTCGCTGACCGGAGGCGCGGCCGCTTCGGGCGGGGGCGCCGGTGCGGGCGGTGGCGGAGTGGGAGCGGCGTGAGCGGCCTCGCTTTCGGCGGCACGAGCCATGGCCTGACGATGGTCGGTGCGGGGCGGCTGACTCTGCGGCATCGGTTGCACGGCCGGACGGCGCAGACTGACGGCGGCGGCTTTGCGGGCTTTAGCGCGGGTCTTCAACCGCTCCGCAATCGTGGGGACGGCCGCAATCATAACCGTGATGAGAATTCCGACAAGTGTCTTAAAAAATTCAGAGTCCATTTACTCTATTCTGCTCCATTTTATTAATTTTGTGCAAAATTAGTAGAAAATAGCGCAATCACCAAATGAATGATTGCTGTTACTCAACATATATAGTTTATGTCAGACACAGACAAAGCGTCAATCACTGCGCCCCGCCGCCTGCTGATTGAGACCTACGGATGCCAGATGAACGTGGCCGATACCGAGGTGGTAGCTTCGATTATGGGGATGGCCGGTTACGAATTGTGCGACGATGTCGACAAGGCCGACGCAGTGTTTCTCAACACCTGCTCCATCCGCGACAACGCCGAACAGAAAATCATAGGGCGCCTTCAGTTTCTCAATTCGCTGCGCCGCAAACGCCGCGGCCGGGGGCT
>CAYUYQ010000234.1:0-2541 GCA_964449335.1 uncultured Bacteroides sp. | reverse complement strand
GCCCCGGCAGTATCGATGCGACAGAGAGTGGCCGCCATATTGGCTGCTATTTTCTTCATATTGGCTACCGAAGTCCATATATGAGGGTCGGCGTCGCCGTGGCTATGACCGTGGACGTGGCCCTCGTGGTCGCAGTCATGATGAGCCAGACCACTCTGATGAGTGCCTTGGAGTCGTTCGATTCCGGCTGAGGCGTCGGTAAACACTACGTCGGGCGACGCCTCGGCTATCCTACGTGTCAGTTCCTCCTCGAAGCCGCCGAGCCCGATAGTGAAGTAAGCCTTAGATCGGGCGGTCCTGACCATAGTGCTCATGGACGGGTCGAAGTTTTCAGGGTCGGCACCTTTCGACAATACCGTGCTGACGGTCCATTCTGGCCCGGCAATACGCTCAAGCAGATAGCGCTGTGGCTCGATGCTCACCGAAAGCACTCGGTCAGCATCGCCGTCGGAAACGCACGCACACATCGCCGCGGCATATATAATTATCGTTAAAACTATACGGTACTTCATGATTGAGCAGCGCGAAGTTAAGCAAAAAAGATTATTTTTGCCAAAAACATCATTGCCTACCTCACTAAATACGCAGCCAATTGCCCAAATCATTTGCCATAACATCCATTGTAACCCTGATTGCTCTGACCGTGTGTCCGAAAGTGTGCGGCGTGACACCCGAGACTCCCGACAGTCTGAAAACCGTCACCGTGCTCCCCGACACCTCGTCAGCCATCACACCCCAACCCGTAACTCCGGCTTTCACTCCACCCCCGCCTATCCAACGTCTTGATTCGCGCTATCTCGAGGAGATGAAAGAGCGCGCGACAGCCTCCTTGTTCGCGCCCTCGGCGGTCACGCCTCTCACTCCCGGCGTAGCTACTATAGTCAGTCTTCCCAACCTCAATGTTGCAGCAAGCGGCTCCACGACGTCGCTTCCCGGCATGGCCGGAATCGAAAGAGGAAACCTTTCGGCGTCGGCGCTCCTCGGACCGCTGACATTAACCGCATGGGGCGGGGCTGAAAAATATGGATACTTCCGGGGATTGCAGACTATCTACGGTTTCGGCGGCTCGGTCAGCTACCGTATTTCGCCACGACTGAGCCTCACGGCTTTTGGCAGCTACTACACTTCCCCCTCATCGCACAATCGCCCCGATATCAGACTTCAGCCCGGTATTGCCGGCATGATGAGCATGACAACTATCGGCGGATATGCCAGCTACGACCTTTCGGAGCACTGGGGCGTGAGTGTGGGCGCAGAGGCCACCCGCTCTGTCTTCGACCGCAAGTGGCATGCACAACCTATCGTGACACCCTACTACAAGATCAATGAAAACGTAGCTATCGGCGCCAACGTCGGAGGTATAGCCTACGGTCTGCTCCAGAACTATCTCGACGCACGTCGCGCACGCCATCATCAGACACCGCCCGTAGCGCCTCCGCCGCCCGGACGTCGTCGGTGAGACGGACACCAAGCATATCGCTCATTTTTTTGACCCGATGTTTCATTCTACTGAATAAAAAAACTATCTTTGCAATAGTTTATACACATAACCATCATCATGAAAACCAATCTCAGTTCTCAAATCAAGCTCGATCAGGTGCCCCGCAGGTACTATGACCCTCAGGGCGAAGTAGAACTCGCCGCTCTTACCCGCGAGGAAAAAGTCTACACCCGCATTTTTGAAACCGTCAACGACGGCGCCTCCTATCTCGCCGACTGTGTTGTACGCTATATCAAGCGCTACGTTGCCGAAAAAGGCAAATGCGTCCTCGCTCTCGGTGCCGGCGTAAGCACTCACAGCGTATACAACGAGCTCATCAAGCTCTACAACGACGGTAAGGTCGACTTCAAGGATGTAATTGTCTACAACATCAGCGAATTTTTCCCCCTGCAGCCCGAAGGCCCCTCGACGTTCAAACGTCTCAAGGAAGTATTCCTCAGCCACGTGAACATCAAGCCCGAAAACATGCGCACGTTCGATCCCGGAGTAACGAAAGAAAACATGTTTGAGTACTGCAAGGAATATGAAGACTCGATTGCAGCCGAAGGAGGCATCGACGTTACCGTATGCGAAGTAGGCGCCATCGGCTCTCTGGCCTTCAACGAGCCCGGTAGCCCCGCATCGAGCCTCTGCCGCCTCGTGCTGCTCGGCAGCGAAGTGCGCCACATCATCGCTAACGATTATAAGACCGACTCCGTACCCACCACGGCCATTACTCTCGGCATCGCCAATCTTATCAACGCACGCCGCGTTCTGACGATGGCCTGGGGCGAAAACAACGCCGCCATCATCCGCAAGACCGTTGAGGAGCCCGCCACCACGGCCGTTCCCGCTTCGTTCATGCAGGGTCATCCCCATGCGAGAGTGGTTGTCGATCTTCCCGCGGCCGAAGACCTCACCCGTATCTCGCAGCCCTGGAAGGTCACCTCATGTGAGTGGAACGATAAGCTCATCCGCCGCGCCATCGTATGGCTCTGCAGCATGACCTCCAAGCCTATCCTCAAACTCACCGATAAAGACTACAACGACTGGGGCCTCGG
>CAYUYQ010000233.1:0-2548 GCA_964449335.1 uncultured Bacteroides sp. | reverse complement strand
AACCAAAGGGCAGTCTCCCGACTGCCCTTAAGCTTCAAATACACAATTATCTATAAAACAACTATATTATTGGATTTGGCCACTTCTTTACGTATAGTGGCAATTTTCCCTTAAAGCACTGCAAATTTACAAATAAACCCTCTATAAAAGCAAAACAATAAACTAATTTTAACCAAAAAATATGCAAAATCAATACTTTTTTATTTTCATTTTTCGGAGTGTCAGGCGATAGTTTTAATTCAATTATTTCATCACAAATTTATTTCGGGCAACTGGACGGTGTTTGGATAGAAAAGACTATCTTTGTACTTTGCTAAAGAATGTTCGACAAGATGACAAACCCAAAGCAATCAGAAGATATCGCCACGACGTCGGCCGCTCCCGCGCAGCGCAAGGAGGCCTGGTGGCGTTATCTGCTCAAATACGGCATACCGCTCGTAGTGAGCGTTGGACTATGCTACCTGCTGTTTACCGGTGTGGATTTCAACGAGATGATGCACATCATCCGCGATAACTGCAACTATTGGTGGATAGTGCTGGCATTGGTGATCAGTGTGTTTTCCCACATATTCCGCGGTATGCGGTGGGGCATACAGCTCAAGGCGGCCGGCGTGCCGACGCCGCTGTTCAACCTCGTGCTGTCGATTTTCGGCTGCTATGCCGTCAATCTCGTGCTCCCGCGTCTGGGCGAGCTATGGCGCACGGGCTATATAGCCCAGCGGCAGCGTGCGCCCTTCTCAACCGTGTTCGGCTCTATGGTCGCCGACCGTCTGGCCGATACGCTTACCGTGTTGCTTCTCTGCGGCTTCACATTTTTGGTGGCGGGCCATCAGCTCCACACCTATCTGATGCAGAACACCGAGTCGTACAATCGGCTCGTAGGTCTGCTTCTTTCGCCCTGGCTGTGGTGCGCTGTTGTGGTGGTTATAGCGGTCGTGGTCATGATTCTGCGCCGTTATCCCGACAATAAGCTTATCCGGGCCATAAAGAACTTTGCCGTCGGTCTCTGGCAGGGCTTCGCCGTCGTGGCCACGATGCCCGGGCGCGGCCGCTGGCTGCTGCTCACCGTAGCGATATGGGGCTGCTATTTCCTGCAGCTCTACGTGGCGTTCTTCTCCTTCCCGCTCACGGCCGATGTGGTCGACATCTATGGTGCTACGGCCGTGCTCGTATGCTTCATGTTCTCGAGTCTGTCGATGGGTGTGCCGTCAAATGGCGGTATCGGTCCCTGGCAGTGGGCCATTATATTCGGTCTGAGCCTCTACAGCGCCGGAATCGAAGGGCTAACCAAGAGCTACGCCACATCGTTTGCCAATCTCGTGATGGGCTCGCAGACGCTTCTGCTCATAGCGCTCGGCCTGTTCACGTTTATATGTATAGCCGTTCAGAAACGCCACGGCTCAAACCTCAAGCAACAGTAAGAGCAATGAAAAATCCCCTCCAGGTTAAAGACTATTATTCCGACGACCCCGACGAGGTTCAGGACAGTTCAGCTTCTGCCACGCCCGACGCTCCCGCCACGGCTGACCGTCAAGGCTCCAACATCACGTTTGACCTCGGCGACGCTCCCGCTGCCGACCCCGACGAGGGCTGCAGTGACGCAGGAAATGGCAGCGGCAAAGGCAAAGGCGCGCGACGCCGCCACGGCTGTCGGCGCGCGCTGGCGTGGATAATCACGATAGCTATTGTCGGTCTTGGGCTGACGTTCTATCTGCGCTATTTCAACCCCTACGCCACCGATGCCCAGCTGACCGGATGCGTGCTCTCGGTCGAGAAGCGCGGAGTGTTTTTCAAGACCTACGAGGCCGAAATCGTCACCCGCGACGCTCTGGCCGACACATCGCGCGTCTACACCCGCGAGCGCTCCATGACCGTGGGCTCCGACGAGGTCGCCCGCAAGCTTCAGGCCCTGCAAGGCACCGGCCGCCCCGTCACGGTGAGCTACGAGCGATTCTACGGCACGCTGCCCTGGCGCGGAAGCTCAACCTCGGTAATCACCGGCATCGTGTCGCAACCCTGATAGCGAGGCACTCATCATAAACAACGTAATAACTAAATCTCTCAAATATTTAAGCTATGTCAGAAATCAAATGCATCGGCATCCTCACTTCGGGAGGCGACGCCCCCGGCATGAACGCCGCAATCCGCGCCGTGACACGCTCGGCAATCTTCAGCGGATTCAGAGTCAAAGGCATCTATCGCGGCTATAAAGGCCTGATATCCGACGAAATCGTAGAATTTAAGACCCAAAACGTGTCAAACATCATACAGATGGGTGGCACCATACTCAAAACCGCACGCTGTCCCGAATTTCAGACTCAGGAAGGACGTCAGCTCGCTTACGACAATCTGCGCCGTCACGAAATCGACGCCCTGGTCGTAATCGGTGGTGACGGTTCGCTGACCGGTGCGCGCATTTTCGCCAACGAATTCAACTTCCCCATAGTAGGTCTGCCCGGAACCATCGACAATGACCTCTACGGCACCGACTCGACCATAGGCTACGACACGGCGCTCAACACCATCATGGAGTGTGTCGACAAAATCC
>CAYUYQ010000232.1:0-2555 GCA_964449335.1 uncultured Bacteroides sp. | reverse complement strand
GGCCGGGAGGCCGACACCCACAAAAAGCGAGAAGTATACTTCCACAAATTTTTTACTATCTTTGCAGTCCCGCCGCGCTAAAAAGCGCCTACCTTAACACCGCCATGAAGCCATCCTTCGCCCCCATACTCCTCATCCTCGCCGCCGCACTCTCGATGCTGTGGCCAACATCGTGCACCCCATCGTCCGAGCATACGCGCCTGAGCCACATCGAGTCCATCGTAGACGACCATCCCGACTCTGCCCTCACCCTCCTCCAGTCAATCGACACCACAGCCATCCGCTCCAAAGCCGACCGCGCACTCTACGCCATGCTCAGCAATCTGGCTGTATTCAAATCATTCAGCGACAGCCTCGATGAAGATGCCCTCAACCGTGCAGCCTATTACTTCATCGACGACAACGATTATTCCCGCGCTTCGCGAACGCTTTATCTTCTCGGCAATTTTCATATGTCTCACAATCGCCCGGGGAGCGCCGCCATTTCCCTTACAAGAGGTCTCGAACTCGCTTCGCAGAACAAAGATTATTTCAACCGGGGACTATGTGCGTTCTCTTTGTACGAGCTGTTCAATAAGTCCTACGATACAAACCGTCAGATAGCCTTTGCCCGTCAGGCATCTGAAGATTTCAGACTGGCCGGTAAGCCCGACTGGGAACAGTACGCATTAATATATCTTTCAGGAGCCTATATAAATATAGATAAGACTGATTCTGCAATGCATATTCTACAGGGTGTCCTGCATCATCCTGCGACAGTCGGTGATTCCGCTATGGTTGCGCTGGCCTGTGAGAACTATGCTCTTGCCGCTTATAAATCAGAAGAATCCTCTGAGGCGGTCAAATACTACGCCAATGCATATCGCCATGATTCAACCTCAATAGCCGGAACCGCATGCATGTTCAACATAAGGATGCTGCTTGATCACAGGGACATCTCAGAAGCTCCCGATGAGGATGTAAAATTGCTGAGGCTGATAGCTGATGCCGACACCTCTGCCATACCGTTTCACATCCTTGCCCGACAGAACAGATATAAGGAAGCCTACGGGGAAATTGAACGCTACCGGATGATGCAGGATGATTTTATCCGAGATATCCTGAGTCGCACGGTTGATTCGTCCATCGCTGAATACCAGAAGCAGCAAAATACGTTGCTTGACAATAAGCTGCAGGCCATGCGTCGCAGCAGAATACTTTCAGGCATCATCATTCTGCTCCTGGCTGTGGTTTCTGTCCTGTGGGTCAGTAACCGACTCTCGAAAAAGCGCTATGAGAACGAAAAACTTGTGGAAAGAGCTCAGTTCATGTCCGATATGTTGAGCCTGCAGATGCAAAAGAGCAATAATCTTTCCGAGAGTCTCAAGGGAGTCTTCAAGGATAAATTCGATACCCTTGACCGACTCTGCTCCGCCTATTATGAAACCAACAGTAGGCGTACGGTCTCCGAAGTGAAAAGCATAATCCATGACCTGATTGAAAGTCCCGACGGTCTGCGGGAGATAGAACGCAACATCGATCTGCAGTCCGATAATCTGATAAGACATTTCCGGGAGGAAATGCCGGGTCTGAAAGACTACGAATACGCACTGTTCATATACTGTGCACTGAATTTTTCCACCAGCTCCATCGCTCTGCTGACCGATGAGAAAAAAGAAGTGGTCTATAACCGCAGATCACGCCTGAAAGCAAAAATCAGCGACTCCAATGCCCCTCATAGGGATGCTTTTATAGAGGCTATGCGATAAGGTGCTATTAATCAGATATATATGTTTTAATACGTTGAAATACAGGGGATTACCATGACATGATAGACGCTGATACCGCCCTGATAGATTTTAACGAAATTTGCCTCCAATAACACCTTGTTCCACAAGATATTACAAACTGATCGGATAGAAAAATTTTATTAAAAAAATGGTGAAAATGCTTGGGTGATGGCCTACCTTTGCAGTGTAAGTTCAACCCTAAATCACCTATCATGGAAAGAAAGATCCACCACATTTTCACACTCCTTGCCGTTGCGTTTCTGTCGCTGAATTTTGCGTTTGCCGGGTCTACACCAAGGCAGACATCCACGCGCCTATATGAGTTATTAAAAGATTCGGAAAAGAAACGAGTACCCCCTCAGCGATTCATCCAGTGCGATTTCGTAAACGATATGATATTCTTCGAGCCAAATTTCGAATATGAATATATGGACGCCGAAGTTATCTCCACGGGGCAAAACGGCATCATAGAAGGTAAGTTTACAATCTATGAACCCTATATCATCACGCACCAACTGTCGGGCGAGTGCACCATCCGCTGCACCACCGACGCCGGAGCCGTATATGAAGGGACAATAAACCTTTAACACTACTAAATAATAAAACTCTTGTCTGAGAAAAAGCACCTCAGTCACTCCTGTTACACCTTTATTCATCATAATTAATTACCTAAATTCTTAAATCAAATGAAAAAGTCAATCATTTTGTGCGTAGCCGCTTTTGCCGCTATGACAGCTTTGACCGGTTGCACCGACGAAATAGTGCAGCCCGAATCAAAACCCAAAG
>CAYUYQ010000231.1:0-2597 GCA_964449335.1 uncultured Bacteroides sp. | reverse complement strand
GTCGATGCCTCCGACCTGATGATAGCCGTATGGCAACGCGATGATCCCAGCAACCGAAACTCGCTCCATGGTTATATCCATAAACTACGCCGTACACTTCGCCACGACCCGTCAATAAACATCATCAATCAACGTGGTTTCGGTTATATGCTCACCCTAAAGGACAGCTAAAGTCACGATATATTATCAGCCTAACTCAAGTTAGACTCAAATCACTTCAGAATGGCCGAAGTGCCTCCGGTTTGCTCACCGACTTCATTACCACGCTGAATTTTCTTACCGTAGCCAAACGTGTAGGTGACGGCGAGATTTATACGCCGATGATAATATGTGCCCTCCTGCAGCATGGTTTCTGAATACAGTGGCGAACTCAAAGTCTGCGTGGCTGCCAGCCAGTCACCTCTTAACATATTTATGGCCGAAAGGCGGATGTTCCAGTTACTGTTTCCCCAGCCGGCCTGCAGCTGATAGAAATCTTGGTCGCGGTACCAGACGCCAAGATTGCCTTGAATCGTCTTATTTGCCAGCTGATACGATGCTTGAAAATAGAAGCGATTTATGTAATACGCCACCGACGCATTGAAGGCAAACGGAGTTTTCGACATATCGTAGTAACCTTTATACCTGAAAATGGATATTGACGGCTGCCCGGCAAGCTGGAGACTTCCGCCCCAGAGCCTGAGAGTAAACGATGCACCCACTTGAGTGCGGTTGTAATCCTGATTGGAAGAATAGCTCCTCAAGAGTGCCCGACCATTATCATAGGGGAGAAATACTGGCACATAAAGATGATATTCCCCGAAAAACCGTCCGAAGACCGACATAGAGAATTTATTACCTGCAATCCGGTTATACTGCATATTAAACGTAATTTGTCGCGATAATGGTAAATCGGGATTGCCGGTCTTATACATCAGCTCATTATCCTGTAAAACATTAGGGGTCTTGACACTCTCACCGGGATAATTGGCACCGTAGTGGAAGAAGAAATCGGCTGAATGATTCTGCGAATGGGAGTAACTGCCCGAAAGATTTACAAGCGGATATACCTCTCTGACTGCCCGACCATTGATGCCGTTTCGCTCCCACTGCAATGCCACGCTGGAGTCAAAGCGCCATTTCCTGTCATTATAATTATAGCCAAACTGCGAAGCGGCATAACTGTCTGAGAAATGATTGTCAAATGGCGATGAGCCGCTATATCGGACCGTATTACGGTTTGTCCCGCCATACAGATTTAGTCTCATGCTGTGTTTGTCGGAAATGCCTTTATAGATTGATGCGCTACAACGTAAGTGGTAGTAGTGCTCTACCGATGTGTTGTCAATTATCTCGTGGTGGGGCAGTGACGCTGCGTAATGGTAGGAGTAGTCAGTATGTCCATAGTTGGCACCGGGACTGATACTTAACCTAAAGTCATTTGGCAAAATGAAGTAGTAGGATCCTGACCATGTGAAATGGCGCGCAACGTATGGCTGGCTGAGACTATAAGCGCAATCACTCTCTGTATATGGCCGATAAAATAGACGACCACGTGTATCCGCAACAGGATTCTGATCGAGATTAAATCCTGCGGTATTGGCTATCTGGGTCTTGTCGCTTTCATATATGGCTCTGAGAGTGACCGGATATTGATTGTAGGTGTAATGGGAATCATCAAACACCTCATTACGGAATATGATATTCTCTCTACTATCACCATCTGACAATGTGTATTTCCCGATTCGCGACGCTCCGACGTGATGCAGGTCATGATTTGACGAACCGGCATAAAGGTCGAAGACCATATTTTTATATGTGAACTTTGAGTATAATGATGCACGGCTTGAAAGCCCGGTCATGACATTTTCGTTAGCCGACAGTTTTGTATATCCACCGTATTCATACTGCTGCATTATGAAGTTGATTACGTGTTCGTTGCCATTGAATCGCGGGTCGGTCGGATATTGTAGATATTCTACCTTTCGGACATCGGCCGTTCTTATTCCAGCGAGTTCGACGGCCGAGGCTGGTAAGCCATTTATATAGAAGGCAACTGCATCTCCGCCCAAGGTCGTCACTGATTCATTGACAAGATTGACCGTAATTTGAGGCATTGCGAGATTTCTTAACAAATCTATCGCCGTCTGCGAGGCGTTTTTCTGACGTTGAGTCGGACGAAAGATTGTCCGGTCGGTCGACGTTTCGGAATAGATAGCCGCGACATTGACCGTTTGCAGCTTAATCGGATGCGCGTCCATGATAATTATGCCAGCGGCAAAACTCTTACAATTCTTATATGTAGCTTTATAACCGACGCACGTCGCTTTAGCTATGACACCCGCTCTATCACATGGAATCGAAAAGCGCCCGGCATTATCAGTTATTCCGTATGTTATTACGGAGGAATCATTCGGAGCAAGAAGCATTACGGTTGCGGCTGCCACAGGCTCATTATCCGGACCAACCGTCTGACCTGTATAGCAGAATTTACCATGCTGCAGCGCTTCGATATAGAACCGATTGCATTTCCGCATGATAGTCACCGGATTCAATCCTATTATCTGCCGTAACGCTTCTGCGGGATCATCTGTCTCGACATGTGCAGAGGTTTTATA
>CAYUYQ010000230.1:0-2603 GCA_964449335.1 uncultured Bacteroides sp. | reverse complement strand
ATGGTGTTCCTCAATGCCAATGCCCGTGTCGACGGCTCGAACAATTTCGGTGACACATCCAATGACAAGCTGCTCCCCATCTGGTCGGTGTCGGCATCGTTTGACCCCGCTCAGCTCGGATTCATCAAGCAGCAGACATGGCTCGACCGATTCATCATCAAAGGCTCATACGGTTTCCAGGGCAACATGCTCGGCTCCGAGTCGCCTATCATGATTATTCAGAAGAATCCTCTTAATACCTATTACGGCGAGTACACATCATCCGTAGTCCGCAATCCCAATCCCAACCTCAAGTGGGAGAAGACGACGAGTGTCAACTTCGGTCTCGACCTCGCATTCCTGGGCAACCGTCTCGAGGTTGAGGGCGACCTCTACTTCAAGCGTACTAAGGACGCGTTCATGACCAAGACCATCTCCACCGTCAATGGTTATGAGTCATATGTCGTCAACGGCGGTGACATCACCAATAACGGTTACAGCATCTCGCTCACCGGCCGTCCCATCCAGACTCGCGACTGGCAGTGGAGCATCTCGGGTATGTTCTCACGCACCATCAACTCGATCAAATCACTCCCCGCGGGTGAATCTTACAACCTCAACAACTTCCTCAACGGTACGGCTGTGGTCAAAGGCCAGCCTATCGGCACTTTCTACTCTTACCGGTTCCTCGGCCTGAGTCCTGTCGACGGCGGACCTATGTTTGACGACTGGGCCGACCACTATCAGGACCTCGTGGGTCTCAGCAAATACGACACCTTTACCTCGGTGCTCGCTGCCACAGGCTCGCGCGAACCTTATATGTCGGGTAGTTTCTCAACCCGTCTGCGTTGGAAACGTCTTTACTTCAACGCATCCTTCGCCTACAGTCTCGGCGCCAAGACCCGACTCTTCGGCATGTACGGCTCGAAGTCAGAGGGTGAGGGTGGCGGCTCGATTTTCGGCGCAGCGGATATCCTGCCCGAAAACAACCTGTCACGCGACTATCTCGACCGCTGGATGGCACCGGGTGATGAGGCTCATACTAACATCCCCGCACTTATCGGTCACGGCCACCCGAGCTACTTCGATTACCAGGGCCACTGGTCGTCAGGCATGAGCTCGGAAGGCGTTCAGACCATCGCCGACAGCTATTGGGACATGTATGACTATAGCGATTACCGCGTCGTCAGTGCCGACTACCTCAAACTCCAGACCGTAAGTCTCAGCTATGAGATACCCGAGCAGTGGCTGGCACGTTTCGGCATCAACCGTCTCGAGCTCCATGCGTCAGGCAACAGCCTCCACACATGGTGCGACAAGAAACTCAAGGGTCAGACCCCGACTCAGGGCGGATTCACCACCATCCAGCTTTCCGACCGTCCGAGTTTCTCATTTGGTCTTAATGTTACATTCTAACCCCCTCTGACCGTACATAAGATGAAATCACTCAAGAAACATATTATATATTTTGCCGCTGCGGCTATTTCCGCCGCAGGGCTGACCTCCTGCTCCGACTTCCTCAAGGAGTATTCGCAGGACCTCGCAAAGGTCGAGGGGTGGCAGGACCTCGACGAGGTACTGCTCGGTGACGGATATATGCAGTCGTCACGCCTGTATATCGCCAACAGTGCCCGTTACATGGACGGTGACCCTTACGGTCTCAACATCCTGCACTATATGACCGACGAGATTGACCTCAACGAGGATAACTCTTGCGATTATATCGGTGCGCTTAACAGTATGTTTGCTTTCTACACATGGCAGGCTGATACCGGTATGGATAAGGATCTGAAATATGCCGGCGGCGATGCGAGATACTGGAACGACCTGTACAAGCGCATCAACGTCTGCAATATGGTAATCGCGCTCATCGACGAGCAGCCCGAGCATGAACAGGAGGACGCCGTGCAGAAAGAGCGTGGCAAGGGCGAGGCATATTTCCTGCGCGGCATGTGCTACTTCTTCCTCGCAAATCTATATGCACAACCCTACAATCCCGCCGACGCCGCCAAGACTCCCGGAGTGCCTGTAAAGACCACTGAGTATATCGAGGATATGGATTACGACCGCGGTACACTTGACAAGACTTATGAGCAGATACTCGGCGATTTTGAGAATGCCGCGACATATCTCAAGGATAAGACCGCCAAATCCAGATATCATGCCAGCCATGAGGCTGCGCTGCTGATGCTGAGCCGCGTGCATCTGTATATGCAGGATTGGGACAAAGCCATCGATTATGCCGATCGCGTGCTTGCCATAAACAACCGTCTGCTCAATCTCAAGACCGTGGCTGAAGGCAATAACTCAGTGTCCATCTCGTCACCCGAGACTCTTTTCTCGATGGGACATTATCTCATCGCCGCCAATTTCGCCTCAACGAGCACGGGTCGATACCTGCCGGCATTCCGTGTATCGGACTATATGCTCAACCTGTACACCCGCGACGACTATCGCGGCAAGCTATATGTCGGCGACGTAGAGGGTGGCAGATACTCGGGCGCGTTCCTGAAATACAATCAGCAGTACAGCAAGTGGGGCGGCATGCACGACGTGTCGAGTTATTGTCTGCTCCGCACCCCCGAGGCTTATCTCAACAAGGCCGAGGCTCTTGCCTACAAGGG
>CAYUYQ010000229.1:0-2626 GCA_964449335.1 uncultured Bacteroides sp. | reverse complement strand
TCGAGCTTGGAGTCGATGTTCCAGGCGTCGGCGGCGTCGAGCTTGTCCTGCAGCTCGGCCTGCCGCTGAATGAGGGCGTCCATCTTGTCGGGGTCCTCAAGCACGTCGGGGTCGGCAAACGATTCGTTGACTTTGTCGAACTCGGCAAGAAGATCCATGATAGGCTGCACTCCTTCGCGCACCACTTCGATTACGGTCTTGTCGGGGTCGAGCTTGGGTTCCTGTTCGAGGTAGCCCACCGAGTAGCCCGGCGACCACACTACTTCGCCCTGATAGCTCTTGTCGATTCCGGCGATGATTTTGAGAAGCGATGATTTACCGGAGCCGTTGAGACCGATGATGCCTATTTTGGCTCCGTAGAAAAATGACAGGTATATGTCCTTGAGTACTTGTTTCTGGGGCGGGTAGGTCTTGCTGACGCCTACCATCGAAAAGATTACTTTTTTGTCGTCGGCCATTGGTCGGGATTTGTATTTTGGGTTGTGATGATTATACGGTGCGTATATAAGGGGGATGGAAATCAGCGCTTGCGCGGAGCGTATTTCACGGCGTAGTCGCAGCGGGTCTTGCCCTCGATGATGTTGCGCAGCTTGCTTTTGATGAGCTGCTTGCGTATGGGCGAGATATGGTCGATGTAGAGATGTCCGTCGAGGTGGTCGCACTCGTGCTGCACCACGCGGGCCAGAAATCCGGAGATTTCCTCGGTGTGTCGCTCGCCTTTGAGGTCGGTCCACGACAGGCGGATGTGCTCGACACGGGGCACGTTTTCCGACAGTCCGGGCAGACTCAGGCAGCCTTCGGCGCGGCTGATGCGCTCGCCGTCGAGCACCTCGACCTCGGGATTGATGAGCTCGAAGCGGCGTCCGGCACATTCGGGGAACGATTCGGCCAGCGGGTCGGCGTCGATGACAACGAGACGTATGTTTTTGCCAATCTGCGGAGCAGCGAGGCCCACGCCTTCGCTCGCATACATGGTCTCAAACATGTCGGCCACGAGTGCTTCGAGTGAGGGGTCGGTGGTGTCGACCGTCTCGGATACGTTGCGGAGCACGGGATGGCCGTAGAGATATACGGGAAGTTTCATAGTCGGAGTGTTACTGAGGGTTGGATGAGGTGTACTGACGGCTCTGCAGATAGTCGTTGAGAATTATGGTGGCGGCCATGCGGTCGACGGCGTCTTTTGAGCGGCGGCGCATGCGCGGCAGCCCGCTGTCGATCATCCCGCGGTGGGCGAGCACGGAGGTGAAGCGCTCGTCGAAAAACTCGACCGGGATGTTGGGCAGCGTCTTGCGCAGCCGGGCTATGGCCGGGGTGATGTAGCGCATTGAGTCGGATGGCTGTCCGTGCATATCCGTAGGCAACCCGACGATTATACGATCGACTGGCTCACGCGAGGTGTAGTCGATGAGAAAACGTTCGAGGCTACGCGTCTCCACGGTCTGCAGGGCCGTGGCAACAATGCGCAGGGTGTCGGTGACGGCTATTCCGCACCGGCGCCGTCCGTAGTCGATGGCGAGTAGACGTCCCACTGGCAGCAGTGTGCGGGCGGGTTAGTCAAACGTCATTTCGTCGAATCCGGCAGCGTCGAATTCGTCGGGTGTGTATTCGTCGGAGCCGTAGAAGTCTTCGTCGATGTCGGTTGCGGCGGCCGATGCTGTCTTGGCGTCGATTTTGGCGTCGAATTCGTCAATGTCGACAAACTGCGCGGGTGCCTGTCCGAGCGAGAGAGTGCAGAGCGGGTCCTGAAGATGCTTGCCGGGCTCGGTTGTCTTCAGCTCCATGAAGAATGCGCGGTCGGTCAGATAGTCGAACACGAAGATGAGGCGCTGGCCTTCGTCCTCGATAAAGTCGCTGATTATCGACTCGTCCATGAGGTAAACGTCTTCCGACGAGTCGGAACCCATGTCCTCAAGGGTGATTTCTTTGCCCTTTTCCCACCCGTTGTCGCAGAGGAAGAAGGAGTTCATCTGACCTTTGTCGTAGCCGACTGACTCGCAGATGGCGTTGCGGAGGCTGAGAAAACTTGCGTCGGCGTCGATGGCGATTTCGCGCTTGAAGTTGTCGACTTCGTCGGAAACTAATCTGAACTTGTAAATCATGCTGTTGTCTGAAATATGTAGACCTTGTCTGTTATTTGGTGCGAAGTTAGCAATTAGACGGCTAATGAAAAATAACTGAGTAAATAAAATTTTAAGTTTTTTCGGGTGCGACTGCAAAAAAAATCTGCCCGGCGGCCGGTGGGCTGTCGGGCAGTGATGTTTGTGGGGCCTTTCGGCCGATTAAAGCGGTGGGCGGCCGTCAGGCTATGATGCCGTGTTTGCGGAAGACTTTGCCGATTTTCTCCAGAGCGGTGGTCACCTGGTCTTTGGTGTGGGTAGCCATGAGCGAGAAGCGTATCAGGGTGTCCTGAGGCGCAACGGCGGGCGACACTACGGGGTTGACGAAGATGCCTTCCTCGAGGAGGTCGCGTGTGATGGCGAATGTCTTGAAGTTGTCGCGCACGAAGAGGGGAATAATCGGGGTCGAAGTGTTGCCGATTTCGATGCCCAGCGAGCGGAAACCGTCGAGAGCGTAGTGGGTGAGATCCCAGAGAGCCTGCTGGCGTTCGGGTTCAGCCTGCATGATT
>CAYUYQ010000228.1:0-2630 GCA_964449335.1 uncultured Bacteroides sp. | reverse complement strand
GTGGCGGGCTCGCCGCGCTCGACAGAGCTGTCGAATACGGTGCCGTCGATAAGTTTGCCGGTATAGTGAACGGTCACCTGGTCGCCGGGTTCGGGGCTCACGCCCGAGCCTTCTTCGATAACCTCATACTGCAGACCGCTGGCGGTAGTGTGGACGTTCTCGCGGGTCTTGTTTTCCTTGAGGAATGCTTCGCCGGCTTCCTGATTTACTTTGCCCATCTGGGCTGCGGCCTCGCGCTGACGCGCTTCCATGGCCTCGAAAAACTTGCGTATTTCTTCCTTGGCTTCGTCGTAGGACATTTTGGGTTTGGCGCCTTCAAACACGGCGGCCACACCATCGGCGAAATCTTTGACGTCGATGGTTTCGATTCCGCTGTTTTTGAAGTTGTTGCCCATGCTGAGTCCGAGGGCGTAGCTTACACGATTCAATTCTTTGGTTTCCATGTCTTTAAATTGTTACTGAATAATATCTTATATGTTTACATGGCTTTGAAGCCACAAAGGTAGACTAAATAACGCGGTTGATTGCAAAAAATTAATGAAAAAAACTTAATGTAACCGTCGACAGCAACCAAAAAGATGATGTATATATCGCCGCTCGGGAAATAAACCGCCGGAGTCATTACGACCGTACGGACTATTACCCTTATATTCTAATATACATGTGAGATAGCGGAATGTTGGGCGCGGAAGTATAATATAAGGATATTTTTAAATCTTTATACTTTCCGGGACTTGGAAGCGGGCCTCGAGCACGCAAATTCGCTCAGCCCGACGCGCTCGCCCAAAGCGGGCCATTCGGCATAGAAAAGACCGTCGCCGGTGTCACGGTAGACCATCACCTCCATGTCGGGACCGACCGTAGCCAGAAAGCTGCGGGCGTGGCGGTCGATGCCGAAGCGCGAGCCGTCGGCCGTGTGAAGCGTAAGCGTAGTGCGCGAGATTGTCACGTCGATCACTTTGAGTCGGGCCACGAGCTCGATGCCGTTGGCTACGCGGACGGCATCGGCAAGCCGTTCGTCGGTTAGCGTAGAGTCGAGCCTCCGTAGCGACTGCGAGTTTTCCGGCTGCAATCGCTCCATGACCTCGGCACCCACCGAGCGGTTGAGCCATTGCAGCTCGAGGCGTCGGGCAGCAGCCGAATAGTTGGCCCAGACCGTTCGTCGCTCATCTTTGAGATGAAGTCCGGCCAGACCGTTGTCGGTGAAAAAGAGTTGTGCAGGGTTTTCAATGCTTCCGTCGGTTTTACGGATATGGAAAAATTCGTAGTAGGCATTGCGATTGTTGTTGACCATCACTCGTTTAAGCAATACGTAGCAGTCCGAGTCGCTCTCGCTCCAATAAGACCTTTCGGGCAGATCGGGAAGCGGGACGTACCACGCAAAACGCGTCGAATCGAGATAGTCGCGACAAAAACTTTTGATAATCAGAGCTCCCAGTTCGATGTCTTTAATCCGCGCCGGGAATCGACCGAGCGCAATGGGCGATGTAGTGTAGTTGGAGCACACATACCGCCCGATTTCGTTGTCGGGAAAGGCTGCCAGCAGCCGTCCGACAAGTGCTTCAAGCGTGCTGCCGGGTTGGCGGAAAAAGCTGAACGATAGCACGGCCATGAAGTCCTCGCGCCGGTCGCGACGCAATCGTAGCAACTCGGAAAGCTTCTCCGGACTGAGATTGAGGCACGCATAGTCGTCGCCCACGACGCGCACCAGCATCTCTGAAAAACCAAGCTGGCAGTCCGCGCACAAGCGGCCAAACCATCGGTTGAGGTCGAAATAGCGGTCCATCTCCATCAAATCGTCGGTCGAAAGGCCGAAGCGCCCGGCGATGCGCCGACAGAAATCGCTGATGGCCGCCGGACCGGCGTTGCCTTTCATTATGCGGCTCACGGTCGTGCGGCCCGAATAGCCCAGCTCCGCCGCCACCTTCGACGGCGTGGGGCCGAGCAGTCCGCTCAGCAATATGGTTGGCAGAATATTTTCAAGTGACTTCTTCATCTGTGGGTCAAATGACATATGCAAAAATAGTGGAATCTGAGTAACGTTCAAAACTGAAACTGTAGCGACATACGTCATTAAGTGAAATGTCTCGCGCATTGGGGACGGTCGGGAGACCACCCCTCAATGGGCTACCCCTCCTTAACGGGTTGTACCGGAACGGCGGCGTGGCGGTACAAAATCATTGTCTCGAGGAAATATGGTTGCTAAATCGCGGATTAAGACTAATGAATGGTCTAACTTTATAGCCCGGAAACATGAAACGCGATGCAACAGATGAGAATAAATGCCCCAAATACTTCTTTAATCACAAATAAAACGTAAATTTGCGATTAGTCAGCGGGGGAGAAATCCCGCTGAGTCAAGAAAAGCGCAGCTTTCTTTCGTAGTTAGAAAAATCGCCAAATAATTCTGCCGGAGAAAGAATGAGTTGACGCTCTTCTGTATCGTCGTACCCTCTCCGCGGCCACGACGGCCGCGCCCGGATACCGTTACAGTGGGGCATTTATTCTCTTTCTATGATCCGGTAAGGCGTTTGGCGATGCCTCTAACAATCGTTTGAAAGTGAAAATTCCCCACTTTTCTTATACCTAAACCTCACCACCTCCATTCGGGAATTCGGGAGGACAAACAA
>CAYUYQ010000227.1:0-2793 GCA_964449335.1 uncultured Bacteroides sp. | reverse complement strand
ACGGAGCCGGACCGGAAACGAACAATGAAAGGTAAGAAAGATTGATTAAAAGGTTTAAGATATAGATTGATTAAAGGTATTAAGATTGGTTATTAAATGATTGGTTAATAAAGAACAAAAAGATTGGTTAGATAAGACCTTTAACTTAATCGCCACGATACTACCGACAGACACACGCAAAGCTACTGATTAGACTCTTTAGCAAGATATATGATAATTACTATGGTATCTGACAGCGCTCCGGCCGAGACGGCCGGGGCGCTGCACGTTTTTACAGCCCACCGGCAGTGGTGTGGGGCAGTTGACGGATTTTTAGTAATTTTGCAGAAGAATCAATTAAAACTGACAATCACGATGATAAAGAATCTGCTGTTTGACCTTGGCGGAGTGATAATGGATATAAAGCGCGATAATTGTGTGGCGGCATTCAAGGAACTCGGCATGAAGAATCCCGACGAGTTTCTTGGCGAGTATGTGCAGGCAGGCCCGTTTGCCGCGATAGAGAACGGCTCGATGACTGCGGCTGAATTTCGCGACGAGATGCGCCGGATAATAGGTAATGACCGGTTGACCGACAGCCAGATTGACACGGCGTTTGAGCAGTTTCTGATAGGCATACCCAAGAAGCGGCTCGACGACCTCGAGCGGCTGCATCGCCGGTTCAGAATACTTATGATCAGCAATACGAATCCGATAATGTGGAACGACGAGATCGCGCGCAATTTCCGTCAGGACGGTCACGACGTGAATTATTATTTCGACGGAATCGTGACGAGTTTTGAGTCGCGATCGATGAAGCCGGATACAAAGATTTTTATGGACGTGGTTGAGAAGCTTGGCGCGAAGCCTTCGGAGACGATATTCTTCGATGATTCGGCTAAGAATTGCGAAGCGGCCCGCAAGCTGGGATTTCACGCTATCCACGTCAAGCCGGGCGATGAGTTTTATGATTTGCTGATGTCATATCCGGGAATTGAGGCCTGATGGACAGTCATGATAATAACGGACGTGCGGCGATAGTCGGTTTTTTCGACGGCATCCATCTTGGCCATCGGAGTCTGATTGATTTTGTCGGAGCGGTGGCGGCGGAGCGCGGCCTGAGGCCGGTGGCCGTCACGTTTACTGGCTGTCCGCTTGAGCATCTGCGCCCGGGTAGCGAGCCTAAGCTGCTGTCGTCGGCCGGGGACCGGCTTGACGGTCTGAGACGTTTGCTGGGGGCCGACGGAGTGATAGCTCTTGAGTTTAACCGTGATCTGGCTTCGATGACGGCGCGCGAGTTTATGACGATGCTGCGCGACCGCTATGGGGTGAAGCTGCTCGTGGCCGGGTTTAACAACCGTTTCGGGTCGGACCGCGACAAGACGTTTGACGACTATGTGACTATCGGGCGCGAACTGGGACTGGAGGTGATGAAAGCTCCGGAATATAAGGCGCGTTCGGGCGTCAGTTCGTCGGCGATACGCAAGGCCGTCGGTGAAGGGCGTGTAGCCGATGCAGCCGAGATGCTTGGACGGCGTTATGCCATAGACGGCATAGTCGCTGCGGGGCGTCGCGTGGGGCGCACGATCGGGTTTCCGACGGCGAATCTTCAGCCGATTGACGGACGCAAGCTCGTGCCGGGCGGAGGCGTTTACGCCGCGTGGGCGGTTGTCGACGACGAGGAGCGCTATCCGGCGATGGTGAATATCGGAACTCGCCCGACCGTCAGCGATGATGGACGGCAGACGATTGAGGCTAATCTGATAGGGTTTGACGGTGACCTATACGGCCGCAGACTCAGGCTGGAGTTCGTGGAGCGGCTGCGCGGCGAACGACGGTTTGACTCGCTCGACGACCTTAAACTCCGACTGGAGGCCGACCGCCGCGAGGCTCTCACGGCTCTCAGCGAGGCATAAGGGCCGTAAAGAAATGCCAGAGAGCGATTCCGGTCGATACGGAAACGTTGAGGGAATGTTTGGTGCCGAACTGCGGTATCTCGAGGCACACGTCGGCCGCATCGACCACCGTCGGGTCGACGCCGTGGACTTCATGACCGGCAACGATGGCATAGCGCCCAGAACCGCAGGGGCGGAAATCACGCAAATCGATACTTTCTTTAACCTGCTCGAGCGCGCAGACGGTGTAGCCGCGCGATTTGAGGTCGGCGATGGCGTCGGCCGTCGACTCGAAGTGGCGCCAGGCCACCGAATCTTCGGCGCCGAGGGCTGTCTTGTGGATTTCGGGCGAGGGCGGAGTGGCGGTGATGCCGCACAGCATTATTTCCTCGACCAGAAAGGCGTCGGAGGTGCGGAATACGGAACCGATATTGTTGAGCGAGCGCACATTGTCGAGCACTACGGTCAAAGGCAACTTCGCCCGGCGACGGTAGTCGTCGAGCGAAGCGCGGTTTAAATCGAAAATAGTCTTTTTCTGCAAGGCTGATTCGGGTGAATTAGTCGATGATGTCGAATCCGGTGTATTTGCGCAGACATTCGGGCACTACGATGCCGGCGGGTGTCTGATTGTTCTCGAGCAGGGCGGCCATGATGCGGGGGAGAGCCAGAGCAGAGCCGTTGAGTGTGTGGCAGAGGTGGGTCTTTTTGTCGGCGCCACGGTAGCGGCACTTCAGACGGTTGGCCTGATAGGTCTCGAAGTTGGAGACCGACGACACCTCGAGCCAGCGCTGCTGGGCGGCCGAGAATACTTCGAAGTCGAAGGTGATTGATGATGTGAAGCTCATGTCGCCGCCGCACAGACGGAGTATATGCCAGGGCAGACCGAGCTTTTCGAGCAGCCCCTGCACGTGGGCTTTCA
>CAYUYQ010000226.1:0-2810 GCA_964449335.1 uncultured Bacteroides sp. | reverse complement strand
ACCTCGGTGCAACAACAGCATTCTTCTACGGTTTCCGCGAGCGCGAGATGGTGCTTGATATCTTTGAAAGAACCTGCGGCGCGCGCATGTCGATGAATTATAACGTGATCGGAGGAGTGATCGCTGATCTCCATCCTGATTTCCAAAAGGATGTGAAAGAACTGATTCGCATCATGCCGTCACGTCTGAAGGAATATCACAAGGTGTTCAGCGGAAATCTTATTGCCAAGAACAGATTGAAGAAAGTTGGCTATCTTTCAAAGGAAGATGCCATCAACTACGATATAACCGGTCCCAGCGGGCGAGGTTCAAACTGGAGCTGCGACTGTCGCAAGAAACATCCCTATTCGATATATCCGGAACTGGATTTTGAGGAGGTGCTTCTCGACGGATGCGACTCATATTCCCGCTATATGGTCAGGATGAAGGAGATCGAGCAGAGTTGCAGGATTCTCGAACAGCTTGTCGACAATATTCCGGAGGGAGAGATCAGGGCTCAGGTTCCCAAGGTGATCAAGCTCCCTGCAGGAAGCTGGTATCAGCAGGTTGAGGCAAGCCGTGGCACTTTCGGAGTCTATATCGAATCCACAGGCGACAAGAATCCCTATCGCGTGCATTTCCAGAGTCCTTGTTTCAATCTCGTAGGCGTCATGAATCTCACTTGCGCGGGTTATATGATCGCCGACCTCATCACTATCGGAGCGGCTCTCGACTTCGTGATTCCCGATATCGACAGGTGATCCAGCAATCCGAACTACCAAGATAACAAACATAACCTGAAAAGACATCATTAGATAATTATGTTTAACTTTGGAATATGGACCAGCGAGTTTAATAATTTCCTGATGGGTTTCATGCCCGGATGGCTTACGGTGCTCGTGGAGTGTGTCCTGATAGCAGTACTTCTTCTGCTGACTTATTCGCTACTCGCTATCTTCTACATTCTTTATGAGAGAAAGCTTTGTGCCTGGTTCCAGTGTCGCCTCGGCCCTATGCGTGTGGGTAAATGGGGATTGATGCAGGTGTTTGCCGATATGATCAAGATTCTTGTAAAGGAGCTTATCAGTCTTAAAGACACCGACCGTCTGCTCTTTAAGCTTGCTCCCTACATCGTCATCACTTCGTCGGTGGCAATGTTTGCTTGTCTCCCTTGGGGACGTGGCCTCCAGATCATCGACTATAATATCGGCATATTCTTTGTGCTCGCTGTTTCTTCGGTAGGAGTCCTCGGCATTCTGCTCGCAGGGTGGGCTTCAAATAACAAGTATACTCTTATCGGCGCCATGCGAAGCGGCGCTCAGATGATCAGCTATGAGATCTCTCTTGGGCTTGCGATCATGACGATTATCGTTTTTGCCGGCACTATGAATATCAATGAGCTTGTGTGGGCTCAGGACAGGGCATGGTTCATTTTCAGTGGCCATATTCCTGCGATAATCGCCTTCCTGATTTATATCGTTGCGGCTACTGCCGAGACCAACCGCGGCCCCTTCGACCTTCCCGAGGCCGAACATGAGCTCACTGCCGGATATCACACTGAGTATTCGGGTATCCACTTCGGTTTCTTCTATCTTGCCGAGTATCTGAACCTCTTCATCGTTTCCGGAATAGCATCGCTGATGTTCCTTGGAGGATGGATGCCTCTTCACATTGCCGGATGGGATGGTTTCAATCATGTGATGAATCTGATTCCGTCGGTTGTTTGGTTCCTTCTCAAGAGCTTCTTCATCTCTTATGTGATCATCTGGTTCAAATGGACCTTCCCTCGTGTCAGGATTGACCAGATGCTCTCTTTCGAGTGGAAATATCTCATGCCGCTGTCGCTGGCCAATCTTATCCTTATGGCTGTCTTCGTGGCTCTCGGCTGGCATTTCTAATCAATCAATCGGGGCTGACCCCGTTAAAACAGTAAAAACAATAAAATCTAATATAAGATATGAGCGCTAAATTCGGAACAGTGACTCAGGTGATCGGTCCGGTGATCGACGTCTCTTTTGAAGGAGGAAAGGAGAATATCCCTCCCATTTACAACGCTCTCAAGGTTGTGCGTGAAAACGGAGAGGAGCTGATCCTCGAAGTTGAGCAGCACATAGGAGAGGACACGGTGAGATGTGTCGCCATGGAGAGCACGGATGGTGTAAGCCGTGGTGTGCCTGTGGAAGACCTTGGCCGTCCGATCGCTGTCCCGACAGGTAGTCAGGTGAAGGGTCGTCTTCTGAATGTGATCGGCGAGCCGATCGACCATCTTCCTGAATTGGACCGTGATAATCTGCGTCCGATTCATCAGCCGGCTCCCGCTTTCGATGATCTGGCAATATCTACCGAGATCCTTTATACGGGTATCAAGGTGATCGACCTCCTCGAGCCTTATTCAAAAGGTGGAAAGATCGGTCTTTTCGGTGGTGCTGGTGTCGGGAAGACAGTGCTCATCATGGAGCTTATCAATAATATTGCAAAAGGACACAACGGTTTCTCGGTGTTCACCGGAGTTGGAGAACGCACCCGTGAAGGCAACGACCTCCTCAGGGAGATGATTGAGAGCGGTGTGATCAAATATGGAAAGAAATTCCAGGAAGGAATGGAAAAAGGGGAGTGGAATCTTGCCAATGTAGACATGGAGGAAGTCAACAACTCCCAGTCAACTCTTGTGTTCGGACAGATGAATGAGCCCCCGGGTGCTCGTCTGCGTGTAGCGCTTTCCGGCCTTACGGTAGCCGAGCAGTTCCGCGATCAGGATGGTGGCGGCAAAGAGGTGCTCCTCTTCATCGACAACATCTTCCGTTTCACCCAGGCAGGATCGGAGGTATCGG
>CAYUYQ010000225.1:0-2895 GCA_964449335.1 uncultured Bacteroides sp. | reverse complement strand
AGACTTTTTCAACAGTCCAATTCCGTTGGTTAGCAAATGTAGTGAGGTCATTAACTTGACGCTGATAGTCTTGAACTTTAGTAGATACTCTACAAAAAATAACGACAGAATTCATATTCCTATACATTATATATGTGTATCGCAAAGATAGCTGATTCCTGTTGACTCATAACATGGGTGAGAGCCAAAATACGCTAATAGCCTTGTTCAGGCGAAGGCCTGGTAACGACTTCTGTTAAGAAAATCAAGTATATCTGCTCCGCGATACCAATACTTATCGTGTTGCCTGTGATAAGAAAGGAATCCGTTATCCCTATATTTTCTAATGAGTCGTTCATCAACACCTAAAATTAATCTCACATCTTTATTGGTGTAAATGTAATTAGGATCAAGTTTTATCTTCGCCGACTCTATTCCAGATCGTAGTTCATTTAGTTCAGTACGCAACCCTCTAATTTCAAGAAGTAGCGTCTGCAAGGTTTGCTCGGAAACGTATCCGTCTGTACATTTAGACATTAAGCTATTGACATAATTTATAGATTATAGTTGATTAAGAGGCTTTTGTCTAATGTAACTCATAAATATTCTACGGCATTTTAGCTCATTATACCTCAAAATATACAATCGAAACACTATCGAAATTTTTGTAACCTATTGGTTCCCAATAGCCATGATTGCCCATTATTTCTTCAACGAGGAGGAATACTAAGATTTAGTATCAAAATTTTTTTGCGGGCATATATGGACTAATTTCCTATATGCCCGATTTTTTACTGGCTAATCAGCTATTTAGTATCCATACCCTTTATAATGGCATCACAATATAATCTCCCCTATCTTCCGCTTCAATACGACTTGGAATCGAAAACAGTCTTAAAACAGCTCAATAATGCGACTCGAGCACTGGCAGAGCTTAAAGGTGTAGCCCTGACAATTCCCAATGAGAATATTCTGGTTAGCACTCTGACTTTACAGGAGGCAAAAGATAGCTCCGAAGTGGAGAATATTGTTACTACCCAAGATGCTCTTTATCAGGGCGCGGCAGCTTCACTTTCTGAGTATGCTATAAATGCTGCAACGAAAGAAGTGTTGAATTACAGAGAAGCTCTGCAACATGGATTCCATCTCGTCAGGCAAAAAGGTGTACTTACATCTTCTGTAATAAAGGAAATCCAGAAGATGCTTGAACACAATTCCGCCGGATTTAGAAGTGTGCCTGGTACGTTCCTAAAACGTTCTGATGGGGAGGTTGTTTATACACCACCTCAAGATAAACAGACTATTCTCAACTTTATGGATAATCTTGAGAACTTCGTCAATGATGACAGAGCCTCCGACCTTGATCCACTCATTAAGTTGGCGATTATTCATCATCAGTTTGAGAGCATTCATCCTTTTTACGATGGTAACGGGCGCACCGGAAGAATAATCTGCGTGCTTTATCTGGTGCTAACAGGACGTTTGGATCTGCCTATTCTATATCTCAGTCGGTATATTACACATAACAAAGGGGAATATTATCGTCTGATTCAAGCCATAAGAGATAAGAGTGAGGATAATAAAGCAGAATGGGAAGCGTGGATTATATTCATGTTGAAAGGAATTGAAGATACAGCTATTGAGACATCTCGTTTAGTAAAGGGAATATCGAATTTGATGGCGGAATTCAAGTCCATTATTCGTCCAAAGTTCGGGAAGCAATATCGGCACGAATTATTGAATAATTTGTTCTTCCACCCTTATACAAAAGTAGAATTTCTGGAAAAAGAACTTGATATAAGTAGACCCACCGCGACACGATATCTTAACGAATTGGTAAAAACAGGTTTGATAGATAAAGTCAAGATTGGTAGAACGCATTATTATGTGAATATACCTTTAATGAATCTGTTTATAAATGTCTCTAATACGCAATCTAAGAATGAATCTTCTCCCATAGAGTCTGTCTCAGATCCTATATGATTATTCTCAAAAATCTCGATTTTTGAGAAGTTTTTTAGCCTTACTTCTCAAAAATCTAGATTTTTGAGAAGTTTTTGAATCGACAAACTCTCTGATAACATGTATTTTCTAATAATACTGAAGAAGTAATCTTCTTGATAACATGATACTATTCTTCTTGCCTCCTATCAGGTATGGCACAATATAAAATACTATATGACAGTAGTCTAATCTACTGCAGGGAACTTCAACAAGGAGGAATACTAAAGTAAAGCATACAGGCTTGTTTCATCATAGAAATTGAGTCAATGGTCTATCGCAATCACTGCATTGAAACATAGATAAAGGCTTCCGACAAACTTCGTATGGAGTATGAAGTTAAGTCTTTGCGTATATTTGGTTCAGTGGCACGCGAAGAATATGAAATTAGTAGTGATGTAGCCCCTTTGTAGATATGCCTTAAAAATTCTGAAAAATGTTATTTTTTTTGATGTAGTCAAGACTGAAATTCAGCCTTTAATTAATGGATTATAGAATTAAACCACTCTGATTTCAGGGTGGTTTTTCTGGTATGACGGGCATGTCATATAATTGGTGAAAGTCCATTCGTGTGCCTAAGGCATGTACGTGGGATTGGGAAGTAGGTCAGAAAACTTTCGTTTTCCGACCTACTTGATTCAGGACCAACCTGAAAGATATCAGAATACTCGGAGTGTCTGTTTGCGCTAATATGTTGCAATTCAGCTATTCAGTAACTAATGCTTTAAGGCGGAGGATAAATATTCCACATGAATTCTCAATCAGTTGGAAGTTGCCGAAGGAGGAGTATTTATCCATCCCCTCAAGAAAATGGGCGAACGGTATTCTCGATGGTTAATCAAGTTGGGCGGGGCGGGGGAGTCATTCGGTGCCGGTGTGGCCGAAGGCGCCGTCGCCGCGTTTGGTGGTGTCGAT
>CAYUYQ010000224.1:0-2907 GCA_964449335.1 uncultured Bacteroides sp. | reverse complement strand
CCCCTCCGGCATCATGCAGATGGCCAAGGTCTACATCGCCAAGAAGCGTAAGATCGGCGTAGGCGACAAGATGGCAGGCCGCCACGGCAACAAGGGTATCGTATCCCGCGTGGTTCGCCAGGAGGACATGCCCTTCCTCGAGGATGGTACTCCCGTGGATATCGTCCTCAACCCGCTGGGTGTGCCTTCGCGAATGAACCTCGGACAGATCTTCGAGACCGTGCTCGGTTGGGCCGGCCGCGAGCTCGGCGAGAAATTCGCCACCCCGATCTTCGACGGCGCTACCCTCGACGACCTCAACGAATGGACCGACAAGGCAGGACTTCCCCGTTACGGCAAGACCTACCTCTACGACGGAGGCACGGGCGACCGTTTCGACCAGCCCGCAACCGTAGGCGTGATCTACATGCTTAAGCTCGGCCACATGGTCGAGGACAAGATGCACGCACGCTCCATCGGTCCCTACTCGCTCATCACGCAGCAGCCCCTCGGCGGTAAGGCCCAGTTCGGTGGCCAGCGTTTCGGTGAGATGGAGGTCTGGGCGCTCGAGGCATTCGGCGCCGCCCATATCCTTCAGGAGATCCTGACCATCAAGAGTGATGACGTGATGGGGCGCAGCAAGGCATACGAGGCAATCGTGAAGGGCGATCCGATGCCGAATCCAGGCATTCCGGAGTCACTGAACGTGCTTCTCCATGAGCTCCGCGGCCTCGGTCTGAGCATCACACTCGAATAATCACAGAACAATAGGAGACTAACACAATATGGCTTTAAAGAAAGACAACAAAATAAAGAGCAACTTCTCCAAGATCACTATCGGTCTTGCCTCCCCCGAGGAGATCAAGGCCAAGAGCAGCGGAGAGGTACTGAAGCCCGAGACCATCAACTACCGCACCTATAAACCGGAGCGCGACGGTCTTTTCTGCGAGAAGATCTTCGGCCCTGTGAAGGATTATGAGTGCCACTGCGGAAAATACAAGAGAATCCGCTATAAGGGTATTGTCTGCAACCATTGCGGCGTTGAGGTCACCGAGAAGAAGGTGAGACGCGAGAGAATGGGTCATATCGAGCTTGTGGTGCCTGTGGCACACATCTGGTATTTCCGTTCGCTTCCCAACAAGATCGGCTACCTTCTGGGTCTTCCTTCAAAGAAACTCGATGCAGTGATCTACTATGAGCGCTACATCGTGATCAATCCGGGAGAGAGCGGAATCGAGAAGCTTGAACTTCTCACCGAAGAGGAGTATCTTGAGATTCTCGACAAGCTTCCCGAAGGGAATCAGCAGCTTCCCGACACGGATCCCAACAAGTTTATCGCCAAGATGGGAGCAGAAGCAATCTATGAGCTTCTCTGCAATATAGATCTTGTGCGTCTGGCAGCTGATCTCCGCGACAAGGCGAACAAGGATGGTTCGCAGCAGAGAAAGACCGACCATCTGAAACGTCTTCAGGTAGTCAACAGCTTCCTTGCTTCAGCCGACCGTAACCGTCCGGAATGGATGATCCTCAAGGCCGTTCCGGTTATTCCACCGGAGCTTCGTCCTCTGGTGCCCCTGGATGGTGGCCGTTTCGCCACTTCCGACCTCAATGATCTCTATCGCAGGGTCATCATACGCAACAACCGTCTGAAACGTCTGATCGAGATTCAGGCTCCTGAGGTGATTCTCCGCAATGAGAAGCGCCTGCTTCAGGAGGCTGTGGATTCACTCCTCGACAATAGCCGCAAGGCTTCTGCCGTGAAGAGCGACGTGAACCGTCCGCTGAAGTCGCTTTCCGACAGCCTTAAAGGTAAGCAGGGCCGTTTCCGTCAGAATCTTCTCGGAAAGCGTGTCGATTATTCCGCACGTTCGGTGATCGTCGTTGGTCCGGAGCTGAAGATGCATGAGTGCGGAATCCCCAAACTGATGGCTGCAGAGCTCTATAAGCCCTTCATCATCCGCAAGCTCATTGAGCGCGGCATCGTGAAGACTGTCAAGAGCGCCAAGAAGATCGTAGACCGTAAGGAGCCCGTTGTATGGGATATTCTCGAACATGTGATGAAGGGACATCCCGTGCTTCTCAACCGAGCCCCGACACTTCACCGACTCGGCATCCAGGCTTTCCAGCCCAAGATGATCGAGGGAAAGGCAATCCAGCTCCACCCGTTGGCTTGTACGGCATTCAACGCCGACTTTGACGGTGACCAGATGGCTGTGCATCTCCCGCTCGGCAATGAGGCTATCCTTGAGGCGCAGATGCTCATGCTCGGCGCACACAACATCCTGAATCCTGCCAACGGGGCGCCTATCACCGTGCCCTCGCAGGACATGGTCCTCGGTCTTTACTATATTACCAAACTCCGTCCCGGCGACAAGGGGGAGGGCACGAGATTCTATGGTCCTGAAGAGGCTGAGATCGCCTACAACGAGGGTCGCGTGACTCTCCATGCTCCTGTCAGTGTGATGGTCGATGATATCGATGAGAACGGCAACCCGGTGAAGGTGCTCAAGGAGAACACATCTGTTGGCCGCGTGCTCTTCAACCAGTATGTGCCGAAAGAGATCGGATATGTAAACGAGATTATCTCCAAGAAATCACTCCGCACCATCATCGGCAAGGTGATCAAGGCTTGTGGTGTGACGCGTTCCGCTCAGTTCCTCGACGACATCAAGAACCTCGGATATAAGATGGCCTTCCGCGGCGGATTGAGCTTCAACCTCGGTGATGTCATCATCCCGAAGGAGAAGGAGGAATACGTTAACCAGGGATATGCCCAGGTTGAGGAGGTGCTCGCCAACTATTCTATGGGTCTGATCGGCGATAACGACCGTTATAACCAGGTGATCGATATCTGGACACACGTCAATGCCAAGCTTGCCGACACCCTGATGAAGCAGATGGAGGAAGACCAGCAGGGATTCAACTCTG
>CAYUYQ010000223.1:0-2912 GCA_964449335.1 uncultured Bacteroides sp. | reverse complement strand
GACAACAAAAAAGGCCGCGGGGAGCGCGGCCTTTAGGAGGACAGACGTGTAGGTCTGATATGGGGGGATATGGGGAGAGAGGTTGGAGGATTAGTTGGCGGGTTTGGAGGCGAGGTAGTCGGCGCCTTTCTGGCCCATCATGTAGTCGGTGACGATGGTGCGGAGGTCGCCCTGCTCGTTGTCGCAGGTGTATTCCCAGTACATTGCGCCGAGGAGGTCATTGTCGAGGATGTACTGACATTTGATTTCGATGGCGCGGGGGTCGTTGTAGCCCATAACGAGTTCGCCTTTTGAGTTGGCAACGTAGGGAACCTGCGCGAGGCTGTCCCAGACTACGGTACAACCGTCGAGAAGCTTGAAGTCTTTGTAGTCCATGTAGTCGGGATATTCGTATGCTCCACGACCGTAGAAGGGAAGACCGAGAGTGAGTTTCTCCTTAGGAATACCGGCAGCGAGGTGAGCCTTAAGAGCCTGATCGGCGGTAAGGGCGGTGTGCTCTGATGCGTAGAGGGGTGCCTGATGCTTGTGAGCGGCTGCTGTGCCTATGTCGTAGCTCATGATGTTGATGAAGTCAACGTAGGGAAGGATGGCGGGGAAGTCGTAGAAGCGGGCGTTGCCGGGGGTTGCGAGGGTGAGCGATTTGTCGGGACCGATCTGGCCGCGGATGTCACGCATGAGGAGGGTGTAGTTCTGGGTGTCGTCGGGCGACGATGAGATGCCGGCGCTTGAGCTGGTGGGATATTCCCAGTCGATGTCAACGCCGTCGAGGTTAAATTCGTCGATCACGCGCTTGCAGTCGGCAGCAAATGCGGCACGGTTGAGCGAGTCGGCAGCCATTTCGCTGAAGCGGCCACTGCCCCAGCCACCGATTGAAAGGATTACCTTGAGGTCGGGGTTCTGCTGCTTGAGAGCTGAAATCTGGTGGAGACGGTCGGGATTGGCGACGTTGATGCCGTTGAATGTCTCGTTGACGTGGCCGAATGCGTAGTTGATGTGAGTCATTGCGAAGGGGTCGGGCATTACGTCGGAACCTGAGGTGACGTAGGCGATTACGAGGCGGGGAGCCACGGAGTCAGTGTCGGCAGCAGCGGCAGAGCTTTTGCCTGAGCATGCGGTCTGGGCGAAGCCGAGAGCAACGGCTACAACCATCATGGCAATGCGTGAAAGGATTTTTTTCATGATTTGAGGTTAATTGGTTATTGATTGATTTTTGGATTGAGCGCGGTAGGGGTGGATTGGGAGAATCGGACTAATTGGACTAATTGGTCAAATATGAGTAATTAGCCTAATTGGACCAATGGGACTAATATAGGGTTAATTAGTCCCATTGGCGTTATTTAGTGGAGGCTTATTTTTCGGGATTTTCTTCGATTGAGAAGTCGTCGTCGATGCCGTCGAGATCCACGTCGTCGTCGAGGTCAATGTCATCGATGTCGATATCGTCAACGTCTTCATCGTCGTCGTTGGAAGCCGCCGACGATTTTTTCGATGCGGCTTTATCGCCCTTTTTCGTCTTCGAAGCGTTTTTGGGGGTGGCGCCGCTGTTGAGCGCTTCCATGATTTTGGCTTCGATTTCGTCGGCGAGCTCGGGATTGTCTTTGATTACCTGCTTTGCAGCGTCGCGACCCTGGGCGAGCTTGCTGCCGCCGTAGCTGAACCATGAACCGCTTTTCTGGATTATGTCATATTCAACTCCGAGGTCAATTATCTCGCTTGCGCGCGATATGCCTTCGCCGAACATGATGTCGAATTCGGCGCGCTTGAAGGGGGGCGCAACCTTGTTTTTGGTGACTTTCACTTTGGTGTGGCGGCCGAGAATGTCATCTTTGTCTTTGATGGCTGAGCTCGAACGGATGTCGATGCGCACTGATGCGTAGAATTTCAGGGCGTTGCCACCGGTGGTTGTCTCGCTCGGACCAAACATCACGCCGATCTTTTCGCGAAGCTGGTTGATGAAGATGGCGGTGGTGTTGGTGCGGGCAATGCTGCCGGTGAGTTTACGCATGGCCTGCGACATGAGTCGGGCCTGGAGGCCTACGTTGCGGTCGCCCATGTCGCCTTCGATTTCGCTCTTGGGGGTGAGGGCAGCCACGGAGTCGACCACGAGAATGTCGATGGCGGCCGAGCGGATGAGCTGCTCAGCAATCTCGAGGGCCTGCTCGCCGTTGTCGGGCTGAGAGATGAGCAGATTATTGACGTCGACGCCCAGCTTCTCGGCGTAGAAGCGGTCGAAAGCGTGCTCGGCGTCGATAATCGCGGCGATGCCGCCTGCTTTCTGAGCCTCGGCTATGGCGTGGATGGCGAGGGTCGTCTTACCCGACGATTCCGGGCCATAGATTTCGATGATGCGGCCGCGGGGAAATCCGCCCACGCCCAGTGCCCAGTTGAGGCCGATTGAGCCGGTGGGAATCACGTCGATGTCTTCCACGCGTTCGTCGCCAAGCTTCATGATGGCGCCTTTGCCGAAGTTCTTTTCTATGCGTTCCATGGCTGCCGTGAGCGCGCTCAGTTTTGCTTTTGCGGGGTCTACGGGAGCTTTGGTCTTGGTTTCTTTCTTAGCCATTGTAGGATATTATTTTGCTTGTTTGTTATCGAATTGGTTGAAGGTAGTGCAAAGATAGCATCGTAGGAGTGCAATTTGTCGGCACGGCGGCGTTAAAAATCGTTTAGATGCCAACAATCTATTTCTGACGTAAAGTTACTAAAAAGCGATGTTTCAGCAAAAACGACCGCCATAAAAACCACCGGAGCCCCGCAAATAATCCTATCGGATAAAAAATCTAATGCAAAGGAAAAAATTTTCGACCCGATGTCGAACCTTTTTTGCGTCGACGCGTTGTAATAGTACATAGCAAAGATACTTTTTCCATTGCAAGAAATGTGATAATGATTGGTTTATTATCTAAGCGAGG
>CAYUYQ010000222.1:0-2963 GCA_964449335.1 uncultured Bacteroides sp. | reverse complement strand
TGCGCTCGCCGATTGTCACCTGACGCTCCTGCATTGCTTCGAGAAGCGCTGACTGTACTTTGGCCGGAGCGCGGTTGATTTCATCGGCGAGGACGAAATTAGCGAAAATCGGACCTTTCTTTATCTGGAACTGCTCTTTCTGTACGCTATAGACCATCGTACCGATTACGTCGGCCGGAAGAAGGTCAGGGGTAAACTGAATACGGCTGAATTTTGCATCAATAACTTGTGCCAGGGTCTTGATGGCAAGGGTTTTTGCAAGGCCGGGGACACCTTCAAGTAGCACGTGGCCGTTGGCTAATAGTGCAATGAGGAGTGAATCCACAAGGTGTTTCTGGCCGACGATGGCCTGATCCATTCCTTGAGTGATGAGAGATACGAAGTTGCTTTTGCTGGCTACGAGGTCATTGAGTTCCCGTATATTGACAGGTTGGTTCATAGTTTTATATCAGTTTGTTATTTTCTTGATAAGTCCTTATTGTTATAATGCATCAAAGCCTTATTTGTTGCATTTTATCACACAAAATTAATGAATCAGAGGCCTTAAAATGTAAAATCTGATGTTAAAATTATCTATTATTCGTTTATGGGATTAAATATGTAGTCATTTTTAGGCAATTCATTCGAAAGCGTTATGCCCAATCCATTTTCAACCGCATACAAATAAAGCTGTGTGTCATAATCTGATGACTCTGACACACAGCCTATTGTTGATTCCATTTAATTATGCGGAACCTGAATTAAAATGCATCTGAAAAATACATTGCGTATCCGAATAATAGTAATGCACCGATAAGAAGACCGACAATCAGACCCCAGAAGAATCCGGTTTTGAAACGTCCCTGACTGTCTGATGACTCAGTGTGGATTGTTTCCGTCGGGGAATATGAATCTTCGGTGTCTTCTTCCTCTGGCCATTCCGGGACTTCGAGCGCTGGTCGTGGCGTAGAGGTAGGAGGTGTCGCAGAGGGAGCTTCAACCGATTTTACCGGCGACGGTTGCGTCTGAGGTTCGGGGGCAGCAACAGGAGTGGGAGTGGGCGGCGTGACCTTAGGCGTCAGTTCAGGTGTTGGCTCAGATGACGGTTCAATCGGTTTAGGCGCGGGTGTCTCTTCCGTCAACGCCGTATCGACGGGCTCGGGCGCGGGAATCGAATCCGGTGTCTCTACGGGTTTCTCTGAATATTCGACCGAGGCCGGGTTCGGGGTCGCTTGACGGGCTGCGGCCCATCCGACACGTGGTACATGCGCGTTAGCCGGAGCGGCGTCTGGCGTCTCCTTTACGGGATTCTGAGGCTGTGACGGAGTGGTCGTAGTTACGGCAGACGCATTTTCCTGAGGGGTGGGCGCTTTGTCGCTACCGACGGCTGAAAGCTCGGCGTTGCTAAGTTCGTCGGCAATTATCTCAGGTTCAAACATGGCAAATGGAGCATTGAGCTCATCGGCCAGTTCGGGAGCGGTAGTGAATCCAACAGGTTCCTGAGGATTGACATCAGGTGCGAACGTGCCGAGATCGTCAAGCGTAACGCTTTTCCCGTCTTTAAGTGTATCGGCTATGAGGGCGAAAATGCTTTTAATCGCGTCTTGGGCGTCCTGGGCGTCGATGTTTACTTTCGCAGCAACCTGTTCGGACAGTTGTTTGATAGGTATCTTTGCATTCATCCTAATAGCTTTTTACGTAGTAATACACTCGAACGGAACTGCAGGGCAATTTCGGGCGGCAGAAGGATTCTGCGTCCGGAATTGTCTACAACAAGACGTTCGTCGGATTTCACCGGCTGAAAAGTGCCGAATCCCGGAATTGCCACTGCGTCCATTTCGCGGCAATTATCGGCAATACAATGCGCGACAGTTGTCACCATGAGTTTGGCAACATCAGCGGAAACGCCAACGTTTTCAGCGAGGAGATTGATAAGTTCTTCCTGAGTCATAGGAGGAGGATGTGGTTGGATAATTAATAGTTACGTGCGAAAATCACGCGCTGTTTCGACGGCCGGCCGGTCACCATGCAGACGCCGGGGGTCTTATCGCCGTCGAGAGGAATGCAGCGTATAGTGGCTTTGGTCTCCTCTTTAATCTTTTCTTCGGTCTCAGGGGTGCCGTCCCAGTGCGCGAGAATGAATCCGCCTTTTTCGATTTCGGTCTTGAATTCATCGTAAGTGTCGACAGTGCGGGTCATGGATTCGCGGTGTTTGAGCGCTTTCTGGAATATATTACTCTGAATCTCCTCAAGAAGTTCGGGGATATACTCGGTGATGGTGTCGAGTTTATGTTCTGATTTTTCAAGGGTATCGCGACGCATGACCTCAACTGTGTTGTTCTGAATATCGCGCGGGCCGATAGCAAGACGCACGGGAACACCTTTGAGCTCATAATCGGCAAATTTGAATCCGGGACGGCGGTTCACATCGTCGTCATACTTCACACTGATGCCTTTTGCACGCAGAGTCTCCACGATCGGATCGACAGATTTGCTGATTTCGGCAAGTTGTTCGGCATTTTTATAGATAGGCACGATGACAACCTGAATCGGTGCGAGATGGGGCGGAAGCACGAGGCCATTGTCGTCAGAGTGAGTCATTATCAGAGCTCCCATCAGGCGGGTTGAAACGCCCCATGAGGTTGCCCATACGTATTCCGGTTTATTCTCCTTATTAATAAAGGTGACATCGAAAGCTTTGGCAAAGTTTTGGCCCAGGAAGTGCGACGTGCCGCTCTGGAGGGCCTTACCATCCTGCATCATTGCTTCGATTGTGAAAGTCTCGATTGCACCGGCGAAACGTTCGTTGGCACTCTTGACACCCTTGATGACCGGAAGTGCCATATATTTTTCAGCGAAAGTTGCATAGACGTTGAGCATTCTCACGGCTTCTTCAAGCGCTTCTTCGCTGGTAGCATGAGCCGTATGACCTTCCTGCCAGAGGAATTCGGCAGTGCGGAGGAACATGCGCGTTCGCATCTCCC
>CAYUYQ010000221.1:0-2965 GCA_964449335.1 uncultured Bacteroides sp. | reverse complement strand
TCGTCGAGGGAGGCGAGGGCGAATGAGTAGGCGCCGATGGAGATGGCTTTGCTGGCGCCGAGGCTTGAGATGGCCACGCCGGTAGCTTTTTCTGGATCGTAGATTACGTTTCGGTCGGTGCCGTAGACTTTGATGGGACGGGCTGCACCGTGAGCAAACTGGGCAAACTGGTCGGGATCATCAAGCTCGTAGGCTTTCATCTGTAGGCGGTTGAGTTCTTCGCCTTTGATGGTGTGGATGAGGCCGCGGAGCTGCTTCATGAGTGCAGGCATGAAGTATTTCTTAGCGCCGCACAGACCACCGCCGAGCACTACGAGTGAATCGGTCAGGGTTACGGCCGTGGCGATAGCATCGCCGGCGATTTCACCGAATTCCTCGAATGCAGCCAGAGCCGCTTCGCGGTTGCCGGGGATTTTGCCTTCGGCAATGTCGCAGATGTCTTTGGGTTCAAATTTGTGGTTGATATCGCCCGATTTCTCGGCATAGACACGCTTGATGGCTCGGATTGCAACGCCTTCCTCAACCATCACCTCGGGATGATTTTTATGGCGGAGACAGAAGGTCTCGACGCATGAGTTGTTGCCGCGGTTGAGACGGTTGTCAATTACCATGCCGATACCGAAACCGGTACCGAATGTATAGCCGAGGAGGTTTTTGTAGACTTTGGTGCTACCCAATTCGGCAAGCTTGGCATTGATTTCGGGAAGTGCGCCACCGATAGCCTCGCCGTAGGCAAAGAGGTCGCCATCGTTGTTGAGATATACGGGGATTCCGAATTTTTCTTCAAGGAACGGGCCGAGAGCCACACCGTCGCGGAACGACGGGAAGTTGGGGAGATAACCACCAACAATGCCGTGGGGATAATCGGCCGGGCCGGGGAAGGCGAAGCTGATTGCTACGGGCTTCTGATCGAGTTTGGAAATCACTTCTTCAAAACCTTTCACCATAGTTTGCAGGCAGAGGTCGAGGTCGTGTGCGTTGGATGGCATGGTGATGGGGTCAACGATAAATTCGTTGCTCTGCATGGCGCCAAACACGAAGTTTGTGCCGCCGGCATCGAGAGTGATTACGATGCGTTTGTCAAATTTATACATAATGTTGTTAGATTTAGGTGCTTAGTTAATGGTAATGATTTTGATGGCGAATCAGAAGCCTTAAGTGTGGCTACTTCAACTCACATCCACAAAGATAGAGTTTCGGCGGCGAAACACCAAGTGTTTTGCCATAAATGTTTTGAAGCTACGGTCATTCGCCTTACGAGCGGAGTTATTTTACGCGGTCGGGATTTTTGGCGATGAAGTCTTTCCATGAGCTCGGACTCTTGGCTGTGGCCGGCTTCGACGATTCGTAGAAATGGCATAGGGCCGCGGCCATAGCGTCGGTTGAGTCGAGCTGAGGGGGGAGGTTTTCCTGCGGAATGTTGAGGATACGGCGTAGCATCTCGCGCACCTGCTCTTTCGATGCGGCTCCGGATCCGGTGATTGCTTGCTTGATTTTTCGAGGTTCGTATTCAGCAATCGGTACATCGCGAGCAATCGCTGCGGCCATCGCAACGCCTTGCGCACGGCCGAGCTTAAGCATCGACTGTACGTTTTTGCCGAAAAACGGGGCTTCGATTGCCATCTCGTCGGGGAGATAGCTCTCGACGAGCGAGGATACGCGCTCGAATATACGCCCCAGACGCTTATAGTGGCTCTCGAATTTGCTTAGTTCGATTACGCCGAGGGCTATCGCTATCGGCTTGCGACTCTTTACGCCGAGGATTCCGTAGCCCATAAGGTTTGTGCCGGGGTCAATGCCGATTACTATCCGGTCGAACTCTTTAAGCTGAGTGTTCATCGCTCAGAATCTCCATGAATGTGACAAATGAAAGTACCTGTTCGCCGATTTTCTTGTGAAGCGCGAGTTTTAGCTGTGAGCCGGTGGCCGTCTCCCACTCACGGGCCTTCGGTAGGTCAGACGCGTAGAATTGCAAGGCATAAGACGTTGAGCCGGGCTCGACTTCCATAAGTATGCGTGTCAGCACCGGATGGCGTAAAATTCCGTCGGATATTGCGGCGGGAATGAACACGGCTTTCAGCCATGTCAGAAAGACATGTTTCACATCGTCAACGACATGGAAACTCGTATTGTAGATAAACATGATTCTTTACGTTTAGACTCGATGATTGAGATTATTTGCCGGCTTTGTGGCGTGGCGTGCGGAGAAAACGCAGCGCGAAGCGGGCGTGACGAAGCACGGTTGGAATCGTTCCATAGTAATGTGACATGATGCGGAATCGTTCCCACAGTGATGCTCGCCGGTTGGCTGTCGATAAGCCTTCGCAGAGATAGTCAATCAGCGTTGCGCCGATGTAGACATTCTTGCGCGAATGTTGGAGGCATTTCAGACACCATTCGTAGTCGGCCGAATAGCGGTAGCGCAAATCGAACTGCGGTGCGATGCGCGCGAGCGCTATAAACGCCTGATGACACACCACCATGCCATCGTTGAAGCTTTCGTAGGTCAGATGCTCCGGAGCTGTCAGATGGCGCGGGCCAAGGTAATCCCCGTTGAAGTCAACAAGGTCGGTCTGACCGTAGACTACGCCGGGAAAATCATTTTCCGAAATCGCGCGGGCGATTAATGAGAGAGTCTCGTCGGAGTGAAATTTATCGCCTGAGTTCAAAAAAATCAGATACTCGCCCGACGCAATATCCATGGCCCTGTTCATTGCATCGTATAGCCCCTTGTCGGGTTGTGAACGGACGATGATGCCTTCCGGGCCGAGTGTCTGCGCGAGCTCGACGGTATCGTCAGTCGACGCTCCGTCCATCACGATGTGCTCATAATCCTTACATGTTTGCGATGCGACGCTTTTGAGCGTCCGACCGATTGTTGACGATGCGTTGTACGTTACGGTGATAATTGAGAACAGTGGTGTGGACATGACGTAAGATGTATGGAAGTAAATCACAAATTTAA
>CAYUYQ010000220.1:0-3053 GCA_964449335.1 uncultured Bacteroides sp. | reverse complement strand
TGATAAGGAGGAGTATAGCTACATTTGCAATGTAAATCGAATAAAACAGAATGACAGGACTGATATGGCAAAACTGAGTATATTGAAGTTACACTGGAGACTCTTCTTCCCGCTCGTGGGGCTGCTGTGGCTAATAATCGGAATAACCATTATCTATTTTGTCTCGCATGAAAAACAGCGTCAGCGCGAGAATCTGGAAAACCGTCTGCTCAACGTCGGCAATACGGTCAATGATGCTTATGAACGCGATGAGAATCTGCAGGAGACAGTCGATTTTATCCGCCTTTTTACCGACAATACGACTCTTGCACCCTTGCGAATCACGGTGTTTGACGACAATGGTAAAATGATTGCGGACAACTCGGCTGCCACAATTCAGGTATATGACAGCGAGGGCCGGCTGAATGATGAGTTTGCTCCGCTAATGAGCGATGGCTACGCATCGTCGGTGCAGGAAGTGACGCTCGATGGCGAAAAGAGCATGATCTGTCTTAAAAAGAGTCTCGACGGTAAGGTATATGCCTTTGCTGCCTTGCCTTACGAAGGTGAGGTGGTCAGTTTCCTGAGTTTCAATCCGATGGTTTGGATGGTAATTATTCTTCTCGGTGTGATACTTTCGGTATTGACCTATTTCGGAGTAAGGGCAGTCTGCCGGAATGTGTATAGCCTCAGGGATTTCGCCGAGGCGGTTGCGTCAAACCAACTGCCGGAGGACATAGATTCGTGGCATTTCTCGAAGGATGAACTCGGCGATGTCTCGAGAAAGATTCTGACCTTATATAAAGAGCGTATTCATGCGCAGCAAGAAAAAATACTGCATGAGCGACAGATAGGAATGAATGTAAGCCATGAGCTGAAAACGCCGGTAGGAATCATAAAGGGTTATCTCGATACTGTGCTCAGCACCGATGATATACCTGAGGAGGTCCGTCATAAATTCCTCGTCAGAGCTCAGGAAAATACCAATCGACTGACCACGCTGATAAACGACCTTTCCATGGTGATGAGACTGCAGGAAAACATGAATGTCAGTGATGTCAAGGAATTCAACGTGAATAAACTCGCCGAACAGATTAAGGAAGATGTGGACCACGGAAAGATTGCGGGCGATATGGCGTTTGAGTACGATATACCCGAATCGTGCCGCATACTTGCCCACGAATCACTGCTGACCAACGCCATACTAAACCTTATCTATAACTCAGCCCGTCACTCCGACGGAACCAGGATGGAATTCCGCTGGGTGGGAACTCAGGACGGAAAGCATGTGTTCACGTTTTCTGACAACGGAAAAGGTGTGGCCAAAGAGCATCTGAGCCGATTGTTTGACTTGTTCTACCGCGTGGACTCGGGGCGCGCGCGCAAGAACGGTGGAAGCGGTCTGGGGCTACCGCTCGTTCGCAAGGTAATCAATTCAATGGGCGGAGAGATTACGGTCGAAAACTGTGAGGACGGGGGCCTGAAATTCACCTTCACACTTCCCGCAGCTAAATAAGGGGCCGGGTTGTAAGAATGGTCCGGATATAAATAAGGCGATGTGTCAAAATTGTTGAATTTTGACACATCGCCGTCTAAATATCTCGCAGGAATTTAATTGCGGTAGGTGGGAGACCTACGACGCATTAGGTGCCGTGGTCAGAGGTTGGTGAGAAAGGCTATGGCTTCGTCGGGAGTGAGGAGTGACTGAGTGCCGTCGGTCATGTTTTTGAGGGTGAGACGTCCTTGCTTCATTTCTTCCTCGCCGACGATGGCCACGAATGGGATGGCGAGGTCGTTGGCACGCTGCATCTGCTTTTTCATCTTGGTAGCGTCGGGGTAGATTTCGGCACAGATTCCTGCCTGACGGAACCGGCGGAGATATTGCATGGCTACAGCCGCCTCGGCCTGACCGAAGTTGGTGAACATTACGCGGGTTGAGGCCGAAGCTGAATCGGGATATAGGTCAAGAGCGTTGAGCACATCGTAGATACGGTCGGCACCGAAAGAGATACCAACTCCCGAAAGTCCTGACATGCCGAACACGCCGGTCAGGTTGTCGTAGCGGCCTCCACCGGTTATACTTCCGATTGCCACGTCTTTTGCTTTTACCTCGATTATGGTGCCGGTATAATAGTTCAGACCGCGGGCGAGCGACACGTCGAGTTCTACATCGGCTTTGAGGCCGAGAGCATCGATGCCGGTGAGAATTTCTTCGAGCTCCTCAACGCCGCGGCGCCCGGTCTCGACCCCGCCCAGAATCTCCTTGAGGGCAGCAAGACGCTCTGCGGTCGAGCCACTGATTTCGAGAATCGGAAGTAGTTTGTCGACAGATTCGGGTGTGACGCCACGTTCGAGAAGTTCGTTTTTGACGTTTTCGATACCGATTTTGTCAATCTTGTCGATGGCGACGGTTATATCAATAAGTTTGTCGGGCTGTCCGATCAGTTCGGCAATACCTGACAGAATTTTGCGGTTGTTGAGTTTGATGACGATGCGGATGCCCAGGCGTGAGAATACTTCGTCGATGAGTGAGAGCAGTTCTATTTCATTGATGAGCGAATCAGAACCGACGACGTCGGCATCGCACTGATAGAACTCGCGGTAGCGGCCTTTCTGCGGCCGGTCGGCGCGCCACACGGGCTGAATCTGATAGCGCTTGAAAGGCATTGAAAGCTCGTTGCGATGCTGGACAACGAAACGGGCGAACGGCACTGTCAGGTCGTAGCGGAGACCTTTCTCCGAAATCTTCGAGGTGAGGCGGCCTACCGTCTCGCCTGACAAATCGACGCCTTCGAGTGAGCCGGGCCAGTTGCCGGAGTTCAATATCTTAAAGAGGAGTTTATCGCCCTCCTCACCATACTTTCCCATGAGGGTCGAAAGATTTTCCATCGCAGGCGTTTCGATGGGAGAGAAACCATAGAGACGGAAAACCTGACGGATTGTATCGAAAATATAGTTGCGGCGCGCCATTTCTACGGGGCCGAAATCGCGGGTGCCTTTGGGTATGGAGGGTTTCTGTGCCATTTCTTTAAGAAAATATTGATGTAAACGGCTGCAAAGTTACAAAATGAAGT
>CAYUYQ010000219.1:0-3086 GCA_964449335.1 uncultured Bacteroides sp. | reverse complement strand
GCTGCTCGATGTCCTCGACGGTATAGTCGGTGTCTTCCACCACGTCGTGGAGCAGGGCGGCGCAAATCGAGGTCGAACCGAGTCCGATTTCCTGCGATGCGATTTTGGCCACGGCTATGGGGTGGAGTATGTAAGGTTCGCCTGAACGACGGCGGATTCCGCCGTGGGCTTTCTTGGCGAAGCGGAATGCCCGCTCGATAATCTCCACTTTCTTGCGGTGGTTGCTTTTGAGGTATCCGTTGAGAACGTCCTGAAATTCAGCTTCAATCAGGCGGTCTTCATCCTGCGGCGTCATGGTGTACTGGGTCATTTTGTTCGTCTGTGGGGTTGGGTGTCGACGCGGAGGGCGCCGGCACGGCGCTATCCGTTTTACAAAAATAGGGAAAAACGGCGAAACAACTGAAGATATTCACCCAAAAAAAGGCTTACCTTTGTAGAAAATAATAAACTTACGCTATGTGGCGGCCGATGACCGCCGCTGCTCAAACTCCGATTTGCAATGGGAAAATACGATTTCGATAAAGCGATTGACCGCCGAGGCACTGACTGTGTGAAGTACGATGGTCTGAAAGATGTGTTCGGCGATGATGGTCTGACCCCGCTCTGGGTCGCCGATATGGATTTTGAAGTGTGCCCCGCCATATCCGAGGCTCTCAACCGTCGCTACAGTCATCCGGTGTTCGGCTACCCGCGCACGCCCGAAAGCTACTGGGAGGCGGTAAGAGCGTGGCTACGTCGCCGCCATGGACTCGATGTAGGGCGCGAAGAGCTCGCTTTTGTGCCTGGCGTGGTACGCGCCATAGCCTATGCCATCAACTTTTTCACCCGGCCGGGCGACGGCGTAGTGATTCAGACGCCGGTCTATCATCCGTTCCGCAACGTGACCGAGGGCAACGGGCGCCGCGTGATTGAGAATCCGCTGATTGAGCGTCCCGACGGCCTCTACGATATGGATCTTGAAGGCCTTGAGCGCATCTTTGCCGACGAGCATCCGGCGCTGATGATTCTCTGCAATCCTCACAACCCCGTCGGCATACAGTGGGACGCCGAAACGCTCCGAGCCGTTGCAGCGCTCGCCCGTAAATATGGCGTTAAGGTAATCTCCGATGAAATTCACGGCGACCTGATGCTCTACGGTCAGCATCATATCCCGTTTTGCTCGGTGAGCGACGACGCTGCAGCCGTCGGCATCACGTTTGGCGCTCCGTCGAAGACGTTCAATATCCCCGGTCTGGTGAGCTCGTGGGCTATAGTGCGTAATCCCGAGCTGCGCCAACCGTTCTATCACTGGCTGGAGGTCAACGAGTTTTCGGCTCCTACGTTTACGGCAACGGTGGCTACTGAGGCGGCCTATAACGAGGGTGAGCCGTGGCTGACCGAACTGCTCGAGTATCTCGAAGGCAACGTCGATGCGACGGTGAAATTCGTCGAGGAAAATATGCCGGGCGTGCGCGCCGTGCGTCCGCAGGCGTCGTTTCTTGTGTGGCTTGATTTCCGCGGCCTGGGTCTGACTCACGACGAACTCATAGACGGGATGCAGCGCAAAGCCCGTCTGGGTCTCAACGATGGAGCTATGTTCGGCAAGCAGGGGACGGGCTTTATGCGGCTCAATGTGGCGCTCCCTCGCGCCGAGCTGATGAAGTGTCTCAGCCGAATGGCCGAGGCCTTCAAGTAAATGCTATCGCGGCTCCAGATGGAAGCGGACCAGGCATGCTGCCTGACCGTTGACCGTTATGGCTACGGTCGTGGTACCGTCGGCTGTTGCCGATTCGATTGTGGCCGTCTGCCCGAAGCAAGCTTCCTGACGGTAGGCTATCTCAAGACGCGTCAGGCGGCAGCGGTCGTAGTCGTCGAGAGTCTTGCAGTCGAGAGCCAGCTCAACGTAGCGGGCTGAAGTGACGTGGCGGTTGCAGTCGAGGTCGCTCACCTGAAATGTATATTCCGTCGAGTGGTCCGGCGCAGCCGGTCGTCGCAGCGGCGTGCCTTTGCCGACCGGACACGGTCGCGCGCAGACGTGCGAGCCTATGGCGTTGAGCGCCGAGAGGTCGGCCGGACGGCGCGTGGCAATGTCTATGGCCATCCATGTGGTGTGGGCGCGTCCTATCGTGCGTCCTTCGGCGTCGGTTATCTCGAAATTGCGTTCCGAGAAGTGGCGGTTGTAGCTTTCGACCCATGTGGTGATAGAGAAGGTCTCAAACACATGGGGCAGGCGGTCGACGTCGAGCGTGATGCGCGACAGCACCCAGATGATGCCGAGCTCCTGCAGGCGGCTGAAGCCGAACCCGAGGCTGTCGGCATGAGCGGTGGCTGTCTCTATCAGATATTGCACGAGGTGGGCCGGCGCGAGCTCGCGCTGCGGGTTGCACTGCGCTGCGGTCAGGCGGAAGGTGCGGGTCAGTGTAGGTTGGTCAGCCATATCGTGTTCACTCTTTCTTTACTGGAAAAGCTACCGGGGACGATTGTGTGGCGGGAGCGGAGATTTTCTGCACGGCCGGCTGCGGGTCGTTGACGCTCTGAGTCGTGCCGAGACTTACGCTTTTGACCTGAGGCAGGGCGGCGAGCCGGCCGAGGCTATCGGTCGGAAGCGACACGAGGGCAACCTTGCCCATATCGGAGGCTACGTTGAATCCCGCTGCTGCGATGGCCTGCGCCGATGCGCCGTCGGCCATCGTCACGAGCACGCCTACCGTCGGGCGCCCAGAGCGCTCGCCCGAGCGGAGAGTGTCGGCCAGAAGCCGCGCCGGAGCGTCGAGTTTTGCGAGGGTTGATTCAGACCACACGGAGGTCTGCGGTTTCTGCGACCCGGTGGAATGGGCGGCGCATGCCACGGCCACGATTGCCGTAAGCGCGGCAATTCCGGCGTTGATTATGATTGCTGTTCGTTTCATCGTCTATTCGGTTTTTAGGCAAAATTAGCGGTTTTGAAGTTTTTTTTGATGATTTCTGAAATTTTTTTGAGAAATACTTGCAGGAATCGAAAACGTGTCTTAACTTTGCACTCGCAAAACGGCAAGAACGCCACTTGCACCTCTAACTTGGTGTGGTAGTTCAGCTGGTTAGAATACCTGCCTGTCACGCAGGGGGTC
>CAYUYQ010000218.1:0-3095 GCA_964449335.1 uncultured Bacteroides sp. | reverse complement strand
TCTGGATGTATCGCGGCGCATGGGCCGAATGGGAAATCGACCACATCGAGATGGCAGTGCCTATCAGCCCCGAGGAGCTACGCTTCAAACGTAACTCTATCCTCAAACACCAGAGCCAGATGGAAAACGCTCCGTTCCTTGGCGACGACGACCGTCTGTTCTGGCAGCGTGCTGAAGACCGCAACCGTGCCACAGCACAGCTCTACGAATCGCTCGGCCTTGCCTCCTACGAAGCCATGGAAGCTTTCGTTGAGTACAAACCCATCCACTAATTCCGCCAATCCCGTCTGATTATAATCAGACCCTGATAATCACTTAAGGCGATGAGTCCACCCCCGGCTCATCGCCTTTGCTATTCATGCAAGCCCGTGTGCGCGAACCATTTTGTTTTGGCTTCAGCAATTTTTTGCCCCCTAATTAAGAGTGTCAATTAGAACGTCAATCCAATCACCGTTATCGTATAAAAAAGCTTAATCTGCGACCGATGGCAAAACCTGACATCGGCTTAATTGTTCTAAAGTAAAAGCCACCGGGAAGCATCGGCGGACAAACAACAAATATACAGACTCTATAAAACTTACTATCATGACCTACTCAGAAGCCATCAATTCAAGTAAAGCCGTTCTCGTTGAGTTCTATGCAACATGGTGTCCTCATTGCCAGAAGATGATGCCGATTGTCGAGCAGATTAAGGAACTACTCAACGGCCGTGCAAACGTCTACCAGCTCGATATCGATAAAAACTCAAAACTCGCCGACGAAGAAGGCGTGACATCCGTACCGACCTTTATCGTCTACAAGAATGGTCAGGCTGTATGGCGTCACACCGGCGAAATCGAAGCCGACAGCCTTCTCCAGAAAGTCGAAGCGGAGCTTAACTAACGAATCAGGCCCGATTCGGCACCAGCATCTATCAAAACAACTCTTCACTTCACTATGAACGCATCCGACATTCTCAACAATTTCCTGACGCGCCTTGAAGTTCCTCACACGGCGGCCTACACCACAACTCGCTACGAATCGATGCCGTTTAAGACTCTCTACGGACTGTCTAAACTACTCGATGAGTACGGTGTGGCCAACGAAGGAATCCATCTCGGTGACAAGGCGGAAATCGAGCGCCTGACGCCGCCGTTTCTCGCTCACACAAAGGCTGGTCTGGTGATTGTTTCCTCTGTCGGAGATAATGTCGAATATATTTCTCAAGGAGAAATTGAGAATATATCGCGCGATCGTTTCCTGAATGCATGGGACGGCAATGTGCTTCTCGCCTACCCTGAAGATGGTCGCTCATGCGAGCCCGACTACCGGAAGCACCGCCGTCTCGAGATTTTTGACAGTGCCAAGAAGTGGGGATTGATTGGAGCGCTGGTATTCCTCTTCGGTTATCTCTCCATAACGGCGGGCGTATGGACACGTGTTTCGACGTCGCTGCTGACGCTGTTTAATCTTGCCGGACTCTTTTTCACCTATCTGCTCGTTCAGAAAATGATGAGAATCCACAATCCGGCAGCCGACAGTCTATGTCGAGTACTTCAAGAAGGCGGGTGCGACAGCATATTGAAGACATCAGCATCAAGTTTCTTCGGCATATTTAGCTGGAGTGAAGTTGGCTTCACTTATTTTTCGGTGAGCCTGCTGTGTCTGATTGTCTTTCCGCAGTGGACAGGCTATCTGGCTCTGTGCAATGCCTGCTGTCTGCCATTTACGTTCTGGAGCATCTGGTATCAGAAATTCCGTGCCCACGCTTGGTGCACGCTCTGCGTGAGCGTGCAGGCCACACTCTGGTGTCTGTTCTTCTGCTACCTCGCAGGCGGTTGGTTCAAGGAGATATTCCCATTGCGGGTGGAGCTGCTTGTTCTCGGAGCGACGTATGTGGCCGTGCTTCTTGGCCTGAATCGTCTCAACACAATTTTCTCATCTAAGAACGACAACGATGAAAACAATCACTAAACCGCAACTTCAATCAGGCCGCCGACTTTCGGCCTCGGAGATGAACAACATACATTTTTCGTCGCAGCGCACGTTGGTGACACCCGAAATGCTGTCAGCAAGCACCGATGAGTCTTCCACACCTCTCCCCTCTCCGGGCGTCAGCAATGCAGCCGAGACTGATATTGATTTCGGTTGACCTCCACACCCGCGGAGCACACACTAATTGAAAACATACAATCTCATACCTTTTCAGAAAAACCTATATTGCAAAATGACGGTGTGTCAAAACTTTCGAGTTTTGACACACCGCCTTAGTTGTATCTGGATGGAGAGGGTGGCGTCAGAATGGTTCGGATGGTAGGCGGCTTAGGTTGAGGCTGATGGGAGCATACATCAGTATGTGACCGAAGCCGAAATCTTAGCCAACGACCCAGACGGGCCTTTATGACACACCCTTCTTTTAGAAATTGAAAAATCAATCTATTGTCATGCTACGGCGATAATGCTGTCGTAGAAGAAGCTTACGATACCGAGACCGATGATGCCGGCGACGCAAATCCAAAGAGCCAGACGCTCGGAGCATGCGCTGCGGAATGTTGCGATGGTCGAAGGCTCGTCGCTGATAAACATTGCTTTAACTACAAGCAGATAGTAGTAGAGCGAAATGATTGTATTAATCAACGCAATCAGCACAAGCACATAGATTGCCGTAGTTCCGACGCTGAGAGCTCCGGTGAAGATGAAGAACTTACTGAAGAAGCCCGCGAACGGAGGGATACCTGCGAGCGAGAACATGGCGAGCATCATGGTGAAGGCCAGACGGGGATTGGTCTTGTAGAGGCCGTTGTAGTCCTGCATCCACACTTTGCCGCAATGATTCTCAATAGCGCCAATCACATCGAAAGCGGCGAGGTTGGAGAAGATGTAGACAAGGATGTAGAACATCAAGGCTGCCAGACCGATTGCGTGAGGATAAGCCATGATTCCGAGCATGATGTAGCCTGCCTGCGAAATCGACGAGAACGCAAGGAATCGCTTCAGGTTTTTCTGACGGATAGCGAAGAGGTTACCGATTGTTATGGTATGAATAATCAGCACGTAGAGCTTCCAGCTCCATGCTTCGGGATATATCGAACCAAACACCTGCCAGAGGATAACAA
>CAYUYQ010000217.1:0-3104 GCA_964449335.1 uncultured Bacteroides sp. | reverse complement strand
AAAAACATGCTATTTTATCCAATACAGTGGATTTATTGGATAAAATTTATTATCTATGCTGTCTAATACGATGCAACATGAAGAATATAATCCTCAATCAAAGAGCTGAGGGTGCGTCAGTTTATCTCGCCGTTTGTAGCCGCATATACCGCAGCAGTGCTTCGGCATCGACTCCGCGCCACACAACCGTATCGTTCCGGTCTATAAGGTAAAACTGCGGCGTGGTGCGCACGGTCCATTCATCCATGCTACCGATTGGATGCTCACGATTCATCCCCACTGTCCACGTCGGCGGCAGTGTGGCAGCGTGGTCGCGCCATGTCGGATAATCGCTGCCGGGATAGATCGCAACAACGGCCAGGTCACTCGCCAACGCGTCAGGACTTTGCGCTATGGCGCTCATCTCCTCGGCGCAGTGGCTGCACTCCGGGTCATATATTATCAGCAGTTGAGACCGCCCGGTGCCACGCAGATGACGCTGCGGGCCTCGACGGTCAACATACATGAAGTCGTCCACCGGCGTTCCGGGCTCGTTGTGCCGTAGTTCCTGTCTGACCATCCGCAGGCGATCAGAGACGGGTATAAGTTTCAGCGAATCGGCCGCATCTATTGCCGCAGCAAACAGGTCGGGCAAATAGACGGGGCTTTCCGGCTCCCAAAGATAGTCTTCTATCACGGGCATGAGCTCTTCGATGTCGCCTCCGCGGGTGCGCCATAGCGTCAGCCATCCTGCTCTTTGCGCCTCCCCTCCCGCAAGCGAAGCTATTGCGGCAAAGTTGGCCACATCCTGCTCGAAGACGCCTGTATCAATTTCAGTAGTGTCCGTCAAGGCGTTCCAGAAATGCGTGGCCGCGTATTCGGCCCTCGACGTCGGATCGGTGATTACCTGCGGTACGATAGGCATGGGCAGTGGCGATATAGCGGGCCGGCTGTCATCAGCCTCGTTACCACGCGAAGCGCATCCGGCCACCAACATTGCCGCCAACGCCACTGCCCAAAGCCGAAAATCGTTCATTGGCTGTTTCTTTCTCTTACTGACCTTTCTTTCTGACAAACGACACCTCTCCCATCTCGAAATAGGGATTATATATCTTCAGGCGCGTCAGCATCTCGTTAGGCTCGCCAGGGATGTTCGACAGTCCGATTGTGGTTCTGAATCGGCAACGCACCGTGTGGTCGGGGTTGCTCACCTCCGTGTCCACTTGATTGTTTTCGTCGGAATAATACTTATATTGTGCGTATGTCACCGTGCGTATGTAGGCCACTCGCGGGTCGTTGGTGGCGCTGAACATCGACGGCGCTGTCGTCACCACCAGCGCGGCGCCCTCAGCCGAGTTGTTTTCGATATTCTGGCGGTTTGACTCTATTTTGAATTGCAGCGGGAACACCGATTCCGGTATTCCGTCGGGCAGATTGAAGAAGAGCGTCAGCGGTTCGCCCGAAGCCGCGCCCACCGAATCGGTCTCTTCTTTATGGTCCGGGCGCTCGTTGAGTGCCTGACCGTAGACATCGATATCGCTCATCACCCACGGCTCGTGCGAGACGAGCGTGATCGTGCGTCCGAGACCGTTGGGATCAACCACCGTAAACGTCTGCTCGCGCGACACCCCGCCGGGACGATTCGGTGTCAGCGTATAGACTATCGAATCTCCCTCCACCACCGGTCCGGAAATGGCGGCGAGCACCTTGTCTTCGCCTACATCTGTGGTCGGATTGAGTCCGTAGACGGTTATCTTGTTGTTGTCCACCGTGCCCTGCCCCTTATCTACACCTGTGCGGTAGCTGTAGACAAACCGTATAGGGTCGGTGTTGGTTACGACAGCTCTCGTCATATTGACGCCTATCATGTTTAGGCCGTCCGAAAGACTCAGCATGTCGCGCGTCTCGGTCGAGGCCGAAAGGTTGTTGAACACGGCTCCGTCGATAGCCTCCTGAACCGTGGCGTAGCCCGCGCGAGTCACCGAGTTGATTCTAACCTGATAGTGATAGTTGCGGATAATGTTGTAGTTGGTAAATATCTGGGTATTCGGGTCGGTGTAGCCGAGATCGATTTTGTAATACGTCGTTGTCTGGCTGCCTCCGTAGCGTCCGGCCACAATCATGTAGGTGCGTCGCACGGGCTCGTAGGGATGGGCATACATATAGCGCGGTTCCATCGTGAAGTCAAGCGTAGCCTCGCCGCGGCGGATATCAGCCTCAGTGTGGTCGAACTGCGCTTCCGGAGCCAGCATCCCTACGTAGCCGGCCGGAAGCGCGCTGTAAGGTAGCATCTTATTGTCAGTTCCCAGCAATTGGATGAGCCTGTGGCCCACGGGGTCCCACGGCGCAACGGTGCCGGCAGTCGGTATGTTGACAAGGTCGAAGCCCACCAGATCGAAATTACCGAGCTCCTCGCTGCACGAAATCTTGGCGAAATTCCTCACCAGCGGCACTGAGTTGAGCTTGGCGTTAAGGTCGGTATCGGGCGTGAATATCGATGTCGATGTTCCGTCGCCATTGTCTTTAGTCGTGGTTTTACCATATCCCGTAGGAAATTCCACCTGCCCCCAGTAGGCTTCCGGAAATTCCCCTGTTTCCTCGTTCTTGCTCACCCACAGCGACTGAAGTATCGCCGCCATCGAGCCGTAGTTGATTGTGCCCAGCTCAGCGTTCGTCACGATAAACTGCAGCTTGGTCGAGGTCGTTGTCGGTAGAAGTGAGAGTTTTATATCTACCTGTTGCAGATTGCCCACGGCCGTTGACGTCGAGACGAGCTCCACGTCATACACGTTGGTAAGAAAGCTGCTTTCCGCATCGTCGCCCCAACTGAATTCGAGTGCCTTTATTGTCAGACCCGCCGACGGTGTGTCGCCCAATGCGCGCGACTGCAGCGATTGCATACCTTCGACGTTAAGCGACCCCTTGACTACAATCTTACCGTCGACCATCGCCACATCCTGAGACTCCTCTTGCGGCATCTCGACCGAATCGGTGCAACCGACCGCAATGGCCATCATGGCCAAGCCTGTCAATCGGGTGATTCTACTCAATATATTGCGTTTCATAATCATCGTTTATTAGTTGGTTGCTTCCGGGTTTGCCTTCGGTCTGTCACCCCATGTGAA
>CAYUYQ010000216.1:0-3130 GCA_964449335.1 uncultured Bacteroides sp. | reverse complement strand
TTTTATACTCTTTCATAACTATCGATATTAGATGCACTGCAACATCATCACTAATAATTTGCTTTTAACGCTGACTTTTCTTAGATTTGCATCTACTCAACAATCAAAACGCATTAAACCCCTATCGTTATGAAGCGCATCCTGTCTCTCGCATTGTTGCTGTGCGGTGCCGCTGTGGCTTCCGCACAAAGTTTTGAACCGAAATGGGTCGGCGATGTTTCCATTATCACCGCTGCGCCCGACACCGTGGCCATTCCCGCCGAGAAATCAAACACTCAGATAAAGACATCCGATTCAGCCGGACGCATACTGTTCGGCATCGGAAACACACGCACAAAAATCGTTCTGAAAGGCGGCCGCTCATCAGTTCAGCTTCAGCCCTCCGACACGGTTACGATCATTGTCCGCGCCAAGGACAACGATTTTGATCCGACCTCATTTATCCAGATTGTAAAATTTGAGGAAAAGAAAAAGGAGCGCAAAGCCGAGATTGCCAACGTCAACTGGCTCGGAAGCCTCTCGGAAAATAATATGACCTACGTTCCTTACGAGGCCGACCGCTACGGCACCAATTCCTACATCATCAAGTTTGCCGGAGAGCCCGGTGAATACGGCGTCCGCAATTTCAACCCCGACAATCTCGACGAACGTAAAATGATATTTTACTGCTTCGGCATCCACTAATCCGTCGGTTTACCCATGCCCATCACAATCGCCCCGCAGCTCTCAGTCCGCCGCGCAACGGCAGACGACATCGATGATATCCTCGCGGTGATTGATGCGGCGCGTCTCATCATGCGCGCAACCGGCAATCACACCCAGTGGCCCGAAGGTTACCCCGGTCGCCATGCTTTCGAAGCCGACATTGCCGCGGGGCATTGCTACATCGTTGCCGATGCCGACGGCCACATTGCCGGTTGCTTCTCGTTTATTCCGGATCCTGACCCGACCTACGCCGAGATTGACGGCCGATGGACCAACGACGGCCCTTATTACGTAATCCATCGCCTCGCCTCGTTCGGACGCGTGCGAGGTGTGGCTCGTGCGTGTCTTGATTTCTGCCGCAATCACTGCAGCGTAATCCGCATCGACACCCATGCCGACAATATCCCGATGCGCAATTGGTTGAAAAAGGAGCATTTCACCCATTGTGGAATCATACGGCTTGCCGACGGCTCTCCCCGCGAAGCCTATCTGCTTGAATGTAATCCGTCACAATCAGGCAAACAATGACCCGGAACACATCGACCTCACCCACCGTATCCGTAATAGTTCCGGTCTATAACGCCGAGCCGTTTCTGACCGACTGCATCAGCAGTATCCTCGATCAGACGTACGCCGACTTCGAGCTGATTCTCGTCGACGACGGTTCGACCGACGATTCAGCCGCGATAATCACCCGGGTTGCCGCCTCCGACCCGCGCATTGTGGCCATCTACCGCCCAAACGGCGGATTATCAGCCGCCCGCAACATCGGTCTCGACGCCGCCCATGGACAATACATCACCTTTGTCGATGCCGACGACATGATTCATCCTCAATTCCTCTCCACACTTATGGGCATGATGAATCCTGACGTCGATATTGCGGCCTGCGACTCCGTCAGCCGTCAGCATCGATTGCTTCCTCGCTGGCCGCAAACACAGACCGGCGCCGTGGCCACTTACGAGGGCACCGAGGCCCTGTCGGAGATGCTCTATCAGACCTCCCGCCTTCGCCACACCGCCTGGGGCAAACTCTACCGGCGGCATCTGTGGGCCGACTTGCGATTTCCTCCGGGATGGTTTGAAGATCTGCACATATCCGTCGACCTTTTTCCGGCCGCACGTCAGATAGCTTTCACCTCGCAGCCGCTCTACTTCTATCGCCGGCATCAAGGCAGCTACCTCGCGCGCGCCGACGCCTCGCGCGCCGACGCAATAACAGCCGCTCAATACGTCATGGCTCGATGCGTCGCTTCGCATGCGGAGCTATATCGTGCCGCCTCTGACCGCCTGCTAAGCGCGTCATTCAATCTCCTCACGATGCTTGCAGCGCACCCCTGCGCCATCGACCCGGCCATTCCCATCCTCTGCCGGAGACTGATAGTCACCCACCGCCGCGCTACGCTGCTCAATCCCCGCGCCCGCCTCAAAAACCGCGCCGCCGCCCTACTCTCCTACGTCGGGCTCCTCACCATTCTGACCCTCGCCGCAACCCTCACCAACGCATACCGATTCACTTTCAAGAAATAATCCACAGTAAACGTGTCTGACGGAAATAAATGTGTATATTTGCCGAAAACTTCTAACAACAATCTACTTACTCCGCACATGAAACTCTTAGCAGCTGCCGCAGCAGCTTTCTGCGCTCTCGGCATGTCGGCCTCCCAAGCCGCAGCTCAACCCGTTTTGGTTGCCAAAACCGATGTTTCGCCCGATACAGCTCAGTTTATCTTACTCGTCACCGACCTTGACGATATAAAGATGCAGATGGAAAACCAGCGACATCTCACCCTCCTGCCCGGCCAGACCGAGCTCACCGTCGAAGAAAGCGACATCGACAGTGAACCGCTCCACTACTTCCTCTACCAACGGACACCACAAGGCATGCGAACCGTCGCCGACGTATACCGTGCTCCCGGCCAGACAATCACCGTCGACCTTACCGCCACACCAGCCACCGTTTCCGGCTCGCCGCTGATGGAATCGATTAATTCGGCCCGCGCCTCTCTAACCGACGGAATGAATGCACTCGCAAAAGCCCGTCAGGACCGCAACGAGGAGGCTTTCAACAATGCCGCAGCCTCACTCCGTCAAGCAGCCGCAACCTATATTACCCAGCATCCCGACAGCCCGGGCTCTATTGAGTTGATGAACATGCTCACACCCGAGCAGATTGAGGTGGCCGAGCTAATCACTCCTGCAGCCAAAAGCAGTCTCAACGGGCCAATGTATGACTACTATCTCAATCGCCTTCAGGCCGAACTTCAGCGCAAGCTTCAGGCAGAAAAAGTCACTGTCGGTAAACCGGCGCCTGATTTCCATCTTCCGGCCCCCGACGGCTCGGTGCTCTACCTCTCGGCGCTGAAAGGGAAGTACGTGATGCTCGATTTCTGGGGCTCATGGTGCGGATGGTGCATCAAGGGTAT
>CAYUYQ010000215.1:0-3133 GCA_964449335.1 uncultured Bacteroides sp. | reverse complement strand
CGGAACAACGATTAAGAGCCATCACAACGTAGGCGGACTGCCCGAAAAAATGAATCTGAAGCTGTGCGAACCGCTGCGTCTGCTGTTCAAGGACGAAGTGCGCGCCGTAGGCCGTCAGCTCGGAATGCCCGAGCACCTCATCTCGCGCCATCCCTTCCCCGGGCCGGGACTTGCTGTGAGAATCCTCGGCGACATCACCCCCGAAAAAGTAGCCGTGCTTCAGGAAGCTGACCACATATTCATTCAAGGTCTGCGCGACCACGGACTCTACGACAAAGTGTGGCAGGCAGGCGTAATCCTTCTGCCCGTACAGAGCGTAGGCGTGATGGGCGACGAACGCACCTACGAACGCGCCGTTGCACTCCGCGCCGTCACATCGACCGACGCCATGACAGCCGACTGGGCCCGCCTCCCCTACGACTTCCTTGCCGAAATCTCAACTAAAATCATCAACAAAGTGCGCGGCGTCAACCGCGTAACCTACGACATCTCCTCCAAACCCCCGGCAACCATCGAATGGGAATAATCTCCCTTACATTAACGAATTTGAATTAATTCACCGTAAAAACGCTCCGGCTGATGTCGAAGCGTTTTTATTTTTGACAATAAAGGAATCTGACGGTTAGACTATATTTGTACGACGGATACTATTTAGCGTGCGTGGTCAGATTGTTAATAAATTGGATGTTACGATTTGCAACCTTTTTTATGCAACGCTTGTTTATTTAGAGAAACAATGTTAAATTTGCATTGCAAAAGCAGATTTACGCACGCGTTTCAAGCATGCACTGCATCAGTCTTTTGGATTTATAAATGTCCACAATCTCTAAAGACAATAATTCCCAAACTTATTTTTCCGACGGCCTCCAATAGCCATTGTTTTGCGAGCCTTATAGGTTCCGGCTGTAGCGTTGAGCGCGTGTGGCATCGTACGGAAATGCACTTGAAATTATAGATTTATCTATTTATGTACACAATCAACGACCTGAAGGAAATGCCTGAAGAGCAGCTCAAAGGCATCGCCGAATCAATGGGTTTGAAAAAGGTAAACACCGCCGACAAAGACAGCATGGTCTACGACATCCTTGACCAGCAGGCCATCAATGCCGCAGCCACCGTCACCGAACGCGGTAGTCGCCAACCGAAAGAGCGCGGACGTCGCGGACGCCCCCCAAAGGTAAAAAACCCTGATAACAGCGATGAGAAAGTTGCCACCGACACCGTTTCCGAAAAGAAAGCCGCTGAACCCAAGACCAAAGCCAAAACCGCCAAAGTAAAAGCCGAGTCGACCCAATCGGAGCCTGCTGAGAAGATCGAACAGACTGCCGATGCTACAGCTCCCAAAAAACGTGGCAGAAAGCCCAAGAATCAGCAGCGAGAGTCTGCACCCACTCAGGAAACCGAACTGGCAGTTCCGGCTGAGAAGACTGACAATGCTGATAAACCGGTTGAGGTCAACGCCGAAGCTCCGCGCAACAACCGTAAGCAGAAACAGCAGGGTCCAAAAGCAGAAAGGACTGAACAACCCGCGGCCGAAAAGACCGAACCAAGCGAAAATGTGACGCCGGTTACTCCTGCAGAAGCCCCTGTTGCCTTAATTCCGGCCGGTGACACCGATACGCCCAAAGATTCAGCCGAACCTCAGCATGAGCAAGCGCCGGCTGAAAATCAGACTCAAAAACGCGATTTCCGTCCTCAGAAAGACTCCACATTCGGCTCATTCTTTCCTCGCGCGGAGGGCAAGCGATTTGTTCCCCGCTCACAGCGTGAGAAAGAAGAAGCTGCTATGGCTGCCGCCACAGCGCCCATCACTCTTGCCGAGCCCTGGCAAGCTGACAAACAGCCGCAGCAACAACAGCAGAAAAACCGTAATAAAAAGAACAACCGCTTCCAGCGTCAGCAGGAACCGGTCTACAATTTCGACGGCATCGTCCAGACATCGGGCGTTCTTGAAATAATGCCGGAAGGGTGCGGATTTCTCCGCTCAAGCGATTACAACTATCTCCCCTCACCCGACGACGTGTTCCTCACGCCGCAGCAAATAAAAGCTTTCGGGCTAAAAGCCGGCGATGTGGTCGAAGCCACAGTCCGCGCTCCCCGCGAGAACGAAAAATATTTCCCGCTGACCGATGTTGTCAACGTCAACGGACGCTCACCCGAATTTATCCGCGACCGAATCCCGTTTGAACATCTTACGCCACTCTTCCCTGATGAGAAATTCGATCTGACGGGTGGACGCTCATGCAACCTCTCTACCCGCGTGGTCGATATGTTCTCCCCGATTGGTAAAGGTCAGCGTGCACTGATTGTCGCACCGCCCAAAACCGGTAAAACCATTCTTCTGAAAGATATCGCCAATGCAATCGCCGAGAATCATCCTGAAACCTACATCATGATTCTGCTCATTGACGAACGTCCGGAGGAAGTGACCGACATGAGCCGCAGCGTCAACGCTGAAGTGATTGCGTCGACGTTCGACGAACCGGCCGACCGCCACGTAAAGATAGCCGGAATCGTGCTTGAAAAGGCCAAGCGACTCGTTGAATGTGGTCATGACGTGGTTATCCTTCTGGACTCAATAACGCGTCTGGCGCGCGCCTACAACACCGTTTCGCCTGCTTCAGGCAAAATACTCTCAGGTGGTGTCGACGCAAACGCCCTCCAGAAGCCCAAACGCTTCTTCGGTGCTGCACGTAACATTGAAAACGGAGGCTCGCTCACTATCATTGCCACAGCACTTACCGAGACAAGCTCAAAGATGGACGAGGTCATCTTCGAAGAATTCAAAGGCACCGGCAATATGGAGCTACAGCTCGACCGAAAACTTTCAAACAAACGCGTCTTCCCGGCCGTCGACATTATGGCCTCCAGCACCCGTCGCGACGACCTACTGCTGCGTGAAGAAACACTAAACCGCATGTGGATTCTTCGCCGCTTCCTTGCCGATCGTAACTCAATCGAGGCCATGGAATTCATCAAGGATCGCATGGAACGCACCGTCGACAACGACGAACTCCTCCGCACCATGGGCGACTAACCACAGTCACCACATATCATCCCACAACGACTCCCGAGGTACACACCCCGGGAGTTGTTTTAATTACGACGCGCAATATTAGCGGCTTTAGTTATC
>CAYUYQ010000214.1:0-3148 GCA_964449335.1 uncultured Bacteroides sp. | reverse complement strand
TTGAGGTCTGCTCTACAATTTCGGGCAGAGCCTTGAGCATGTTGGGAAGCATCGATGCCATATAGCCCATAGTGGGATCTTTTTCGGCTGCGGCTACAATCTGGTCGATGATATCGTCGTCGGCGAGAATTGGAGCGGCAACTTTGAGGATGGGCAGTAACACCTCGGTTCCAAGATAGAAGCTGCGGCAGCTGGGATCGTCGGAGGGAGCATAAACGGGATTGTAGCTATCGTCTACTTCGCCGGTGTTGAGAAGTGCGCTACCGACGCTTACGGGCACACCGTTCTGACACATGGGGAGAAGATCATTGATAACAAAAGTCATTACGGCGTCCATGTCTACGGCACGCGATTTCGAAGCCTTAGCTGCTACGTTGGCGATAATGGCAACCGGATCGAGGAACACGAGAATGGTCTGATCGTCCTTTACTACGTAGTTGGCGAAGCCTTTGGGCGAAGTTTCTTCGGGCCAACCGTCCTGGTCTACGTCGCAATATTTGGCTACGATTGAGCCATCTTCGCCGAGCTCTACTTCCTTAAATGCTTTGGTGTAGAGGATGGGCAGGGGCTGGTCTTCGCCATCGCCGTCGGGGAGTGCCACCATCTGAAGAGCAAGCTGCACGATTGTAGTTATGGGCATCTCGAATCCGGGGAAGAGTTCAATACCTTTGCCCGACTCCCATTCGATACGGAAAAGACGTTTGAGGTCGATCTGCTGGCCACCCCAGCCGTCGTCGACGAGGAAGTCGGAGGGCACAACATAGCGTCCGGCGAGGCTCAGATCGTTGAGCTTGAGGTCGCTGATGTTGAACTCGAGGTTGTCGGCGTCGACTTTACCGCTATAGCCGAAAGTGCAGAAGTCGGTGGTGAATGTACCGGTAAATTCGCAGTTGTCGGCTTCGCCGGTCAGGGTCAGAGGAATGGTCACCGAGGGGCTGCCGGGCACTACACCGGGAGTGGGGAGCATCAGAGCGTCGTCGTCGGCTTTCGACATTGCACCTCCAATAATTTCGGTGAGGTTAAGCGATTCGCCTTTGAGAGTGAGTTCGGCTGTGCCGTCGTCGCCGGGCTTGAATTCGGCGATTTTGCCGGTCATTGTCTGACCGTCGACTACGATGGCGAGCGCGTCGGCATTGTATTCTTTAGCTGTGAGGTCCTCGCCGGGAATGACCGCGGGGACTACGGGTTCGGGATCAGGATCTGGTTTGGGTTCGGGAACGGGATCGTCGCTGCTGCAGGACGAGAACATGCCGAGCATGCACACTGCGGCCATAAGACCGAAAATTTTCTTTTTCATTGCAAAAAATAGATGATTGGTTAAATCTACTGGGTTACTGATGGCGCAAAGGTATGGATTTTTGTTGAAAATAAAAGTTAAAACCGTTTGTTTTTAATGCTTCACGCAGCTGCGAGGCGGTGATACACCTGATGCCCGGCGATTGTTGAAGGGTGGCTGTCGGGGCGCCGGGAGACTGTTTAGCCGATGCGTTGCAATGGGTTTAAAATGAAAGTGCACTTCTTCACAGAAGCGCACCTCCCTCATAACCAAAATTCAAGTATATATATTGTCTAACAAAACATTATATTGCTTTCACAAGTATTGTGGCGACGCCCGGGAGCGCGGCCATGCAAATACAGACAAGGAGTCGCCGCGCATACGCTTGCGTTGCCTATCAAGGCAACTTAAGGTGTGCGTGACCGGACGAGGTGTCGATTGTTTCGGGCTGCCTCACTGCGGAAGCTCGCTCGGACCTTACGACGGGGATATGTTGGAGTGAGAATGCGATAATTGTGTAACGTGTTTCTCGTAATATATCCGACCTTTCCGGCCGTGCATGTATCCTTATTTTTCTTTTGCAATGCAAAATTACTGCTTAAAACATTATCCCACAATAGCATTATTGCAAAAATATCCAAAAAAAACTAAATATGACTTTTAACACTGCGTCACCGGAGCCGGGACGATGACTTTTCGGGGATAAGAGGCGTTTTGAATGAAATTGTTTAATTTTGTGGAGCAAGAATAATTTTTTTGATAGATGGGTTCGGATTCCACTAAATTGATGCCCCTGATTGGCATGAATCTTGAGCAGCTGCGCGAGGTGGCTGCCGCCTGTTCGCTGCCGCAGTTCGCAGCCAAACAGATTGCGCGCTGGATCTACGAGAAGCGCGCCACGACAATCGACCAGATGACCGATATTTCGGTTCGCGGCCGAGAGCGGCTTAAAGAGAGCTACGAAGTGGGCCGTCAGGAACCGCTGACCCGCCTGGTGAGCAGCGACGGAACGGTGAAGTATCTTTTCCCGGGTGTGGCCTCGCGCGACGTCGAGGCCGTGATGATTCCCGACGCCGACCGCGCTACGCTCTGCGTCAGCTCGCAAGCCGGATGCCGCATGAATTGCTCGTTCTGCATGACCGGGCGTCAGGGATTCCACGGCAATCTGACGGCAGGCCAGATTATCAATCAGGTGCTCTCTGTCGAGGAATCGCAGCGGCTTACCAACATCGTGTTTATGGGCATGGGTGAGCCGATGGACAATTTCGATGCCGTCGTGGCAGCTATTGAGGTTCTGACGGCACCGTGGGGACTGGCCTGGAGTCCGCGACGCATCACCGTGTCGACCATCGGAAAGCTCGACACGTTGCGGCGCCTGCTTGAGGAAACGCAGGTCCACGTGGCTGTCAGCGTCCACTCCCCGTTTGCGTCGGAGCGCGCCGCGCTCATGCCGGTCGAGAAGGCCTATCCGCTGCTAAATGTGCTCAAAGTCCTAAAAAACTATGATTTTGCCCATCAGCGCCGCCTGTCGGTGGAATATACGATGTTCCGCGGTCTAAACGATGATGCCCGTCACGCAGACGCTTTGGCCCACATGCTCCGTAATCTTCATTGCCGCGTCAATCTGATACGGTTCCATGCCATTCCGGGGTCAGACCTCGCGTCGGCATCAGAGGCAACCATGACGGCTTTCCGCGACCGCCTCAACGCGCACGGCATCACCGCCACCATCCGCGCCTCACGCGGCGAGGACATAATGGCCGCCTGCGGCATGCTCGCCGGCAAATCCCGCGAAAATTAAACTTAATACATTTTATCATAGCGTCGCATCTCCGAAGCTCCTTTGGGATGTAGCGGGGGTGTTCTCCGGGT
>CAYUYQ010000213.1:0-3199 GCA_964449335.1 uncultured Bacteroides sp. | reverse complement strand
ATTTTGGCAGTCTTGAGCTAATAGCGTATATTTGTGGGCTACAAACCGAAACATTTTTATTGCAATGAAATTGAAATATGCTGTAATTGGCCTGGCACTTAGTGCTTTGCCGGCCATGGCAGACAATCTGGATACGGACACAACGTTTCGCTACCTCGACGATGTGACCGTTACGGCGATTAAACAGAACGTGGATTTGAGCCTGCTGCCCGACGCATCGACCACGCTCAATCTGCGTCAGGCCGAACGCTGGCGAGTGACCGCGCTTAAAGCCATGAGCGAAATCGCACCCAACTTCTATATACCTGACTACGGCAGCCGCATGACGTCGAGCATCTACGTGCGCGGTCTTGGTAGCCGTATGGATCAGCCCGTGGTTGGTCTGAACATAGACAATGTGCCGATTCTGAATAAGGATAACTACGACACGGATCTCTTTGATATAGAAAAGGTGGAAGTGATTCGCGGTCCGCAGAGCACGCTCTACGGCCGCAACACTATGGGAGGCCAGGTAAATATCTACACCATCCGTCCGATGGCCTACACCGGTACCCGCGTGATGGCCCGAATGGCCACCGGCCCGGCAGCCCGCGCGGCGGTGAGCACCTATCAGCGCACGGCCGAAAATCTTTACATGGGTTTTGTCGGCGATTTTAATTATAGCGACGGGTATTATCACAATCGTTATAATAATGCCCGCACCGGCACTGAAAAAGGTGGGAATCTGCGTTGGCGCACCCAATGGCAGATTGCGCCGTCGGTGCTCCTCGACAATGCCGCTTCATTCGGGCTCACGCGTCAGGGCGGTTATCCTTACGAAGAGCTTAACAGTGGCAAGATTAACTATAACGACACATGCTACTACCGCCGCAATTCGTTTGCTGATGGTCTGACAGTCAGATGGTTTGGCGGCAACGTGTCAGTGGCGAGCATATCGAGCATTCAGTATCTCGACGACGAAATGGGCCTCGACCAGGATTTTCAGCCTATCAACTATTTCATCCTGAAGCAGAAACGTCATGAATGGGCTGTCACGCAAGATGTGGTGGCGCGTGGCCGGGCCGGAGCCTATTCTTGGACTGCGGGCGTGTTTGGCTTCTATCGGCGCACTTCAATGTGGGCTCCGGTCACCATCAAGGAAGACGGCATAGCACGACTGATTACCGACCGGATAAATCTCAACGACCGAATACCGGTGCGTCTTGATTTTGACAATAATTCCCTTGAGCTAGGCAGCGATTTCGGGCTTCCCAACTACGGCGGCGCTATCTATCATCAGAGCGAACTGTCATTGGGACGCTGGGCAATGGCGCTTGGTATGCGTCTGGACTACGAACGGACAGACATGCGCTATCACAGTCTGGCGGCGACATCGTTTAAGGCTTATATGAAACGGATGCCTACGATTCCGATTCTGTCGCAGTCGATTGACATCGATGATGTGGGACGTCTTCACAATCGTTCGCTGGAGTTCCTACCAAAATTGCAGGTTAGCTACGCTCTTCCGATGCCATCTAAAAGCGACGTGTATATTAATGTGGGCAAGGGCTACAAGGCCGGAGGCTTCAATACCCAGATGTTCTCGGAGGTGCTTCAGCAGCGTCTGATGGCCGACATGATGCAATCGATGCCCGGTATGGGAAGCAACGGCGACGGAGGGGTGGATGTTGACCGCATTACCAGCTATAAGCCCGAGCGGAGTTGGAATTACGAGGCGGGTGCGCACATAGTTTGTGCCGACGGCCGCGTGCAGACTGACCTCGCCTTATTTTATATCGATTGCCGCGACCAGCAGCTGACTACTTTTCCGGCCGACGATACCACGACCGGCCGAATCACAACCAACGCTGGTCGCACGCGCAGCTACGGTGCGGAAGTTCAAATAAACTATGCCCCCACATCGCGGTGGACTTTCAATATGAGCTACGGACTGACCAATGCACGTTTTATGGAGTACCGCGACGGCGAGGATAATTTCAAAGGTAATCGTGTGCCTTACGCTCCGTCCAACACTATGTTTGCCGGCGTAAACTATTCAATTCCCGTCGGCGCTGATTGGGATATGGATCTCACTCTTCGCTGTAAAGGCGTCGGGCCGATTTACTGGGACAATGCCAATCAGTATCGCCAGAACTTTTACGCTCAGCTCGGTGCCTCGGCCAAAGCCACTCACAAATGGCTCAGCGTGGAATTGTGGGGCGAAAATCTTACGGCAACGAAATTTGATGTGTTTCAGTTTGAGTCGCTAGGCACACACTTCCTTCAGCGCGGAAAGCCGGCCCGTGGTGGCATAACCGTGCGACTTGACTTCGGATTCGGGCGTCGCTGACCGGATATATGCTATAAAAATAAATGAAAACGGGTCGAGACTTTTGGTCATCGGCCCGTTTTCGTTGAAGTAATTTCTTTTGTCTACGGAGTGTAGGAGCGGGGCAGGGGAGAGGCGTCGGTGTAAAAATTCGGAAAGAGTGTGAAAAAAAGTAGAAAAAATAAGATTGCTAAAGTAAGGGCTAATTCTATTTTTTTGCCTATATTTGCAGCGAACATTATAAGAGTGCCATAGAAAACACGGCGGACATGCAGGGTCGGGCTACGGCTTTGCTGACCGTATTTAGTTGTGCTATAGGCTCTTGTTGTGAAAGATTATAGTGCAAATAATAAGTAATATGTTAATTTTAGGTATTCAGTCCTCAACACTTGCCATCACCGCCGCCCTGACGGGTATCGGCCTGGTGGGTCTGGCCCTGTGGCTGGCAGGATTAATTTCTCCGAGCTCTACCAACCCTCAGAAAGGTGAGGCGTATGAGTGCGGTATTCCCACTCGCGGCGAATCAATGGCCCAGTTTAAGGTAGGCTACTATCTGTTTGCAATTCTGTTTTTAATGTTCGATGTTGAATGTGTGTTCCTGTTCCCCTGGGCTGTAAGAGTCAAAGCGTTGGGCGGAGCCGGACTTCTCAGCATCGGCATATTTTTCATCATATTGGTGCTGGGCCTCGTCTATGCCTGGCGGAAAGGAGCTCTTGAATGGAAGTAACGACCAAAAGTATGCCCTATGCGGCATGGAAAGACAACGAGTATATCGAGAAACTCGTCGACGAGCTTCGCGCCAATGGCACGAATGTGGTAGTGGGCTCTCTCGATAAGCTCATCAACTGGGGCCGCTCGAACTCTCTGTGGCCTCTGACGTTCGCTACAAGC
>CAYUYQ010000212.1:0-3203 GCA_964449335.1 uncultured Bacteroides sp. | reverse complement strand
TGGATGAACGACCCCAACGGTATGTTCTACAAGGACGGCGTCTGGCATCTCTACTACCAATATAACCCCTACGGCTCGAAGTGGCAGAACATGACGTGGGGTCATTCGACGTCGACCGACCTTATTAACTGGAAGCATGAACCTATTGCACTGCGTCCCGACGGATTGGGCGCGATTTTCAGCGGTAGCTGTGTTGTCGACAGTCAGAACACGGCCGGTTTCGGCCCCGATGCCGTGGTTGCGGTCTACACGTCGGCCGGCACGAGCCAGATGCAAAGCATGGCGGTGAGCACCGACGGCGGAGCTTCGTTTGCCAAATACCCCGCCAACCCCGTGCTGACTCTCGAGAGCGAGGCCAGAGATCCCAATATCTTCTGGAACGAAGCGACAGGTGAGTGGAATCTGGTGCTTGCTCACGCTCTTGACCATGAGATGCTGTTTTTTACTTCGCCCGACCTAAAGACGTGGACACTGCGGAGCGCGTTCGGTCAGGGCCTCGGCGCGCAGGACGGCGTGTGGGAGTGTCCTGATCTTCTTGAACTAACGGTCGACGGCACCGGCGAAAAGAAATGGGTGCTGATCTGCAATATCAATCCCGGCGGTCCGTTCGGAGGCTCGGGCATACAGTATTTCACCGGTGACTGGGACGGCCGTACTTTCAAGGCCGACACCGATGCCGAGGGAAATGTGCCCGTGAAATGGCTCGATTACGGCAAGGATAATTATGCTCTCGTAAGCTGGAGCAACGCCCCGCAGGGACGCCGCACGGCCATAGGCTGGATGAGCAACTGGCAGTATGCGGCCGAGGTGCCTACGATGCAGTTTCGCAGCGCCAACACTCTTCCCCGCGAAATCGGACTCTTCAAGGCTGCCGACGGCATGATTTACGCCTCAAGCATTCCGTCGGCCGAGCTGGAGGCTATGAGAGGACGTCTGGCGGTGAAAGCCGACAAGGTGAGCATCGGCGCAACTCCGAGAAAATACAGTCTGCCGGCCGAAAACAGCGGTATCTGTGAGATACTTCTCGACATTGATGCACAGACAGCCGATTCGGTTATGGTCACATTGTCAAACAAATCGTCCGACAGAGTGGTTATGACTTATGACCGGGCAAGCCATCGCCTGAAGTTTGACCGCCGCAAGAGCGGCATAACGGATTTCAGCGAGAGCTTTCCGGTGGTCACCGAAGCCCCGACGTTTGAGACCAACGGCCGTCTGTCGCTTCGGCTCTATATCGACCGCTCGAGCATAGAGCTTTTCGGCAACGGCGGACGCTTCTCGATGACTAACCTTGTGTTTCCTACCGAGCCATACTCGACGCTGACGGTTGAGGCAGCAGGTGGTAGGTCGCGAATCAGCAGTCTCAAAGTTTATTCACTCAAACTTTAAAAAAACAATATTCGTATAATAAATCTTATCCCTAAATCCTAATGTCACAGCCAATAGTTTCCGACAAAAAATCTTTTCTGCTCCAGATTATCCCGGTGATGCTCTGCTTCTTTGCCATGGGCTTCGTCGATCTGGTGGGCACAGCCTCCAATTATGTGCAGAAAGACCTCGGTCTGACCGATTCGCAGGCCAATCTCTTCCCCTCGTTAGTATTTTTCTGGTTCCTGATTTTCTCGGTGCCGACCGGCATGCTCATGAACCGCATCGGCCGAAAGAAAACAGTACTTATAAGCCTTGTGATTACCGCCGTGTCGCTTATCATACCGATGACGGGCGACGGTTATATGACCATGCTCATCGCCTTCTCGCTCTTAGGCATAGGCAACGCCGTGATGCAGACTTCGCTCAACCCGTTGGTGACAAACCTTATCAGCGGCGATAAACTGGCATCGACCCTTACGTTCGGCCAATTCGTCAAGGCGATAGCTTCGTTTCTGGCTCCGATTCTGGCAGCATGGGGCGCAACCACTTATCTGCCTACGTTCGGGCTGGGCTGGCGCGCTCTCTTCGTGATTTATGCTGCCATCTGTATCCTTTCGATCGCAGCTCTGGCCGCTACTCCCATCGAGGAGGAGCGCCCCGATAAGGCTTCGGGCATCGTGGAGTGCATCCGTCTGCTCGGCCGTCCGTTTATCCTACTCTGCTTCCTCGGCATTATCTGCCACGTCGGTATCGATGTCGGCACCAATACAACCGCGCCTAAAATCATCATGGAGCGTCTCGGGCTGCCGCTCGAAGAAGCCGGATTTGCCACGAGCGTCTATTTTATCTTCCGCACCGCCGGTTCGTTCTGCGGCGCGTTCATACTCCGCAAGATGTCGGCCAAGCTGTTCTTCTGCATCAGCGTGGTCATGATGCTCGCAGCTATGGTGATGCTTTTCGTCTGCCATACGCTGATGCCCATCTACGTGGCTCTGGCGCTGATAGGCTTCGGCAATGCCAATATCTTCCCGATTGTCTTCTCGCAGGCTCTGCTGTCGTCGCCCGATGAGAAAAACGAAGTTTCGGGCCTTATGATTATGGGCCTGTTCGGCGGCACGGTATTCCCGCTCGCCATGGGCTTCGCTGCCGATGCAGCCGGCCAGGTCGGAGCCGTGGCCGTGATGACAGCCGGCGTAGCTTATCTGCTCTACTATACCTTAAGAATCAAATCAGTAAACAAATAACCATAAAAACAGACAAACGATTATGAAAGACATCGTAGTAGGAATGGGCGAAGCCCTGTGGGACGTGCTTCCCGAGGGTAAGAAAATTGGTGGCGCTCCGGCCAATTTCGCATATCATGTATCGCAGTTCGGACTGCCCAGCTGCGTGGTCAGTGCGGTCGGTCACGACGCACTCGGCAAGGAAATTCTCGAAAACTTTACTTCAAAAGGTCTCAACCACCACATCGTGGAGGTGCCTTATCCCACCGGTACGGTGCAGGTTGAAGTCGACGAGAACGGAGTGCCGCAGTATGACATCAAGGAAAACGTTGCGTGGGACAATATCCCTTTCACCCCCGATCTCGAAGGCCTCGCTGCGCGCACCAAAGCCGTAAGTTTCGGCTCTCTGGCTCAGCGCAACGTCGTCTCGCGCGAGACGATAGCCAAGTTTCTCGACGCTATGCCCAAGAAGGACGACACGCTGATAGTGTTTGACGTCAACCTGCGTCAGGGCTTCTACAACAAGGAAATTCTATCGGAGTCGATGGAGCGCTGCAACGTGTTGAAGATTAACGACGAAGAACTTGTGACCGTGAGCCGTATGTTCGG
>CAYUYQ010000211.1:0-3265 GCA_964449335.1 uncultured Bacteroides sp. | reverse complement strand
TGTGGGCGGCAACGCTCAGATTAAACCGATGAAGAAGGTGGCCGGCACGCTGAAAATCGATCAGGCTCAGTTCCGCGAGCTTGAGTCGTTCACCAAGTTCGGTGGCGACATCGACCCCGTAACCGCCCGTGTAATCGATAAGGGACGCAAGAACGAGCGCCTGCTCATCCAGCCCCAGTATCGCCCGATGGCGGTTGAGGAAGAGGTTGCAGTGATATTCTGCGGCACAAAGGGCCTGCTCGAAAACGTTCCGCTCGACAGCGTGGCCGATTTCGAAAGCTCGCTTCTGACGCTCCTCCGTGCAAAATATAAGGAAACCGTCCTCGACCAGATTAAAGCCGGCAATCTCACCGATGAAGTGACTGCCGCAATCACCGAGGCCGCACGCGACACAGCAGGTAAATACGCCAACAATTAACAGATCAGTCAATGGCCACACTACGCGAACTAAAAGGACGTATCGGCTCCGTAGCTTCATCGGAGAAGATTACGGGCGCGATGAAAATGATTTCATCGGCAAAAATGCACAAGGCTGAGTTAAGCCTGAAGCGTCTCTTGCCTTTCCGCAGCCAGATAGAGACGATAATCGGCAATCTGCTTACGGCCGATGCCGACTTCTCGTCGCCTCTTACCGAGGTGCGCGAGGTGCGCAACGTGAGCATAGTGGCGTTTGGTTCCGACGACGGTCTTTGTGGCGCTTACAACGTGAATCTGTCCAAGCAGTTGCGTGCCCGAATGAAAGATTTGCGCGAAAAGTTTGGCGACAGCGTGACATTTGACATCTATCCCGTAGGCGGCAAAATTGCCAAAATCATAGGCAAGATGCATGACCCGTCGGTGAGAAATGTCAGAATTGAGCCTCAGGTCGATTCCAAGACCACGGGCGACGGCGTAAAGGTGTTCTGCGAAAAACTTCAGAACCGCTTTCTTAGCGGAGAGACCGACCGCGTCGAATTGCTCTATATGAAGTTTATCAGCGCCGGACGTCAGCGTCCGCAGGCCGACACTCTCCTGCCTGTCACCGAGGAGACATTCCGTCAGGAAGACGTCAAGGCGCAGTGTCGTCCTTACATCTTCGAGCCTGATGCCAACACGATATTCCGCTCCGTGCTGCCGATGTTTCTCATGTCGGTGACCCAGGAGGTCTTTACGGAAAACCGTGCTTCGGAGCAGGCTGCACGCGTTATGGCAATGCAGAGCGCCAACGACAACGCCAAGAAACTTCTCGAGCAGCTGCAACTCGAATACAATAAATTGCGACAGCAGAGTATCACCACCGAACTTCTCGACATTCTGGGAGGTCAGGTCAGGTAGCACGGCTGTGGCTTTTTTCCCCTGTAGAAATTATCCTAACGTAACATCATAACAAAGTAAATAAACGATAGAACCCATGGGTAGTGTAAAAGAATATTTTTCGTCTTTAGGGTCGGGCATCGTAAGCCTTGTAAAAGGCCTTCAGGTGACCGGTCAAGAATTTGTCACCCCTAAAATTACAGAAAAATACCCCGAGGACCGCGAGACGGTGCACGTGCCTGAGCGCTTCCGCGCAATCCTTCAGCTCAAATACGACGCTGACGGCCGTCACAAGTGTATAGCCTGCGGCATCTGTGAACGCAACTGTCCCAACGGCACGATTAAACTGACCACCAAAATGGTCGACACTCCTGACGGAAAGAAGAAGCGTAAACTCGACACCTATCAGTATGATCTCGGTAGCTGTACTTTCTGCCAGCTGTGTGTAACCTCGTGTCCGCAGGATGCTCTTGAATTCAAGAACGACTTTGAACAGGCAGTGTTCACCCGCGACAAACTCGTAAAAAAACTCAATGCTCTTCCCGAGCCCCCCGAACCCGAGCTTTCGCCTGAAGAGATTGCCCGAATCAAGGCTGAGAAAGAAGCTAAGATAGCCGCCGCCAAAGCTGCGTTTGCAGCTAAGAAAGCCGCTGAGGCTGCTGCAGCGTCAGCAGAGACTCCGAAACCCGACGCTCCCGAAGCCCCCAAGGCCGAATGACGGACGCGAGGAGAAATCCCGGATTATAACCAATCATGAAAGAATAATTTAGTAATTATATGGAATCAGTAGGAAGTATCATCATGTATCTGATAATCGCCCTGTCGATTATCGTCTTTTCGGTACTGACGGTCACCACGCGGAAAATCCTTCGTGCGGCTACCTATCTTCTGTTTACGCTGTTTGCCACTGCCGCTCTTTATTTCAAGCTCGACTATGAGTTTCTGGGAGCTGTGCAGATTGCAGTGTATGCGGGCGGTATAGTCGTGCTGTTCGTGTTTTCAATTCTGCTCACTTCCCATCCCGGAAGCAGCAGCGAGGCGTTGGTGTCGAAACGCAAAGTGCTCGGTATTGTGGCCGGCGTGGCAACCTTCGGAGTGGGCCTCTTCGCTCTTCTGAGTCGCTGCGGTCAGGCATTAGCCACCCTTCCCGCCATGGAAAATCCCAAAATGACGGAAATCGGCGAGGCCATCATGGGCACCGGCGAAAATCAGTATCTTCTGCCGTTCGAGGCAATCAGTGTTCTGTTACTCGCATGTATAATCGGTGGCGTTGTCATCGCCCGCAAAAGATAAAATTAAGCAGCTATGGAAATAACAATGATTTATTATCTGGTACCTGCGCTGATAATGTTCTGCTGCGGCGTCTATGGCTTCGTGACACGTAAAAACATGATTGCGATGCTGATTTCGCTCGAGCTTATGCTCAATGCAGTAGACATTAACTTCGTGGTGTTCAACCGCTATCTTTTCCCCCAGGCGATGGAAGGCATGATGTTCACGCTTTTCGCCATTGCCATTGCCGCCGCTGAAACAGCCGTGGCCATAGCGATAATCATCAACGCCTATCGCTCGATAAAGAACGTTGATGTAACTGACCTCAACAAAATGAAAGAATAAGGCGCAATGGAAGCTACATTACCAATCTTAATACTTGCGATACCGCTGTTTATGTTCCTGTTGCTGGGTCTGCTCGGCAACAAGATGAGCCACAAATTGGCCGGTATCCTGGGCACCGCCGGAATGGGCGTAACTCTTATTCTGGCCTATATCACTGCCTTCACTTACTTCTTCTCGGGAAACCCTGACTTCATCAGCGCCGACGGACAGCGCCTGCAGTATCTCGTGTTCAACGTTGACTGGCTTCAGTTCTACAATGATCTCGTGATTCGCATCGGTTTCCTTCTTGACCCGATCTCAGCCCTGCTGCTCGTGGTAATCACGACCATATCTTTTATGGTTCACCTCTACAGCA
>CAYUYQ010000210.1:0-3316 GCA_964449335.1 uncultured Bacteroides sp. | reverse complement strand
CACCATCCACCGTACACCGCCCACCGGCGACCGCGATAATCCGCCGTAGCTTTGAAGCACTTGTAGTCCATCACGTTGCGCGACTCCCCGGTCATCTTTCATTCCGGCGTATCGATATCTTCCTCATATCGCCAAGCCTGCATGTTCTGAAAAAAATAGAAAGCTCCCGGCCTCACGCCGGAAGCCTTCTAAGCATGATTTGGCTATTTCTATATTTGAAGTTATAATTATCTCATTATTCGGCAGCAAACGCGCTTTTGGCGCTGCGGATTACGGCCCACAACACGAAAGGCAACCATATCAGCGCCACAATCCACGACGCAGCAATATAAAACCAATATAGCAGTAATATCCAGCTGCACGTCTCGACTACAAAGCGCGGCTTGGGTGCCATCTCCTTGACCGGAATCCGCTTAATAAGCCGATATATAGCCCACACAAGCAGCCATACACACACTACTGTCCCTACGACCGTAGTCGCAACCGAAACGGCCGTCCATGCGCCGTCGGCTTTCAACGCCAAAGTCGTGACTATCATACTACACAAAATGAGTAGCATCGCAATCTCACACGGTGCGCTATTAAACACGTTTTTTACCTGCTCTTTCATTACGATTCTCTATTAGGTCAATAGCCGGCGGCCACAATGCCTACCCGATAGCGCAGCAAATCTACACACTAATTTTGACAAAAAGTGTGACAAATGTCCCATCGCCTGCTTTTTAACGATTTTTCATGATAGCTCCGTCCGAACAGCCTCGCGGATGCGGTGAAGCTGACGGCGCGATATATTGAGATATGTCGCTATCTCGCCGAGCGAAACTATGTCGAGTATTCGCGGATAGCGTGCCACCAACTGACGATAGCGCTGCTCCGGTGAGTAACGATAGTCATTGAGTATATATTCGTAGGCCTGATCAAAAAGAGCCTGAACAAAGCGGATATTCAATGTCGGGTCGGCAATCAACCGCTGACGCATCTTATCTGCCGGTAGAACAAGCACATCGGAATCTTCAAGCGCAATTATATCGGTAGGCATCTTCCGACTCATTATGGCGCTCAAATAGTTGGCGAGAACCGAACCTTCAAAAACAAATCCCACAGCTTTGGAATTGCCCGAACTGTCGTCAAGCGAATGTTTGAACGCGCCCTTGACAATCCATCCGACATTCCGGAGCACATCACCCGAATGTACAAAATAGTCGCCGCGACAGAACCGCCGCCACTCTCCCTGCTGCTCGCACATCTCCTTCCAGAACGAGAAGTCGACCGCCTCCTCAAACGCATTAAACTGTCCCATACCGCAAATATAGTCATTTTCGCACATACGATCGCGAAACATAACTCAATTATAAGTCACCCGATCGTATAAAATAACCTCGCGAGAGTGGTTTTCTGCGACGATGGGACAAATGTCACACTTAAAGTTATTTTTATTACATATATTTGCCCGCTAACCTTATAATCGGACTAAAATGAAACGGTTTACATTATTCGCAGCAATGTTACTGGCGCTCGTAATTCCGGCTATGGCCGAGAAGCCGCAGGAGTATTTCACAGTAGGTAACCCTATTAATTATTGCGGCGACGCCTTCTATTTCGGCTGGAGCGCCCATCCGCACGAGGCATACTACATACAGGAATATCTACCTGAAGGTGAAAATTTCGAACGCTACAACCGTATGTTTACGGTCAGCGTGCTCCTTGGCAATCTCAAACCGATTGACGCTATAAAAGCCAAGATTGCCGAACTCGACGAGCGCAAGAAAACCGACCCGGTGACCAACTATCTCGTGGCCGAAAACAATGGCGATTATCTCCTTGAATTTATAGTGAGCGACAGCAAGGGTGACAAACTCGATTGCGTGGAAGTCGATATCCACTATTACCGGCAGCTCAAAATCAATGGCAAAAAGGCTTCTGTGCTCAGCTTCTATTCTGTCCGCGCCTATGGCGACGACATCGTGACGTTTATGAAATCCATCCCCGAACGACGCCAAGCATGGTACGACGCCATGATCCGACTTGACCTTAAGCCGCAGTTCCTCAAAAAGTAATCGTCCAACCAATCCTTTATCCAACAATCCCGTCCGATGAACGACCGCTCACGCTATCGGTTATGCCTCTGGATTGTATGGCTGCAGCTTGCGCTGTTGCCGGTCGTAGTGTGCATGGCCCGGCTGACGACTTATTCGCGCGAATGGCGCTGGGGGCTCGATTCGTGGGTGTTCATCTTCGGTTTTCTGTTGGGGGTGTTAGCGTTGCCGGTGGGCCACGGCCTTGACAAGCCGAAGCTGCTTAAATGGTGGTTGCGGATTGATTTCACGGTGTCGCTGACGCTGATGATTCCCGTGCTTATATTAGCTTCGCGATTCATGCCGCAGACCCTCGCCGAGCAAGGCGACTACTGTGTTTATAGTGTCGATGGCATCGTAGCCAACCGCTCGGCTTTTCTTGCAAAAAAGTCAGGATTGTTTTATAAAAAGGTTTTCGAGCTTTTCCCGTATTATTGGGGCCGGCTGAAGCCCGAGCACTACCGCATAGACCAACGCCGAGGCTATTTCTATGCCGTCATCGACGATTCGCCTTATTTCGCGCCGGCATCCCCTTTGGGATTTCACTCACAGGCTTGGGTCGTGCCCCTTGATTACGACGCCTACAATGCCAACAGCGAATATGTGTTTCAATTAATCGACAGCGTGTTCAACGCCCATGCACCATGGGACGGTCGCGATCAGGCCACCTTCATACTTCCCGACGATTTCGCCCGGATTGACTACGATGACAGCAGCATAAGCATCAGGCATCGCTATCATGCCACGATAGACTACTCGTTTTCCGACAGTATTGGAGTGCATTTCTACGACCCATATATCAGCCTGACGCTCCCACGCGATTCCGCAGCGTGGCTATCGCCTGGCGCCGCCCGCACGTTTATCGACGAACTTGGCCGAAAAATAGGCTACAAACCGCGTTACGCCAATGGTTCGGCGACAATCGACCCTGAAAAACCATCCAACATTCATTTTTATTCATTATGAGACTGACCGACCGACGATTTTGGCTATGGGAAACGGTAATAACCGGAGCCCTCTCCGCCATTCCCTTAGTGCTTTACGGCCAAAGTTTTTCAGCGATTGCGCTTATTGTCGTTTCGTTTGCGATAGCCGTCGCTATCGGTCTCGCAGTTCCCGACGCGATTAGCGTCCCGACATCATGGTTTATCATTTTCGGCACCTCACTGGGTGCCTACGTCATCGACATCTTTCTGATGGCCGAATTCCGGTTAATCCGGATAGAATCCTTTCCTCTGATT
>CAYUYQ010000209.1:0-3322 GCA_964449335.1 uncultured Bacteroides sp. | reverse complement strand
GTTGGAAAACACTCAAACTCGGATATGCAAAACTGAAGAAATAGACTTTTTATGTGGCAAACAAAATAGCACTATCGAATTTACTATTTATGAAGGCAGGTTGCGCACCTGCCTTCTGTATCTCTATAGGCATACCCTGTATAGTGCCATGTATCTCCGGAGTCTGAGCCATAATAACCTCAAGGAGCAAGGGTTTCTTTTCATCATCCACCAAAGCAGACACCCCGGCAGAATAATATAAAAGGAAGGAATTATCAAGAGTTACAAAATATTTAAGTACCCGTCCGCAAGATTGTATAAAAATGAAAATTTCGTAATTTTGCGGTCGATATTATAAATAAAAATTGTCTTCATTATTATAATGAAAATAGTTGTATTAGACGGCTACGGGATGAATCCCGGAGACCTGTCATGGAACAAACTCAAAGAATTGGGTGACGTGACGGTTTACGACCGTACAGCTCCTGCAGAAGTTATCAAGCGTTCTGCAGGCGCACATATTTTGCTCACCAACAAAACAGTTCTTGACCGACAGACTATTGAAAAGCTCCCGACCCTTAAATATATAGGTGTTCTCGCAACCGGTTATAATGTTGTAGACCTCAAGACAGCGAGTGAGAATGGCATCCTTGTCACAAATATTCCCTCTTACAGTACTGCTTCGGTTGCACAGATGGTGTTTTCGCTCCTTCTTGCCATTACAAATAATGTAGAACATTACACTGCTGACAATCGTGCCGGACGCTGGAGCCGTAATGCTGATTTCTGTTATTGGGATGCACCGCTAACGGAACTTGCCGGTAAGACATTCGGTATCGTAGGTTTCGGACATATCGGAAGTAAGGTTGCAGCGATCGCGCTCGCATTCGGCATGAAAGTCATGGCGTTGTCATCGAAGGCTGCTGCGACCCTCCCCGCCGGAGTGGAAAAAGCTGGAAACCTTGACCAACTCTTAAAGGAGAGTGATGTCCTCTCGCTACATTGCCCCCTCACAGAATCAACCGAACATCTCATCAATGCCCGTACATTGGCGAAGATGAAACCGTCTGCCATCTTGATTAATACCGGTCGTGGCCCGCTTGTCGACGAAAGCGCACTTGCCGATGCCTTGAACAATGGTCAGTTGCGTGGAGCCGGTGTGGATGTCCTCTCTTGCGAACCTCCGACAATTGACAATCCGCTCCTATACGCACGAAATTGCTATACCACGCCGCATCTGGGCTGGGCAACATTCGAGGCACGCCAACGCCTTATGGATATAGCCGTTGCAAATGTCGCTAATTTCATTGAAGGAACTCCTACCAATGTAGTCAATTAAGTGTTAAGATAATTCTCGATTTGGTTGACACGAATTGTAATTGGGTCTCATTTCTATAAAAAATCATGGAACAAAAAATTAATCCGTCCGCTCCACAACAGCTCTCTAAAGAGGGTAAAATTAGAAAGACAATTAAGCCTGAATCAAACCGGATTGCGGCCAGAATTGTAGCATTCGTAACAGTCTTTTGCTTACTGGCGGCGCTCGCCATCGTACGAAATGGTTCACTTTTTGGCAAGAATGCTGAGAGTTTTGTCTTCTCGGACAAAACCGTTTCTGACGAGAGACAGGATACAGTCAGTGCTATCCGCCATATAGGCACACAAGAAATAATCAATACTACTGATATAGGCAAGGACATTTCAGGCTATGGTGGTCCGGTTCCTCTGGAGATTTATGTCACCGAAGACCGGATTGACTCTATTGTCGCTCTCGCCAACTCGGAAAGTCCGAAGTTTTTCGGTCGTCTTGAATCTTCAGGCCTGACTCGTGCATGGAACGGCAAGACGCTTAAGGAAGCCCAGACTATGGATATTGACGCTGTGACCGGAGCCACATATTCCTCCAACGCATTTATAGCCAACGTGCGTGCCGGCGTTGCTTTCGCCGAAGGTTCCAAAGCTACAAATTCCGGTCCGGTTTCATTTGCCGCTATCGCGGCGTTAATTGTTATCTTAGCCGGAGCCATATTGCCGCTGTTTATTAAGAAACCTGCTTACCGCCTCGTTCAACAGTTGTTCAACGTATCTGTTCTCGGCTTTTGGGCAGGCACTTTCATAGATTATGCAATGATGCTCAATTTCTTTTCAGGTACGCCGCGGATGACCTTGAGTTTCTTCATCACCCTTCTCCTTCTCATAGTCGGACTTATCTACCCGCTCTTCAACAAGCCTAATTTCTATTGCTCGTGGATATGTCCTTTCGGCTCGCTACAGGAACTTGCCGGTAAGGTGTGTAAAAAGAAATGGAAAATATCCCCCAAACTTGTTAAGGCTCTCGATAATTTCCGTCAATTGTTATGGGTTGTGCTGTTGTCTCTCCTTTTCATCGGTTGGGCAACAAGTTGGATTGACTATGAGATTTTCACCGCATTTATTGTTGAATCAGCATCCTGGATCATTATGGCAATTGGAGGTCTATTCATAGTGCTATCCCTATTTATTAACCGTCCATTCTGCCGTTTTGTCTGCCCCACAGGTTCACTTTTGAAACAGGCCTGATAAAAAACAGTTACATATAAAGATTATTAATAAAAACAATTCATATTCATCATGAAAAGTTATCACTGGATAATGTTGCTTTTGGCTATAGCCCTTGTTATCGTATCAATCCGTCTTACCGCCGTCTCCTCAAATGAGGGACATAACGTCAGTTCGGCCGACGCAGTGATTGACTGCATAATGACACGCGCGAGCGTGCGCAGTTATACAGGCGAACAGATTGACGACAGCATTGTCAATAAAATACTTCGTGCCGGTATGGCAGCTCCAACAGCTGCTAATCAGCAACCATGGCAATTTGTAGTTGTGAATGAACAGAATCTGAAAGACTCCATCACCGCAGCTTTCGAGTACACCAAAATGGTTGCGAATTGTAGTTTTGCAGTAGTCGTGTGCGGAAATATGGATAATCTTTTCGAGGGAGATATTCCCGACGGAGGTTTCTGGGTAGAAGATTGCTCGGCAGCATCTGAGAATATGCTCCTTGCAGCCCACGCACTCGGCATTGGCGGCGTATGGTGCGGCATCTATCCGCTCAAAGACCGCGAACAACGTCTGCGCTCTATTCTTAATTTGCCTTCCAATCTGACACCCCTCAATGTTATGGCATTCGGCTATCCTGCAGGACCGGTCGCACCAAAAGACAAATGGATTCCCGCAAAAATCCATTATAATGCCTACTAATCTATGGTGTTCAAACTCATGATTTTCCGAGATGTCTGAATATCTTGCTACTAAATAATATCAGGAATTACCCAAGAATAAAGGACTTTTATTTAAGAGC
>CAYUYQ010000208.1:0-3323 GCA_964449335.1 uncultured Bacteroides sp. | reverse complement strand
GTTGAACTTACGCACGCTGCGGGCGCACACTTCGGTGTCGAGGCTGGGGAATATGTTGAGAATTACTGTCTTTCCTTCAAAATCGGTGTTTTTGACAGGAGATAAATCGGCTCCGGCCAGATTGAAGGCGGGAGCTTTTGAACCTACTTCGGGCATCTGGCCGAATGTGTGGCAGGCGTTGCCGGCAAAATAAATCGTAGTCATAATTGTCTATAGATGTTTTTAGTTTTCGTTGTCAATCGCTTTTATAACATCTGAAGACTGTGTATTGTTGAATCCGGTGAGCACGGCACCGACATTTGCTTCGGAATCGCACACGATTATCGTCGGCAGCGCGGCGGCTCCCAAGTCGCGGGCCAGACCGCGGGCGCTTATGAGCAGATGCTCGCCGGGGCGGATGTCGGGTGCAAGAGCCTCAATGCGGTCGACATTATTGCCAGTGAAAGCCATGATGAGGTCGGCCGGCGAGTCGGCGCGTGCTATGGCTTCGCGGAGATTGGTCACCGTGGCTGCGGCTTCAGGCGCCGTATCGTCAATCAAGGCCACGACGGTGGGCCGGCGGAAACTGTCGCCGTTCTCACGCGTGTAGCGCTCGCCGGTTGTAGTGGGCAGAGAGAAGCCGGGGAGGACGTGGCCCGTGAGCCGACGCACGTCCATGCGTCCGCGGCGGTAGCGGGTGAAAGCGTCGGGAAACATCGCCGCGAGCGATTCCTCGCTGATTTCGCCGCACTTCAGGGCCGGAGAGCCCGAGTAGACCACCGATATGCTCTGCTCGCTGTCGGAGCCGGGATTGTTGACTATTTCCATTGAAATGGGCAGCGACGTTTCCGGGTCGAGTACATAGCGGAGTGTGCGCGCTGTCAATCCGCCGCGGGCATGAACGGCCGATATGGCCTGCATGCGGCGGCCGCCGACGACCGTATCGGTCGTCAGCCGCAGACTGCACTCCGGGTCGGCGGCCATCTTTTTCAACTCGGCGCCAATGAATGCCGGAAGCAGATTGGCGAACTGGGCCGTCTGCTGCATACCCGCCGAGGGGTCTGACGGACGGAACACGGTCGTGTCCGTATCGGCATGAAATTCGGCCATGCGTCGATTGCCCCCCGTGTGGGAGTAAATATTGCCGTCGAAGTAAGCCGTGAAGCCTCCGGAGCGGCCGCGGTCGGCGGCGTTCCAGCGCACGATGTAGCTGCAGGGCGACAGCGTGTCGGCCGGAGCTGCTTTCTGGTGAAGCGCGATATCGTAGGCAACGTCGTTGGACATCGATTCCATAGCCATAACGAACCGTGCAGAATCGGTGTAGGCTTCGGTTTTATTGAGCTTTTCGGCTATGGCGCTGATGCGCGGGTCGACGTCGGCCGCGTGGAGCCACGCTGACGCGGCGAGCACTGTAATTGCTAAAATGGTCTTCATATACATATAATATATTGTACGATATGTGAACGTGTGAACAACTATTCCGGATGCAAAGTTAAGCCCCGCTGGATAAAATCAGAAAAAAAATCGATCGGAAGTGTAACATCGAGGGCGTTTGTTCCGTCTGATATATGTAACCGACAATCAAACGACCGACAATGACCGCCACCGAAGAATTTTTCAAGACTGAAATATTAGCGCGCTACAAGGCGATGTATCGCGTGGCGGCGGCGATACTCGACAATAATCGCGACGATGCGGCCGATGCGGTGCAGATGGCCATGACGCGTCTCTGGGAGCGCCGGGCTGCGTTGCCGACCGTGCAGAATACTGAGGGCTATTGCCTGGCGGCAGTCCGCACGGCGGCAATTGACTTAATCCGAAGCCGCCGACCTGCCGACGCGCTCACCGAAGCCTCCGCATCGGTGGCTGATGATTCGATGGCAGAGCGTGTCGAAGCCGGTCAGCAACTCGATGCTATAGGGCGACTGCTCCGGCAGTTGCCTGACAATCAGCAGCGCGTGGTCAGATTGAGCGCCTATTCGGGATGTTCCAATACGGAAATTGCCCGGATTACCGGTCTCACGGAAGCAAATGTGCGCACGCTTCTGAGCCGTGCGCGCACCAAACTCAGATTCCTCTATTCTCAACAGCAATGAAAGATAAACAGTCAATAATCACCACACTACTGAGCCGATACTACGACGGCTCGGCAACCACGACGGAAATCGCTACGCTCCGCCGCCTCCTCGACTCGCTCGATGACGCGGAAATGACTCCCGACCTGCGGCTGGAGCGCGAACTGATGCATGCGCTCTACACTGCGCAGCCAACCGACGATGCCGATATACCCTCCGACCTCGAAGCGCGCCTTGAGGCGGCTACCATCGGAGCCGAAAGCCGACCTAAAGCGCCCGTCGGCCGTCGCCCGGTGCGACTCTATCGCGCCCTGGCCGTCGCCGCATCGTTAGTGCTCGTGCTCGGCATCGCATGGCGTTTCACCACCGGCCATGCCCCCGCGCCCGCAGTCAGCGAATCGCTGGCGCAGGTTTCTGACGGACCGGATGCGAAAGCTGCCATCATTCCCGCGCAGCCTGTCGAGATGATTGACGTTAAGGATGAAGCGAAAAATACTCCTGCCGTCACACGCCGTATTGTTCCGCTCACGCATCAGACCGACGGCACGCCGGAGGTCACATTCAGGGAGGTCACCGACACTGCTGAGGCCATGCGAATCACTCTGGAGGTTTTGCATACACTTGACCGCGCTTTGGCGCAGGCCGATAAGGACGTTGCTCCGGTTTTGAAGACTATTGATGGCGCCGGACGGCAAATAGAAAATATATCGCAGATAATCGAACAATCATTAATATAAAAATTATATCGTCATGAAAAAAATTTTATTGTCATTGATGGCTCTGCTTGTTACAGCCGTCGGTCTCGCAGCTCAGGATTCGCCTAAACGCATATTTGCTGATTTAGCAAAAGTAAAAGGGGTAACTTCAACTTATATCAGCGGTGATATGATGAAATACACTATAGCGGGTGGTATTTCAAAACGGGCCGGTCTCTCAAAATTTTTTGTAAACGGATCGAATCTTAATATTCAAGAGATAAAGGCCGAGGGGCTGGATCTCTTCACGGCCGATACGGCAGAAGGCGTCAAAAATCTCCGTAACGGAATTAAGGAGATTATGAAAAAGAACGGTAAAGAGCTCACGGTACTCATGGAAGTAAACGAAGATGGTAATCATGTCAGAATAATGTCGCCGGAGGCTGTTAAGGACGGCGTGATTCACGATTTGATTATCGAAACATCGGAAGAAGATAATCAGCTCACAATAGTATATCTATATGGGGAGATTACGCTATAACCACTGCTTTTTCGTTGCTATAGGCATTCTGAC
>CAYUYQ010000207.1:0-3356 GCA_964449335.1 uncultured Bacteroides sp. | reverse complement strand
TCGTGAACGGATCTTCAGCTTCTGCCTCGCCGGGACCTTTACCCCAGCCCAGACCTGAAAGAATCACGCTCGTCTCTCCGACCACGACAACAGCCACATCGCTCCGACGGGCAGCTTCGACAGCCTCGTCAAACCCCGATTTGTCAAGCGACGATATGCCACAGCCCTTTGCATAGTGCACACGTACCTTATCGCCTACCGCATCTTTGATTCCCTCAAGTACCGTGATGCCGCTTTTATTGTCGCGCGTATACGAGTAATCACCATACTGCACCTGATTGGCGTTCGGTCCTATCACGGCTATATCCTTAATTCTATCGGCATCGAGCGGCAGCAGCAAGTCATCGTTTTTCAGCAGCACAGCCGACTCCTCGGCCAGACGTCGCGCGAGCGCAACATTGGCCGGTGTATGAATCCGCTTTTTGATGTTTTCCGGATTTGCATAATCTTTGTCGAACACCCCGGCCTTGAATTTCGCTGTAAGAATACGGCGCACGGCGACGTCAATCTGTGATTCTTTTACCTTTCCGTCTTTCACGAGTTGCAGCAGGTTGGGATAGATGTCGGGACGTGCGGCTTCGACATCTACACCTGCGGTCACTCCCTGATAAGCCGCTTCCATCTTGTCGGCAGCCGTATGATGGAAGTTTTCGAGGTGCGATAGGCCGCCGTAGTCGGAGAATACGTAGCCGTCGAAGTCCCATTCGCCTTTGAGCACATCGGTAAGCAGCCAGCGGTTGGCGTGGGCCGGCACGCCGTCTACTTCGTTATACGACGGCATTACGGCATAGACATTTGCCTCCTTCACAACCTTTTCAAACGGATAGAGATAGAGCGTGCGCATCTCGCGTTCGCCGAGCGACGACGGTGCGAGATTGATTCCGGCCCAAGGCACGCTATATCCTGCAAAGTGCTTGGCCGTACACATCAGTTTTCCTTCCGGTATGCGTTCTTTTGTCTGTTCCGGATCGCCCTGCATGCCGGTCACGAAAGCCTTGCCCATCTCGGCAACGAGATACGGGTCTTCGCCGTAGCACTCTTCGTTGCGGCCGTAACGGGCGTCGCGTATCAGGTCGAACAGGGGCGAGAGAGCCTGATCGACGCCCACAGCCGAAGCCTCGTCGGCTACAGCGGCGCTCATTTCCTTTATGAGTTCCGGATTCCACGTGCTTCCTTGAGCTATGGCCTGCGGAAATATCGTGGCACCGTATGCCAGCAGCCCGTGAAGACATTCGGCTATCTGTATCGGCGGGATTCCCAGTCGGGTGTTTTCGCGCGCATGCTGCTTGGCCTTGCGTGACTGGTCGGCGATTTTCTCCAGACCGTCAAACGGGCTGTCGCACACTCCGTAGGTAGCTTTCAGATTGGGATAATCTCCCAGACCGTGCATACCCATTTGCTCTATTTTTTCTTCCAGTGTCATTCGCTGCATCAGGTCGTTGACTCGCGCTTCTATCGGAGCTGTTTTATCCTTATAGACCTGAGCTGGAACGGGCGTCACGCACATTGCCGCCATCAATAAAACTGTCGCGCGGCAGAGTCTTCTGCCTGACCGTCGCTGATTCTCTCTGAATTTCATTGCTTACGATGTTGTTTGGGTGTTGCTGACTGATAAATAATCTTTCAGATTCACAAATATAGCATATTTATTCCTACATCATATCATCTGCCTCTAAAAAGCGTCTTTATTTCAACCGGATAGGCAGCGACAGATAGCCACTGTAAAATTTTATCAAAAAAACATTCGTTCGGCGGCACAAAAGTTGAATGTTTTTTACTACATTTGTAAAAATTTCGTATAAAATGGCCGGCAATCTGCAGCAACGTCTTGATAGATTGAAGAGTAAGACCGAAATGGTTCTTGCCCGGAATACAGCTTTGCAGGAAAAGCTCTCCTCTGCCAAGGAGCGCATCGCAACCCTCGAAGACTCCCTCCGCAGCAAGGAAAAGGAAATCGGTGAACTCCGCCAGCAAATCGAGCGGCTCAAAGTGGTCAACGTCCTTACGCCTGACCATCGCAATGTGGAGCAAACCCGCGCCTTTTTATCCGGACTTCTGCGAGACATCGACAAATGCATCTCCGAACTAACCGAATGATGCTATGACTGATAAACTGAGTATTAACCTGAAGATCGCGGACATGAGGCTCAGCTTCACCATCGACCGCGAAGAAGAAGCTCTGCTGCGCAAGTCGGCCTCCGAGGTCAACCGCGTGTTCAACATCTATCGTGACCGACTTTCAAGCAGTTCATCCTCCGAAGTTATGGGCATGGTTGCCCTTCTCTTCGCCAAGGGTTATATATCGCTCAACTCCTCCGTCAGCGAGCTTGAATCGCATCTCGAGGGATTCGAGAAAGCTCTTGACAGGATTCTGATTCCGGAGGACTGAGCGCACACCGACAGAATATCGCCATCGCAATCCGTGTCCCGCACCCGTTCCGCGTCAGGCTGAACGCCGGCCGTCCATTGACCGCCAACGTTCGCAGCCCCGACGCCGCCGATGCGGGAGCTTTTTGTATTATCCGAGTATTAACCAATAATTTATAATAACCCTTTCACTCTAAATAAACCGACATGGAATCCAATTTAACCTGGCTCGTAATTGCCGTGGTGGTCCTCGCCATCGCCGCAGGCTCTCTGGCCACCTATCTGGTGCAGAAAGCCATGGCCCGTAGCCGCGCAAAAATAATTGTTGAAGAAGCAGCTAAAGAAGCTGAAGTTATCAAGAAAAACAAACTTCTTGAAGCCCGCGAGGAAGGCATGAAAATCAAAAACGAGGCCGAACGCGAAGCATCGCAGCGCATGTCGCGCGCTCAATCGTTTGAATCTAAGCTCAAACAGCGTGAGCTTCAGCTCAATCAGCAGCAGAGCGAAAATCAGCGTGCACGCAACGAAAACGACGCTACCCGCAATCGTCTCAACGACCAGATTGCCGCTCTCGACAACCGTCAGGCCGAGCTTGACGCCCTTACCCGAAAAGCTCGCGAAGAGCTTGAGCACGTGAGCGGTCTGTCAAGCGACGAGGCTAAGGAAAAACTCATCGAGTCGCTCAAAGACGAAGCAAAGACTGCTGCTCAGAGCTACATCAACGACATCATGGACGAAGCCAAGCTCACCGCCAACAAGGAAGCAAAGCGCATTGTCGTACAGTCGATTCAGCGCGTCGCAACTGAAACGGCAATCGAAAACTCCGTCACCGTGTTCCAGATTGATTCCGACGAAATCAAGGGACGCATCATTGGCCGTGAGGGCCGCAATATCCGCGCTCTTGAAGCTGCTACAGGCATCGAAATTATCGTCGATGATACACCCGAAGCTATCGTCCTTTCAGGCTTCGACCCCGTGCGCCGCGAGAT
>CAYUYQ010000206.1:0-3385 GCA_964449335.1 uncultured Bacteroides sp. | reverse complement strand
GATTTACTTGCAAGTGCATCCGCAACCGAGCTGGCTTCGTACGCTCTTCTTGAATGCCTCAAACTGAGGAGCAAATTCGGCGAAAAGCGCGTTGTCGGCGTTTTTCTTGATTACATGGTGCATGAACCGCATAGCGAGAACGAACTCTTTGGCATGTTTGTCCTTGGCGAAACCGAGCGACTTGGCGCGCTCTACCATGGCTGCAATGTCGTGATGACCACCAAAATTGAAGTTCAGTACTTCGGCCATTTTTCCGTCGTTGGCCTCAATCATGTTTACGTAATAAGATTTCTTTTCCTTGTCCATAATAGTATGTTTTTATATGTTTGTGTATTTTTCTTTCCGGCTGCGGTTGAGACTCTCCGTCTCCCGCCGCTTTCATCTTCATAACAACGAAGACCAACCGTCGGATTATTAACGAACTATAAAGAGTCTCATAAAAGATTAATCGGACACGATTCCACTTAGAGCTGCAAATATTTGATGGCAGGATTCATGATGTTTGAAAACTTAATCGTATCTTCGTGGAATTATTGCGCGGACCCTATATTGTCATAACCAATCATTTTTTATGAATCACAACGAGTATCGATATATAACGGCCGATGAAGCCGTGAAATTGGTGAAAAGCGGAGATCATGTTTTCGTGCAGGGTAGCGGCTCGATTCCTGAAGCCCTTGTTGCGGCCCTGGCTCGCCGCGGCAACGAGTTGCACGATGTGATTCTCTACAACGCTTTCGCCATGGGACGCCGCATCTCGCCGCTGTGCAATCCGGCGCTAAAAGACTCGTTTCTTATCGATTCGTTTTTCGTGTCAAACGCCGTGCGCGGATGGGTCAATCAGGGCTATGCCACAACGACACCGCGTTTTTTCGGACAGGTGCCTCAACTGTTCCGCGACGGGACGATACCGCTCGACGTAGCGTTTATCAACTGCTCGCTGCCTGATGCCGACGGATACGTGTCGTTTGGCGTTTCGGCCGACCTAACACCATCGGCTGTTGAAAAGGCCCGGATAATCGTCGCGCAGATTAACCCGCTTATGCCGTTTACCTATGGCGACTCGGTGATTCACACCTCTCGCCTCGACGCTATGGTGAGAGTCGACGACCCGTTGGCCGAAACGCCCAACGAAACGCCTTCGGATAAGGAGCTCAGCATCGGTCGCGCTGTTGCCGAACTGATACCCGATGGAGCCGTGCTTCAGGTCGGTGTTGGCTCGATTCCCAACGCCATACTTCATTCGCTCGGCAGCCATCGTCATCTCGGCATCCACTCCGAGGCCTTCACCGAGGGAATGATTGATTTGATTGAATCAGGCGTGGTCGACAATTCGCAAAAACAGATTGAACCCGGACGCTCCGTGGCCTCGCTCGCGCTGGGCACGCGCCGCCTCTACGACTACATTGACCACAACAAATCAATCGTGATGCGCGACATCGCATGGGTAAACGATCCGTTTATTATCGCTCAGAACCATAACATGGCCGCTATAAACTCGTGTCTTGAGATTGATTTGTCGGGCCAGGTGTGCGCCGATTCTATCGGTACGCGCATCTATTCCGGCGTGGGTGGTCAGCAAGACTTCGTATACGGATCCTCGCGCAGCGTTGGCGGCCAGTCATTCATAGTGATGCTCGCCACGACCTCGCGCGGAGAGAGCAAAATCAAACCGGTGTTGACACCCGGCGCCGGAGTAGTCACCACCCGCTTCCAGACCAACTGGGTCGCCACGGAATACGGCGCCGTGAATCTTCGCGGTAAAAACATGATTGAACGCGCTCGTCTGCTCATATCCATAGCCGCGCCGGAATTCCGCGAAGAGCTCGACCGCGCCGCCTTCGACACGCTCGGCTATGCCTATCGCCGTTGGCGCTAACGCGAACCGTCGGCCCGAGCGATAGCCGTAACGCGCCCGACAAACTCCGACTTTGCGGCCGTATAGCCGTCGCGGTCATGCCGATAGCGCGGCAAAAGGCTTTGTTTCAACGCTTCGTAAGCCCGCGCCATATCGGGGTGTGCCGTCAGATAATCTCGGAAATACACCTCATCATTATCGCCCGCCGGGTGAACATGCACATGAAAAACCTTTTCGGCATACCCTGCCGGCGTATAACCTTTATTGAAACTCATCCGGCGCCCATTGGCAGCCATGCAGATATACCCGCACGCCTCAATCATCCGGCGTATCTCCGCCCATGAAGACCCATCACCCACCTCTATCAATATATCTATAATCGGCTTAGCCATAATCCCGGGAATAGCCGTACTACCGATGTGATTTATTACCGGCGAAGTCCCGGCCAGAGCTTCTGAAAGAAAAGCAATCTCATCGGCCGCCCAACTTCGCCACTCATCCCGATGACCGACCAACTCAATCGGAAACAACTGCCACAACTCCTCCAGAGTCATCTCCGAAAGACTCTTCTTCACACCCATAACTACTTCTTTTTCATTCGCGACTTGGGATAAGGCGACTCCTCCCACAGTAGACTTATCACTTTCAACACCTTACGTCTATCCTGAAAATCGAGAATATACCCTTCTTTTGCTCCCGGATAGGCACAACCCGTCTCAGCATCAGCCATCAGCTCGGCAATACAAGGAAGTTTCTTGACAAAAGCCATGTTGTCGCAAGCCGTAATGACACACTTATCATTAACATAAATCACATAGTCGCCCATCATCTTGCGGCTCCTCACCTCACCCAGCGGTGCCAACGCCCCGCACACCTCCTCAATAAACTCCGTCCTACAAGCCATAACACCTCATTTCATATTATCAATTTCTCGCAAATATAAGAAATCCTCCCGAACAAACCGTCGTGGCAACCTTATTTTTCCAATCTCCTCAATCTGCCTATTTGACAACGATTTTGCCACCTCTATTGGAGAATTGAAAAAATAAACATAACTTTGCAAAACAGCAGTGAGTCGCCGTTAGTCGCTTCGACACCGCTACGGCACCCGCTCCTGCATTATCTTTCAGCTCTTTACCTCGTGGTTGGACTGAGACATACCAAGATTATTCCACCTTCGCCGTCGGCCCTCAGTGCCATAGCGAGGGGTCGTAGGCAATACAATCTTTTTTCAGGAAAGTTAGAAATCGGATATGGCCGAATCGCCTGAAATAGAGACAATCCCATTTTCGGAAGTATTGAAATTTCTCGAGTCAGCCGAAGCTCAGACAGCTTCAGCCTCTACTCGCGGCGCGCGCATCAAAGCCATCGCTTCATTGCGCCAGTTCATCGTCTCGACACAGAGCGCCGACTTCGTCGCCACGCCGACCAACATCGCCGACTGGTATGCCGACATGATATTCCGGGGCCTCACACCCAAAACCGCATCATATTATCTCGATACCGTTGCAAGTATCTACGCTGCGG
>CAYUYQ010000205.1:0-3411 GCA_964449335.1 uncultured Bacteroides sp. | reverse complement strand
ACACATATTCATTTTGAAAAAATGGAAGATGACAAAAATAGTAGTTAATGTGATATAGTAAAATGTTAAGTTGATGTATTATCACAAATTCATCATCGTTTATTCACAAAATATTCGTATTAAACACTTGACAAAACCCAGCAAGTTATGGTATAATGATAGCAAGCACTTGCGTGGGGGTGATAGCTTGGACGAAACGAGCCAAAAAATAATTGATGCTGCAATGAAATTGATACGAGATAACGGCTATGTTGCGACAACTACAAAGGAGATCGCAAAAGCCGCAGGTGTAAATGAATGTACTCTGTTTCGTAAATTCAAAAATAAGAAAGATATTGTTCTGCAAGGTGTGCAACAAGTCGAATGGAGAGCAAATATCTCCCCGGAGATTTTTGAAAATGTGAAATGGGACTTGGAAACAGATTTAGAGATGTTTATAAGGGGATATTTGGATAGAATGACCCCCGATTTCGTGAATTTATCTATCGGGTTGAGAGCACCGCAGCTATACGAAGAAACATCTTCTTTTATTATGAAAGTTCCGCAAGCTTTTCTATTGTCGCTTACAGAATATCTTAATAAAATGTACAAAATGGGGAAAATTCCAAAAGCAAACTTTGATGCTCTGGCTCTCACGGTTCTTTCATCAACATTTGGATACAGTTTCTTTTACGCTTCCTTTGGAAATGGTTTATCCAAAGTAGAAAAAGATGAATATGTAAAAAACTGTGTTCAAACATTTATAAAAGCCCTAAAACAGTAAAATCGGTGCTGCCTATGGCAGTACCGAAAAAAAATCAGCGTTATGCAAGCAAGCACACGCATACACAAGGAGGAATTATCTATGGAAATAACAGGTGCAGAATTATTTGTAAAAGCCTTAAAAGAGGAATTGGTTACAACTCTATTTGCTTATCCGGGAGGACAGGCAATAGATCTGTTCAATGCGTTATACGGAGAAAAAGATATAGATGTTATTCTGCCGCGCCACGAGCAAGGATTGGTACACGCAGCAGACGGATATGCTCGGTCTACGGGAAAAGTCGGTGTTTGCCTTGTAACAAGCGGACCTGGCGCGACTAATCTTGTTACGGGCATTGCCACCGCCAATTATGACAGCGTTCCGCTTGTATGTTTTACGGGTCAAGTGGCGACAAACCTTATCGGAAACGATGCCTTTCAAGAAGTGGATATAGTCGGCATCACAAGAAGTATCAGCAAATATGCGGTAACGGTACGAAAAAGAGAGGATTTAGCGGAAACTATCAAAAAGGCTTTTTATATCGCAAGGACAGGAAAGCCGGGAGTAGTCGTTGTTGATCTGCCCAAGGATATTCAAAGAGCCTATGGAAGTGACATTTATCCAAAAGAAATAACGGTGAGAGGTTATAAGCCGAATACTTCTGTTCATTCGGGACAGTTAAATAAAGCATTGGATATTTTAAACAACGCAAAAAAGCCTGTTTTTTTGATAGGCGGCGGAGTTAATATTGCTAATGCAAATAAAGAAATGACACACCTTGCAGAATTAACAGGAGTTCCCGTTATTACGACCATTATGGGCAAAGGCGCAATACCCACAACAAACAGTCTATACATTGGGAATATTGGTGTTCACGGAAGTTACGCAGCTAATTCCGCAATCAGTAATTGTGATGTTCTTTTTTCAATAGGTACACGATTTAATGATCGTATTACGGGAAAAATTGATGAGTTTGCGGCAAATGCTAAAATTATACATATCGACATTGACGCGGCATCTATTTCCCGCAACATTGTCGTTGATGTGCCTATCGTAGCCGATGCGAAAAACGCGATATGTGCTTTGCTTGAAAAGGCAAAACCTCTTTGCTTTTCGGATTGGACAGATCAAATAAACCGTTGGAAAAAGGAACACCCGATTGATATGGGAAAAAAGGGTATGACACCGCAGATGATTATTCAATCTATCAATGAGTGCTTTGAAAATGCGATCATCACTACCGATGTTGGGCAAAATCAGTTGTGGACAACACAATTCCTTGATATTGACGAAAATAAACAAATGCTAACATCCGGCGGCTTGGGAACAATGGGTTATGGTTTTCCTGCAGCTATAGGAGCAAAGTTAGGAAATCCCCATAAAGATGTGATCGTTATTTCCGGTGACGGCGGTATGCAGATGAATATTCAAGAAATGGCAACTGCCGTTGTGTATGAATTGCCGATTATTATTTGTATATTGAATAACGGATATTTGGGGAATGTACGACAATGGCAGGAGATGTTTTATGACCGACGTTATTCAAGTACTTGTATGCGGTATCGAAGAAGCTGTGAAATAGGCTGTAATACACCTGATCATTGCTGCCCGGAGTACACTCCCGATTTTATTGCACTTGCAGAAAGCTATGGTGCAAAAGGTATCCGAGTTACCAAAGCAGAAGATATAAAAACAGCCTTGATAAGCGCGAAAAATAACACCAAAACACCAACGGTTATTGAATTTATCATTGACAGAGAAGTTAACGTTATGCCGATCATTCCACCGGGAAATTCTCTTAATGATATGCTCTTGGAAAGCGAGGAAAAAACAAAATGAAAAAAAGATGGATCTGCTTATTTGTCGAGAATGAAATTGGGGTTCTTGCGCGTATCTCCGGTTTGTTTTCTGCCAAATCATATAATTTGGACAGCTTAACAGTCGGAATTACCGAGGATAGCACTATATCACGAATGACGATCTGCTTAACAAGTGATGATAAAACCTTTGAACAGATAAAAAAACAGTTAAGCCGATGTGTGGAGGTTATTAAGCTGGTGGATTATACCAACACGCCTATCCACTTGAAAGAAATACTGTTTGTTAAAGTTAATGACTGTTCCGAGAAAGATATAACGGAACTGTTTCGGATTTCAAAAGTTTTTGGGGTTACAATTATTGACTATGACAGCACTACTGTTCTTTTGGAGTGTACTCAAACAGAAAATAGGAATGATGACTTGATTTCTCTGCTGAAAAGAAAATTTGTGAATAGAATTGAGATCGTAAGAGGCGGGAGTGTTGCAGTTGAAGCAATAAGTATATCCGAAAGATGATCTTAAATCAAAAAAGACAAAGTTATGGTATCATTGAAAATTTTTCCAATCCCCTTGACAAATAAAAATTTATATGCTATAATAAAAACAAACCTTTGGTCGGTTTGTTTTTAGGAGGCGTATCTATTATGAAACAAGAAGAAAAATCGCAGCTTGCAAAAAGTAAAATACTTGCGGCGGCAAGTGAGGTATTCGCCCAAAAGGGGTATGATGCGGCTACTATGCAGGATATTATGGAAAAAAGCGGTCTTTCAAAAGGCGCGATCTATCACCACTTTAAGTCTAAGGAAGAAATTATGCAGACATTGGGAGATCGTATGTTCTTTGAAAACA
>CAYUYQ010000204.1:0-3438 GCA_964449335.1 uncultured Bacteroides sp. | reverse complement strand
CTAAAATATATAGGCCATTTATAATAGCCCAATATTCACTTTTCTCAAAAAGTAAAAGAGATAAAAAGATTGATTTTCCATTAAATGATGTATATGAGATGCTGTCTTTTGTTAATGTTACTTCACCCGTCTGGAGTGAGGTGACGATTATTTTGCTACTATCAGAAATCATTTATATTCCATATAATGAGCGTATTATTTTGATAGGTATTTTTGTGTGCATTAATTATATTATATCAAAAATCATAATAAGCCGATTGAAAAAACAAGATTATATCACCGGAACTTTGATTGATTATGATTCTAATAACTCTTTTGGCCCCAGATATTGGGGTTACACAAAGTGTTTTTGTGTGTTATCCTTATATACTGTAATTCCAGTTTTGCCGATTATAGCCTATTTCATATTGCAGTAACGTATCATATAAATTCTATCACACAAATAGGTCTCTTAATAATCTTGACTGTTGTGTCCGTAGCAGATATTTTCATTGTATTCATTTATAGTTTTCGTTATAACAAAAACTTTTTGCCAGTTTAATGAAAACTTCCAACGTATTCAAAACTATCTATTTGGTGTATATGTGGCCGGTGCCTTATTCTTCTGTCATTATGCAGATGGGATATTGGGGAGAGTCAATCGGAGAATACGAGGAGCCATAAACATTGGCATAATGGACCTTGATATATTTTGTCAGAGTAGTCTATTTATGGCTTTGCTCGAGCTGAGGCAGAAGTTAAGAACAATTACTTTGCCCCGGGTGTATATAGGATATACTTATCGGCTAAGCGTCCGTAAAAAATGTAAACTATGACAGAATCGCAATTACCGACGCGGAAGAACCGACTTTCCGCAATGATATGGGGCAATGTGCTTGCCCTTTCGGCTGCTATTTGCTGGGGTCTTAACGAGCCCGCCAATAAGGCTCTGATTCCCGATTGGATTTCAGCGTCGGGAGTGGCGTTGGGGCGTATTTTCGGCGCTACATTGATAGTGTGGATACTCTCACTATTCTTCAAAAAAGAAAAAATACAGCGTGGCGATTGGAAACTCCTTTGGGCGTCAGCGGTCATGATGCTCGGGTTCGTCTATGTGTTTTCTCTGGCCTTTAACACGGCATCGCCTATCGACATCGCTATAATCCTGACTTTCCAGCCGATCCTGGTTGTGATAATAAACGCGATATTCAAACATGAGCATGTGTCGATGCTCGAAATCGCCGGCATGGCGATAGCCTTGGGCGGAGCTCTGATTGTCATCTTAGGCGGCGGAAGTTTCGACTCCGGACGTCTGATCGGTGATTTCTTTGCTGTGGTGTGTGCCGTGACCTACGCGAGCTACCTGGTCATTATCGAAGGCCCGTCGCAGAGATATGGCACTGTCAGCCTTATGAAATGGGTGTTCCTTTTCACCTCCATACTTGCCTTTCCGCTTATATTCACAATCCCGTCGGGCATGCCGATTTTTACTCACGGAAAAGCGCTGCCATGGCTTTTGCTCGGGTTTATCATCCTTTTCCCGACCGTGTACTGCTACATGGTCACTCCTCCGGCCATACGCCTTGTCGGCAGCGAGGTGCTTGCTTTCTATCAGTATCTTGTGCCGGTCATCACCACGGTTGTGGCCATTGCCGCGAAGATGGACTCGTTTCACTGGTATCAGCCTGTGTCGTTCGTTATTATCGTAGGCGGTGTGATTCTTGTCAATTACGCCAAGGCTCGAAGCGCCAGGCAGTAACCCACCACTATCTCACGGAAGCTAATGCGGCGGCCGGTAAAGGAGAAAGGATAAAAGCAAGACGAGGGTGTGTCTCAGCCGCCTACCATCCGAACCATTCTGACGTCACCCTCACCATCCGGATACAACTAAAGCGGTGTGTCAAAGTTGTTGAGTTTTGACACACCGCCGTTAGTAATAGGGGTATCTCGTGGGGAGTTTAGAATTCGGCGTTGTTGGGAGTGCGGGGGAAGGGGATGACGTCGCGGATGTTGGTCATACCGGTCACGAAGAGCACCAGACGCTCGAAGCCGAGGCCGAAACCGGAGTGGGGCACGGTGCCGTAGCGGCGCGTGTCGAGATACCACCACATGTCTTTCATCGGGATGTTGAGCTCGTCGATGCGCTGCTGGAGCTTATCGAAGTCGGCTTCGCGCTCTGAGCCGCCGATGATTTCGCCGATTTTGGGGAAGAGGACATCCATGGCGCGCACCGTGCGGCCGTCGGGATTCTGCTTCATGTAGAAGGCTTTGATGTCTTTGGGGTAGTCGGTGAGGATTACGGGACGCTTGAAGTGCTCCTCGACGAGGAAGCGCTCGTGCTCGCTCTGGAGGTCGGCACCCCAGTAGACGGGGAATTCAAATTTGTGGCCCGACTCTTCGAGTATTTTTACGCCCTCGGAGTAGGTGAGGCGCACGAAGGGCTGCGAAACTACGTGGTGGAGGCGGTCGACGAGTTCCTTGTCGTACATCTGGGCGAGGAATTCGATGTCGTCGGCGCAGTGCTCGAGAGCGTAGTTGATGCAGTATTTGATGAAGTCCTCGGCGAGGTCCATGTTGTCGGTGATGTCGTAGAAGGCCATTTCGGGCTCAATCATCCAGAACTCGGAGAGGTGGCGGGGGGTGTTGGAGTTTTCGGCACGGAATGTGGGGCCGAAAGTGTAGATGGCTCCGAGAGCGGTGGCACCGAGCTCGCCTTCGAGCTGACCCGAAACGGTGAGCGAGGTGTACTTTCCGAAGAAGTCCTGCGAGTAATCTACTTTCCCTTCCTCAGTCCTGGGAGGATTGGCCATGTCGAGAGTCGTCACCTGGAACATTGCGCCTGCTCCCTCGGCATCGGAGGCCGTGATGAGAGGCGTGTTGAGGTAGAAGAATCCGCGCTCCTGAAAGAAGCGGTGGATGGCGTAGGCCAGAGTGCTGCGCACGCGAAGCACGGCGCCGAAGGTGTTGGTGCGCGGACGCAGGTGGGCTTTCTCGCGGAGAAATTCGAGTGTGTGGCCTTTTTTCTGCAGGGGATAGGTGGTGGGGTCGGCCGAGCCGAAGATTTCGAGCTTTTCGGCCTGCACTTCGCAGGTCTGGCCTTTGCCCATCGACTCGACGAGGCGTCCGGTGACGTGGATACTCGAACCGGTAGTTACGTCGCGGAGCTGTTCGTCGGTGAACTGCGCCATGTCGAATACGATCTGCAGGTTTTTAATCGTAGAGCCGTCGTTGAGGGCCACGAACTGCACGTGCTTGTTGCCACGGCGGGTGCGCACCCAGCCCATCACATCGACTTCCTGACCGATGAGGGCAGGGTTGAAGATGTCGACTATTTTAATGCGTTTCATTTATTGTCGGATTGTGTTTCAGAGAGTGCTTTATAGAAGTTTATTCAAATGACCCCATCTTGAGGAAGTTGACTTCTTCCTGGGTGAGGTAGCGCCAGCGGCCGCGGGGAAG
>CAYUYQ010000203.1:0-3456 GCA_964449335.1 uncultured Bacteroides sp. | reverse complement strand
TGGCTAAAGAAATTGCTGGACAAATCAAATTGCAGATTAAGGGTGGAGCAGCAAACCCCTCGCCCCCAGTAGGACCCGCTCTGGGTTCCAAGGGCATCAACATCATGGAGTTTTGCAAGCAGTTCAATGCCCGTACCCAGGACAAGGCCGGCAAAGTTCTTCCTGTAGTTATCACCTACTACACCGACAAGAGCTTTGACTTCGTTGTCAAGACGCCTCCCGTAGCCATCCAGCTCCTTGAAGCTACCAAGCTCAAGAGCGGCTCGGCTCAGCCTAACCGTAACAAGGTAGGCGAGGTTACCTGGGATCAGGTTAAGACGATTGCAGAAGACAAGATGCCTGACCTGAACTGCTTCACCGTCGAATCAGCGATGCGCATGGTCGCCGGAACAGCCAGAAGTATGGGTATCACCGTCAAAGGTACATTCCCTGAAAATATCTAAATAACTTCAATTAGAGAGACATCATGAGTAAACTTACAAAAAATGCGAAGTTGGCTTTATCGAAGATTGAAGCAGGGAAGGCCTACTCTCTCGCTGAAGCGGCTGAAAAGGTAAAGGAAATCACCTATACCAAATTCGATGCTTCACTTGATATCGACGTGCGCCTGGGCGTAGATCCCCGTAAAGCCAACCAGATGGTACGTGGCGTTGTCACGCTGCCTCACGGAACCGGCAAGACTGTAAAAGTGCTTGTACTGTGCAACCCCGATGCCGAAGCTGCCGCCAAGGCTGCCGGCGCCGACTATGTAGGTCTCGACGAATACATCGAAAAGATTAAAGGCGGCTGGACCGACGTTGACATCATCATCACTCAGCCCGCTATCATGGGTAAAATCGGTGCTCTGGGCCGTATCCTCGGTCCGCGTGGCCTGATGCCTAACCCCAAGAGCGGCACTGTGACCAACGACGTTGCCAAAGCCGTTGAAGAAGTTAAGAAGGGTAAAATCGACTTCAAGGTCGATAAGAACGGTATCGTTCACTCGTCAATCGGCAAGGTGAGCTTCACCCCCGAGCAGATGAAGGACAACGCCCGCGAATTTATCAACACCCTGATTAAGCTCAAACCCGCCACAGCCAAGGGTACTTACATCAAGAGCATTTATCTTTCGAGCACCATGAGCCCCGGCGTCAAAGTCGACTCTAAGACCATCGATGACTAACAGCATTAAACTATCAGCATCATGAGAAAGGAAGATAAATCCATCGTTATAGAGAAAATCACCGAAGTCCTCAAGGAGTATCCTAACTTCTACCTTGTTGAGACTGCAGGTCTTGACGCTGCCAAGACAAGCGCCCTCCGTCGCGCTTGCTCGAAAGCCGACATCAAACTGATTGTCGTTAAGAACACCCTGCTTCACAAGGCTCTCGAGAACCTCGAAGGTGACTATTCAGAACTCTACTCAGCCCTTGCCGGTCCTACATCCCTGATGTGCACCCAGGTTGCCAACGCTCCTGCAAAGCTTATCAAGGATTTCGTGAAAAAGGACGATAAGCTCCCCGCACTCAAGGCCGCTTATGTTGAAGAGACCGTTTACGTAGGAGCCGATCAGCTCGACACCCTTGCCACAATCAAGAGCAAGAACGAACTTATCGCCGACGTCATCGCTCTTCTCCAGTCGCCCGCCAAGAATGTTGTTTCCGCTCTTACCAGCGGCGGCACCAAGCTCCATGGCATCCTTGAGACACTCTCCAAAAAAGAAGAAGCATAAACATCATCTCTATCACATCTCCTCAAAACAAACAATCAAGTCAATAATCAAATAAACAAATACTAAAATGGCAGATTTAAAAGCTTTTGCAGAACAATTAGTGAACCTCTCGGTAAAGGAAGTAAACGAACTTGCTCAGATTCTTAAGGACGAGTATGGCATCGAGCCCGCTGCTGCCGCTGTAGCCGTAGCCGCTGGTCCCGCTGCCGGTGCACCCGCCGTAGAAGAAAAGACCTCGTTTGACGTCGTACTCAAATCAGCTGGCGCAAGCAAGCTCAACGTCGTTAAGGTTGTTAAGGCTCAGACCGGTCTCGGCCTGAAGGAAGCCAAAGAACTCGTTGACGGCGCACCCAGCGTAATCAAGGAAGGTCTTGCCAAGGCTGAAGCCGAAGGCCTCAAGAAAGAGCTCGAAGAAGCCGGCGCAGAAGTTGAACTTAAATAATAACGCCTGTTAATCAGGTATATAGGTTAAGTGTGGCCGAAAGGCATGCACTTAACCTTTTTGTGTTATCATTTAATTTCAATCCTTTTCTCCATAAATTTTTAGTCTTTTTAGATGTCAGTCAACACAGTTAAACCCCGTGTCAATTTTACGTCGGTAAAGAATCCTCTCCCGCATCCCGACTTTCTCGAGGTCCAGCTGAAGTCATTCCGCGACTTTCTGCAGCTTGACACCCCTCCCGAAAAAAGAAACAACGAGGGCCTCTACAAAGTTTTCGCTGAGAACTTCCCTATAGCCGACACCCGCAACAACTTCGTGCTGGAATTTCTCGACTATTATATCGACCCGCCGCGCTACACTATCGAAGAGTGTCTGGAGCGCGGCCTGACCTACAGTGTGCCCCTCAAGGCCAAACTCAAACTCTATTGCACCGACCCTGACCACGAGGACTTCGCAACGGTGATTCAAGATGTTTATCTCGGTCCTATCCCGTATATGACCGAGAAAGGCACGTTTGTAATCAACGGTGCCGAGCGCGTAGTGGTGTCGCAGCTTCACCGTTCGCCCGGCGTTTTCTTCGGACAGAGCACCCATGCCAACGGCACCAAACTCTATTCGGCCCGTATCATCCCGTTCCGCGGCTCATGGATTGAATTCGCCACTGACATCAACAATGTCATGTATGCCTACATCGACCGTAAGAAAAAATTGCCCGTAACAACGCTGCTGCGCGCAATCGGTCTGGAGAGCGACAAAGACATTATCGAGACCTTCGGACTCGCTGAGGAAATCAAGGTCAACAAGACCAACCTCAAGAAAGCCGTGGGCCGCAAGCTGGCTGCCCGTCTAATCAAGACCTGGGTGGAAGACTTCGTTGACGAGGATACCGGCGAGGTGATGAGCCTCGACCGTACCGAGGTGATTATCGACCGCGAGACCGAGCTCACCGAGGACCACATTCAGGAGATTCTCGACTCCGGAGCCCAGACCATCCTTCTGCACAAAGAGGATGCCAACACCAGCGACTACTCGATTATCTTCAAAACACTCGAAAAAGATACCTCCAACACCGAAAAGGAGGCTATCCAGTATATCTACCGGCAGCTGCGCAACGCCGAGCCGCCGGACGATGCATCGGCACGCGAGGTCATCACCAACCTCTTTTTCTCGGAGAAGCGCTACGACCTCGGTGAAGTAGGCCGCTACCGTATCAACAAGAAACTCGGCCTCACCACCTCGATGGACGTCAAGGTGCTCACCCGCGAAGATATCATCGCCATCATCAAATATCTTATCGAGCTTA
>CAYUYQ010000202.1:0-3465 GCA_964449335.1 uncultured Bacteroides sp. | reverse complement strand
GATTGAGGCAATCTCGCCTGTGCGTTTCACCGACATGTTTTCGGTAACTTTGTCGACATTGTTGAGCAGAATCACGCCGACGTTGCTCTCTTCGAGGTTGAGGGCCACGCCCTTGACGCCGTTTTCAAACTCCACCAGCTCATTGGCGCACACATTGTCGAGTCCATAGACATGGGCCACACCGTCGCCAACCTCAAGCACCGTGCCGGTCTCTTCAAACGACACCTTGGAGTTGACGGTCTCAAGCTGCTGCTTTAATATTTCCGAAATCTCGCTGGGATTTATCATTAGTGAAATTTATTTGCTTAAAAGACTTATACGCATTTGTTTTAACTCGTTACTGATTGAAGCATCGATACGCTCGTTGCCTACGCTTACGGTGAAGCCGCCTATCAGCGACGAATCGACCGATGAAGTGTATTCCATGGTCGAACCTTCGGGCAGATGAGCCGCCACCATATCGCGAAGCCTCTGCTGCTGGGCAGCGGGCAGAGGCGCCGCGCTCACCACGTTTACTACGTAAATATGATGGGCCTGACGATAGATGTCGCAGTAAGCCCGTGCGATGCCGTCCATCATCGCGGTGCGGCGGTTACGGGCTAACAGCTTGAGAAAATCGGCATAGACAGTGTCGTCAGGAGTGGCCCCCGATGCGGTCGTGAGCAGAAGATTCTTGTCCGATTCGGAAATATAAGGGTTGCCTACGGCTTCCTGCAGGGCTTTCTCCTGCGCAAAACTCTTGGCAAGAGTGGTCATCAGCTCATACATGCGCCCGTCGACACCCTTTTCGAGGGCGAACTTATAGAGCGCTTTTGCGTAGCGGCGGGGTATCAATCCTTCATTCATCGGGTCTATGCGTTAGTTTTGTTTCTCCATCTCATCAAGCAGAGTGTCGACGAGCTTGGCCTGAGCCTGTTGATCGCTGAGCTGGTCGCGCACCACTTTCTTGGCAATGTCGAGAGCAAAAGTGCTCACCTCATTGCGAAATTGCTGCTGCGCTTCCTTGCGTTCCTGCTCTATCGACACACGGGCCTGATCCATTACCTTCTTGGCTTCCTGCTGAGCTTCACGGCGGGCCTCCTCGATAATCTGCGATTTCATACGGTCGGCTTCGCGCAGCATTTCTGCCTGCTGCTTGCGTGCCTCGGCCATGTATTTCTCGCTTTGCTCGCGGGCGTGGTCAAGCTGGTCTTTGGCATTCTGAGCATACTCCACACCTTTATCAATCAGGTCGGCACGGTTTTCCACACCTTTTATAATGATGGGCCATCCCCATTTGTAGAGGATGAAGAAGACGATGGCAAAAGCCACGAACATCCAGAAAATCAGTCCGACTTCAGGCGTGAATAGTTCCATAAAAAGGGAAGTTTAGAGAAATCTATATTGTTAGTGGGTTGCGGGTGATGCCGGGTCTTTACACGAACATCGACAGGATGCAGACGATGATTGCGAACAGAGCCACACCTTCGACGAAGGCGGCCGTCATAATCATGTTGCTTCGGATGTCGCTCGACGATTCAGGCTGGCGTGCGATAGCCTCCATAGCGGCTGCACCGATTTTACCGATACCGATACCTGCACCGATTGTTGCGATACCTGCGCCGATACATGCGCCAATGCCAAGTTCACCTGCAATTGCTGCTAAAATCATTGCTAACATAACTTTGTGTTTTAATGTGGTTATTTGATTATTGTTTTATTATTGTCGATTATTTGGTTGGCACAGGCGCGGGAGTTTCCTCATGGTGCGCATGCGAGCCATGACCCTCTTCCTGAGCGAAGGAGATAAACATACATGAAAGCATCATGAACACATAGGCCTGGATGCAGCTTACGAGCACATCAATCAGCACCATGAACACCGAGAACATCACCGATATTACCGATGAAAGTCCGAGGGCAAAAGCACCCATAGGAGCGAAGATAAATATCAGCACCGTAAGCACGAGCACTATCATGTGGCCACCCATCATGTTGGCAAACAGACGGACCGTGAGAGCGGCCGGCTTTGTAAACACACCGAACACCTCGATGATAGGCATAATCGGCAGCGGGAACTTCAGCCAGATAGGCACATCAGGCCAGAAAACTTCTTTCCAATAATGCTTCGTGCCGCAAATGTTGGTGATGAGGAATGTCATCAAAGCCAGAGTCAGCGTGACGGCGATATTACCCGTCAGGTTTGCGCCACCGGGGAAAATCACGATCAGACCCAGAAGGTTCATGTAGAGTATGAAGAAGAACACCGTGAGCAGATAGGGAGCAAATCTCATTGACTTCTCCTTGAGCACCGGTTTGATGGCACCATCGTAGATAAACGTGATTACCGTCTCCATTATGCCCACGCCACGGCGCGGAGCTTTATGGCCCATGCGTGCGTGCCAACGAGCCACCGAGAGGACGCTGAGCACGACAAGTATTGCCGTGATAAAGATACCGGCGACGTTTTTCGTAATCGAGAAATCGAGCGGACGGAATTCCTGACCGTCGACAATCTCCACAAGTTTACCTTTGTATTCGCTTCCGGCTCCAGCAATCTTGAACGTTGCGTCACCGTCCTTATATGTCGCTCCATGAGCCACGCGCGAGGAACTGAAACAGTGGATACCACCATCCTTGCCAAACACGATTATGGGCAGGGGGATTCGCTTTTCATGACTGAAAGGCACCTCCCAACCGTAACCGTCGCCAAGGTGCTCGAAAATGATTTCCTTGGGATCGATGGTCTTGACCGAGTCAGCGGGTGCCGAAGCCGAGGCGAGCAGCGATCCAACGCCGGTCACCAACAGCATCATCAGCATTATTACCAGTCGCTTAATCATGGCTTCAGTATATGCAAACCGACACAACGTTGTTGTCCACATCCACCAGTCCGCCGGTTATGGGCAGTTCGACCGTCTGTCCGTCCTGCACATAGCGGATTTGTCCCGCATCAAGAGTCGAGACGAGCGACGCATGATTATGCAGCACGGTAAACGAGCCCTTTGAACCCGGCAGGGTCACCGACTGCACTTCGCCCTCGAATACCACGTCTTCGGCCGATATGATTTTCAGTGTCATCAGTTATTGTGTCTGTTGTGATTATTGTAATTGTCATTATTATTCTCTCACTGTTACCTCTGTCAGGCACCGACCTCGGCGAGCATTTTCTTGCCCTTGGCAATAGCCTCGTCGATAGTGCCTACATTGAGGAACGCCTGCTCGGGATATTCGTCCATCTCGCCCGAAAGAATCATCTTGAAGCCACGGATAGTTTCCGATAGAGGCACCATCACGCCGGGAAGACCCGTGAACTGCTCGGCCACGAAGAATGGCTGCGAGAGGAAACGCTGTGCGCGACGGGCACGGGCCACGACGAGTTTATCTTCATCAGAAAGCTCGTCGACACCGAGAATTGCGATAATATCCTGAAGTTCGTTATATTTCTGGAGGAGCTGCTTGACTGCCTGAGCGGTCTGATAGTGC
>CAYUYQ010000201.1:0-3515 GCA_964449335.1 uncultured Bacteroides sp. | reverse complement strand
CGCGCCGCTATTCGTCGTCGTCAACGCTCTCGCGCTTCCTTGCGGCCAGCAGAATACTGACTTCGTAGAGTACGTAGAGCGGGACAAACACCACTGCAAGCGTGAATGGGTCGCCGGTCGGAGTGATGAACGCCGCAAGCACCAGAAGCACCACCACGGCCTGACGGCGGAAGCGCTTTAGAAAGTCTGATGTCAGCACTCCTAATTTCGACAGTATCCATGACACGAACGGCAACTCAAACACAACGCCCATCACAAATATGAGCATCAGGAAGTTATCGATATACGAACTCAGCGAAATCATATTGGTGATGTCGCTGCTCAGCTCATATTGCGCGAGAAAGCGGAAGGTAAACGGAAAAACTATCAGGTAGCCAACCGCACACCCGAGATAGAACATCGGCACACCGAAAGCAAACAGCGCGAACACCGAGCGTCTTTCGCCCGGATAGAGCGCCGGTCTGACGAACATCCACACCTCCCCTATCAGATAGGGAAACACGAGCAGGAACCCAAGGCAGAACGACGTGCTGATATGGGTCATGAACTGCGACGCGAGCTTTACGTTTATCAGGTCGATTTTAAACGGCGAACTGAAATCAGGGAAAAACACACCGTCGCCATGCAGTCCGTTAAGCCAGCGGTAGAGTATGAAGTCCGACGATGTCGGGCCGAGTATCACGCTGTTGAATATGTGGGGCATAGCCACAAAACAGGCCGCAACCAGCAGCACGTAGACCAGCAGCACACGCAGCAACACCCATCGCAATGCCTCCAGATGGGCCCAGAACGTCATGTTTTCTCCCGAATCAGCCATTATTCCGTCGTCGGTTTTTATTTCGATGCGTAGTTGGCTTTCACAAACGGAGCGGCTATAAGATAGTCGGCGCTCTCTTTGGTGCCTTTTTCAGCGCCGTCGGTAAACTCCTCAATCTCCACGAAGTAGTTTTCGAGACCGGCCACGTCGGCATTGTTGAAAATAGCGTCAAAGCCCACCATTCCGCTCTGGCCGATTTCGCGGCGGTCCTTGATGTGAAGCAGACGGAAGCGACCGGGATACTTCTTGAAGTAGTCCACGGGGCTTGCCTGACCCATCATCGCCCAATATACGTCGAGCTCAAAGAACACGGCCTCAGGGTCGGTATGCTCAATCATATAATCGAGCATCGGCACGCCCTCAACCTTTGTAAATTCGTGCGAATGATTGTGATAACCGATACTGATGCCCTGCGCGGCGGCGCGGCGGCCGACTTCGCTCAGAGCGTCGCATTGCTTCTGCAGGTCGGCAAGCGTTTCGGGCACACTCATCCACGGCAGGACGATATAGCTCATTCCGGCTGCCTTATGGTCTTTTATGGCTTTGTCCCACCACGCGTAGTATTCGGTGAGGTCACCGCTTTCAAGTTCGTCGGCTGTCAGAGGCCGGCCGGTGTGCGACGACAGCGCCTTGATTCCGGCGTTGGCTGCAGCCTTGGCGTATTCGTCGGGTGTCAGGCCATAGAACGTCCCCTGCTCGGCATTGTACGATGCAGCTTCGACCTGCGTATAGCCCATTTTCCCGAGTGTATCGAGAAGCGCGGCGAGATTGTTTTCGTAAGGCGCGCCCTCTTCGAGCAAATGACGCACAGAGTAAAGCTGCAGTCCGATTTCCTTCTTCTCAGAAGCGGCCTGTCCTTCATTTTTCACACCGCCGCACGATGTCAGCGCCATTGCCACTGTCACAGTCAATATCAGGATATTTTTATAGTTCATAACTCGTCATTATTAAATAAAGGTATAACCCCCTATTGGACCAATTAGAAGGCGTGCCAAGATCCGGGGATTCTGACACGCCCTCTTTAATCACTTTATCCGAAAAAATCAGTCAAGCGGTTTCACACGGATATTGCGGAACCATACGTCGTCGCCATGATCCTGGAAGCCGATGTAGCCCTCATGATTTTCGCCGCCGCAATTGTTGAGCAGTGCGAAAGCTGCCGGCCACTTTTCCTCGCTGAACTTGCTGTTCTGGAGCATTTCGGTCCACTGGGGAGTCCAGAGGTGATATTCAACCACGTTCTCACCGTTCTGGCCGTGAACAACCGTGCCTTTGTAGACAAGAATTCTTGCTTTGTTCCACTCGCCGTAAGGATTCTGATTCTGGGGCTTGGCGGGAATCATATCGTAGAGCGAAGCCGACATGCGGTTGCCGTCGACGCCGAGTTTTGCATCGGGATGATTGGCATTGTCAAGCACCTGATATTCGGGAGCCGAGATATAGATGGGTTCGAGCACCTGAGTGCCGTCGTCCTTGGTCGAGTAGGCTTCCTGAGCAAGATAGAAGATGCCCGAATTACCGCCTTTCGACACTTTCCATTCAAGTTCGAGCTCGAAGTTCTTGAGCTTCTCGCCGAAGATGATGTCGCCGCCGTCGGCAGGCTGAGCCTCGCCGCCACCTGCGCCGGTGAATTTGATTGCACCATCTTCTACCGTCCAGCGCGAAGGCACGGTATCGCGTCCGTAGCCGCGCCAGCCGTTGAGGTCTTTACCGTTGAATATCACGTAGTAGCCCTCCTCATCCATCGGATACTGAGCCAGACCCGTAGCCTCCTCGGCTGCAACTGAGTCGGTCTGCTCGGCGGTGGCGTTGCTTGAATTTTTGTTTACGCACGATGCCATCAGAGCAATTGCTCCTGCGGCAAGAAAAATAATCTTTTTCATGATTGTGGTTGGTTTATATATACTTTCTGTTTTGGTTATGCAGGCATGTCGGGCAGCTTCCAGCCGTCGCGATATTTATGCTTGATGAGTTCGGCTGCGAATTCACGGGCGTTGACCGGATCGGTCCATGTCTTGTCAAACGTCGGGTGGCCGTTGTGAATCTTGAAGCCGTCTTTTACCACGGTTTTGATTTCCTCGTTGTCGCCAATATTGGTGAAGCACATGTTTTCGCCATCCCATTCGAGCACCTTGTTCAGGCCCTGAAGGCGAACGGCGAGCACACCCATAGCCACCATTTCGTTGAACGGTCCGGCCTCAGAGAAGTCGGAGTTGCATTTCACGCGGCTGTCTTTATCTTCCTTGCAGGCGCGCACCCAGTCCATCTCGTGCGATGTCGGCACACGGCGTGCAACTTTCGGCGCATTGGGCGTGCGGCCGGAGAGCAGGAAGGGCTCGGTGCCGTAGCATCCGCAGACGAGCGTGTCCTTCGTGCCGTGGAATATTGTCAGGCCGCCGTTGGCAGGCATGAGCGGTTTGCCCTGGGGGAAACCAGCGGGACGGTCGGGAAGCAGACCGCCGTCGTACCAGTGCACTTCTACTTCGGGCATGGCAACTTTGGCCATGTTGTCGCGGGCCGGGAAGGTCAGCTTCACGTGCTGGGCCTGGGGTGCGCACGCGCTCAACAGCAGCGTCGACGAGCCTTCGGCCTTGATGGGATATTTGAGATTGAGAGCCTTGAACGGCTGGTGGAGGATGTGGCAGGCCATATCGCCGAGAGCGCCCGTGCCGTAGTCCCACCATCCGCGCCAGTTCCA
>CAYUYQ010000200.1:0-3532 GCA_964449335.1 uncultured Bacteroides sp. | reverse complement strand
CCCCGAGGGAGCGCCACAAACCAACCGCCCGGGATAGGCGTTAGAAACATAGTGAACATTATTTTTATGCGATATGGTAAAGATTCTGGAGCGGCGAAAGGCCGTAAGACATTTCGGGGTATTGCCTGACAGCGGGTGCGTGGAGCATTGCTCGATGAGCAGCGACGTGCTTGGCGTGACGAAGGATTTCTCAGTCTATCTCCCGACGGGCTACGAAAACAGCACGGAGCGTTATCCGGTTGTCTATCTGCTTCATCCGGCGGGTGGCACCCACGAGATGTGGATCACGATGGGCGACCTGCCGCAGATTGCCGACGACGCTTTGCGGTCGGGCATGGCTCGGCCGATGATTGTGGTGATGCCGGACGCCTCGGGCGAGGCAGAGTTTCATCTGGGGCGCCATCTTGGATTTTTCTCGGTGCCGGGCTGGGATTATGAGGCTTATTTCCACGACGAACTGATTCCGCTCATCGACGCTTCATATCGCACCATCGCCGATAAATCACATCGCGCCATAGTCGGGGCTTCGATGGGTGGCGAGGCGGCTATTGCCTACGCGCAGAAGCACCCCGATATCTACGGCGCGTCGTGCGCCATCTGTGGCATAGTAGGCCATCCCGAGCAGAGCCGGATGGCGCAGAGTGACAAGGATTATGCCGCGTCGCTGATTGCCAACAACCCGACAGCATTTGTCAAATCAGCCTCACCCGACATGGTCGATCGGCTGAAAACCGTGAGATGGTACACCGACTGCGGCGACAATGACTTCTTCTACGAAGGCAATGTGGATTTCTTCCTCGCCATGAAGCGCAAGGGCATACCGATTGACTACCGCATGCGTAGCGGTGTCCACGGCTGGTATTATTGGGTGACCGGACTTGGACCTATACTTCACTTTATTTCCATAGGCTTCGCCCGGTAACCGGCCCCCCGGTTTAACGACGCTTGGCGAAGAACGATTTCATAAGCGCTGCACATTCGTCGGCCAGAACGCCCGACGTGACCGTGGCACGGGGGTGGAATGGCCGGAGGGTGAAGGCCGAGTAACCGCGGCGAGGGTCGGAGGCGCCATAGACTATGCGCGGAAGCTGGCTCCAACCGATTGCGCCGGCGCACATGAGGCAGGGCTCCACGGTGACGTAGAGCGTACATTCGGGTAGATATTTGCCACCCAAAGTCTGCGCGGCGGCGGTTATGGCCTGGATTTCGGCATGGGCGGTGACGTCGCCAAGGGTTTCTGTCAGATTATGGCCCCGGCCGATTACTCGCCCTTTGCAGACTACCACGGCCCCTACAGGGACCTCCTCGGCCTCGTAGGCGCGGTGCGCTTCGTCGAGAGCCATGCGCATATAGCGTTCGTCGGCAGCTGCGTCTGCGGTCATAGCAAGTCGATTTTAAGTCCTTCGTTGGCTACGATTACATCCGGGAACTCTTCGCGCGCCTGCGTAGCGAGAAGGTCGAGCGAGTCGTAGCGATTGGAGAAATGGCCGATAATCAGGCGGCGCGCGCCCGACATGGCCGCAATCCGCCCGGCTTCGCGAGCCGTAGAGTGGCCCCGCTCGTGGGCCTGCGCGGCAAGCGAATCGTCGTAAGTAGCTTCGTGATACAGCGTGTCGACACCGCGCACGGCTTCGGCCACGCGGGCGTCAAACATCGTGTCGCTGCAGTAGGCGTAGCTCACCGCCGGATCGGCCGGAGTGGTGAGACGCTCGTTGGCTATCACCGTTCCGTCGGGCCGCACGAAGTCGGCACCCTCCTTTATGGCATGGCGCTGCGCCACAGGCACACCGAAATGATCCAGCATCGCCCCGATAAGATGGCGCGGCTTAGGCTTCTCGGCAAAGAGAAAGCCGTAGGCGGGCACGCGGTGATAGAGCGGAAAGGCACTGACGGTCAGCGCCGGAGTGTCGATTATTGCTCCGCCACCGTCGGGAATCGGCTCGAAAACGATGTCGTACGTCGCCTCTCGGCAGAAATAACCTGTGACCGAGCGCATCAGCTCCAGTCCCTGGGCGGGAAGATGGACGGTGACCGTGCCCGACTTCTCATGCAGGGCCAGCGTCGATAGCAACCCCGGCAATCCGAGCACATGGTCACCATGCATGTGCGATATAAATATATGGCTGAGCCGACTGAATTTCAGCCCCATGACACGCATCATCTTCTGGGCGCCCTCGCCGCAGTCGATCATATAGAGCGTGTCGCGGAAATCGACCACCTGCGCCGACGGATTGTGGCGCGGCGTCGGCGTTGCCGAGCCGCATCCCAGAATGTTTATGCGGAAGCGTGCCATGCGGGTTGAAGTCAGCGGGCCGGATTATTTCTTGGAAACGGCTTCCGAATCGGTAAACATTCCCTTGCGCGAGAGCTGATGGTCGAGGTTGGCTATGCCGAGGGCCACGATTGCGGTGACGATAGCCGTGTGCTGCTGATAGCGGGGATTCTCGCGGTTGAGGATGTCGTTTTCGGTGTGCCAGATTTCACCGTAGTTGAAGTTGGTACCGTCGACGTCGCTCAGTCGGAAACCATAGGTCGGAACGCCTTCTACGGCAAACACCGTAGCATCCGTGCCGCCGAACTCGGTCGGGCGCTTGCGCGGCTCAGCCACCGTCACTTCAAAGGGGAAGTCGGGGTTAATCGACGGTATGGGCTCGCAGATTTTCTTCAGGTCGTCGACCATAGCAGCAGGCACACTTATGCCCACCGGAGGCTCCGGACCGCCGTCGCGGTTGAGCATCAGCGCTATTTTGTCGAGCTCCTTATGATGCTTCTTGCAGTAGGCCTGGGCGCCGAGCAGTCCGAACTCCTCGCCCGCAAAAGCCACGAAGCGGATTGTTCGTTTAGGCTTCACGCCGGCAGCGGCCAGCAGTCGGGCTGCCTCGAGCATCGGGCCGATGCCCGTGCCGCAGTCAATGGCGCCGGTAGCCACGTCGTAGGCGTCGAGGTGGCCGCTGATTATCACATATTCGTCGGGATAGTCCGTACCCTTGATTTCGGCAATCACATTGTGATACTTTATGGGGCCGAGGCGGAAATGATTGCGGATATCAAATTCGAGCATAATGTCGCGGCGCTCGCGGGCTGCGCGCTCGATGAGGGCAAACTGATGCTCGTCGAGTTTGATTTCGGGCTGAGTAGGCAGATTGTCAAACGTCGTGGTAGTGTCGTTGACCAGCGGGCGGTCATAAAGGGCGCGGATAGGCGTCTCGGCAGCCTGAATGAATCCGAGCACACCGGCATCGCACATCTCGCGGTAGAACAGCGCCGGTTCATCTTTGAGCGCAACCATCGGCGTGTCGGTGCCGTTGCGGCGGTTGTTCATCATTATGCGGCGGTTGACAGCCGACACGGAGTCATTGTAGTGGCGGGCGGCGGCGCGCAGCGAGTCGCCTTTGGCCGATTTGTTGATGGGGAAACCGGTGCTCTTGCCTTTTAGAAGCACCCATGCGCCCTTGAGCTTGCCGTGCATGCGGTCAAACTCGGCCTTGCTCGTCGGCTCTATGAGCACGTGGCCCAGCTGACGGCCGTGTGT
>CAYUYQ010000199.1:0-3537 GCA_964449335.1 uncultured Bacteroides sp. | reverse complement strand
TTTTAACCGAAAAACCGCGCGTAAACTTCGCATCGATTAAAAATCCGCTCCCGTTTCCTGACTTTCTGGAGGTGCAGCTGAAGTCGTTTAAAGATTTCCTTCAGCTTGACGTTCCGCCGGAGGAGAGGAAAAATCAGGGACTATATAAAGTATTCGCGGAGAACTTCCCTATCGCCGACACCCGCAATAATTTCGTATTGGAGTTTCTTGATTATTATATAGATCCTCCCCGCTATACGATCGACGAGTGCCTGGAGCGAGGCCTCACCTACAGCGTTCCGCTTAAGGCCAAGCTGAAGCTTTACTGCACGGATCCCGACCATGAGGATTTCGACACGACCATTCAGGACGTGTATCTCGGCCCGATTCCCTATATGACAGAACAGGGAACTTTCGTCATCAACGGCGCCGAGCGTGTTGTCGTTTCCCAGCTCCATAGGTCGCCGGGCGTATTTTTCGGCCAGAGCACACATGCCAACGGCACAAAACTTTATTCTGCACGTATCATCCCGTTCAGAGGAAGCTGGATTGAGTTTGCTACTGACATCAATAATGTGATGTATGCCTATATCGACCGTAAAAAGAAACTCCCCGTAACCACGCTTCTGCGTGCGATCGGTCTTGAGAGCGATAAGGATATCATCCAGATTTTTGATCTTGCCGAGGAAATAAAGGTCAACAAGACCAACCTCAAGGCTGCCATCGGCCGTAAACTCGCGGGACGTATCGTGAAGAGCTGGATCGAGGATTATTCCGACTCATCGACCGGCGAGGTTGTCTCGATCGAGCGTAACGACGTGATCGTAGACCGCGGCACGGAGGTGTCGGAAGACAATATCGACGCTATTCTGGAGAGCGGCGCCAAAACGCTGCTGCTGGAGAAGGAGAACGTGAGCGCCATTGACTACAGCATCATCTTCAATACTCTCCAGAAGGATAACTCCAACTCAGAAAAGGAGGCCATCCAATATATCTACAGGCAGCTTCGCAACGCGGAGCCACCGGACGATGCTTCTGCTCGCGAGGTGATCCAGAACCTGTTCTTCTCAGAGAAGCGCTATGATCTGGGAGAAGTTGGTCGCTTCCGCATCAACAAAAAACTCAATCTTGACATTCCCGATGACGTTAAGGTCCTCACCAAAGAGGATATTATCGCCATTATCAAATATCTTATAGAGCTCATCAATTCCAAGAGCGATGTCGACGATATCGACCACTTGAGCAACCGTCGTGTCCGCACTGTGGGTGAGCAGCTCTATAACCAGTTCGGAGTGGGTCTTGCACGTATGTCGCGCACGATCCGCGAACGAATGAACGTGAGAGACAATGAGGTGTTCAAACCGATCGACCTGATCAATGCCAAGACGATTTCGTCGGTGATCAATACGTTCTTCGGCACCAACGCACTGTCTCAGTTCATGGACCAGACCAACCCTCTGGCTGAGATCACCCACAAGCGCCGTATGTCGGCTCTTGGTCCCGGCGGTCTTTCCAGAGAGCGTGCCGGTTTCGAGGTGCGAGACGTACACTATACCCATTACGGCCGTCTTTGCCCGATCGAGACCCCTGAGGGACCGAATATCGGTCTGATCTCATCGCTCTGCGTCTATGCTAAAATCAATAATCTCGGTTTCATAGAGACTCCCTATCGCGAGGTTGCCAACGGAAAGGTGAACACCAATAATGACGAAGTGGTTTATCTCACCGCTGAGCTTGAGGAGGGAAAAATGATCGCTCAGGGAAATGCGCCCCTCAACGATGACGGCACATTTATCCGGAACAAGGTAAAGGCCCGTCTTGACGCTGACTTCCCGATCGTTCCCCCCACGGATATCGAGCTGATGGATGTGGCTCCTATCCAGATCGCCTCCATCGCTGCCTCCCTGATCCCCTTCCTCGAGCATGACGACGCCAACCGTGCGCTCATGGGTTCGAACATGATGCGCCAGGCTGTTCCTCTGCTCAGGAGCGAGTCTCCGATCGTGGGCACCGGTATCGAGGGTCAGCTGATCCGCGACAGCCGCACCCAGATCATGGCTGAGGGCCCGGGCGTGATAGAATATGTCGACGCCACTACCATCCGCATCAAGTATGACCGTACGGAGGATGAGGAGTTCGTGGAATTCGAGCCGGCAACAAAGGAATACCGCATTCCTAAGTTCCGCCGCACCAACCAGGGCACAACGATCGACCTTCGTCCGATATGCGACGTTGGCCAGAGAGTGGAGAAGGGGGATATCCTGACTGAGGGATATTCAACGGAGAAGGGCGAGCTTGCCCTCGGCCGCAACCTGAAGGTGGCTTTCATGCCTTGGAAGGGATATAACTATGAGGACGCCATCGTTCTTAATGAGAGAATGGTGCGTGAGGATATCCTCACCTCGGTTCATGTGGACGAATATACTCTTGAAGTGCGCGAAACAAAGCGTGGAATGGAGGAGCTTACGAGCGACATCCCCAACGTCAGCGAGGAGGCAACCAAGGATCTCGACGAACGCGGAATCATCCGCGTGGGTGCTCACGTGGTTCCCGGCGACATAATGATCGGAAAGATCACTCCGAAGGGAGAGAGCGATCCGACACCTGAGGAGAAACTGCTCCGCGCCATTTTCGGCGACAAGGCCGGCGACGTGAAAGACGCTTCGCTGAAGGCATCTCCCTCGCTGAAGGGTGTGGTTATCGGCACCAATCTGTTCTCACGTGCGGTGAAGAAAAAGAATAGCCGCAACAGTGCGAACGCGCAGCTCCCCATCCTCGACGAAACCTACGAGGAGAAGCAGGCTGCTCTCAAGGAGATTCTTATCGGCAAACTTGAGACCCTTCTCAAAGGAAAGGTTTCTGCCGGAGTGAAGGATTTCATCGGTGTGGATATCATTCCGAAGGGGGCTCGTTTCGATGACCAGAATTTCGGCGGTATCGACTATGAGACGATCAATCTCGGGCACTGGACCGATGACGACCGTATCAACGGCATGGTCATGGCTCTCATCACTAACTATCTCCGCAAGTCGAAGGAGATCGACAGCGAGCTGCGCCGCAAGAAATTCGACATCACGATCGGCGATGAACTCCCCTCTGGCATCATGCAGATGGCAAAGGTCTACATCGCTAAGAAGCGTAAGATCGGTGTGGGCGACAAGATGGCAGGACGCCACGGTAACAAGGGTATCGTTTCCCGTGTTGTGCGTCAGGAAGACATGCCGTTCCTTGAGGACGGAACCCCGGTGGATATTGTGCTTAACCCGCTGGGTGTGCCTTCCCGAATGAACCTCGGACAGATCTTCGAGACCGTGCTCGGCTGGGCCGGACGCGAACTCGGCGAGAAATTCGCCACTCCGATTTTCGACGGAGCCTCGCTCGATGACCTCAACGAATGGACCGACAAGGCCGGCGTTCCCCGCTACGGTAAATGCTACCTCTACGACGGCGGAACCGGCGAACGTTTCGACCAGCCCGCAACCGTAGGCGTCATCTACATGCTGAAACTCGGCCACATGGTCGAAGACAAGATGCACGCACGCTCCATCGGCCCGTACT
>CAYUYQ010000198.1:0-3555 GCA_964449335.1 uncultured Bacteroides sp. | reverse complement strand
AGCTCGGATTTGGCATAGTTGGTCAGGATGCGTCCCGAGTAGGCGGGAGCGCGATAGGGGTTGTAGTCTTCCTGAAACATGTAGCCGAGATAGAGATAGCGATAACGGTCGAGATTCATGGTCGTGTCGTTGCGCATGAATTCCGCCATCAGCCGGGGATAGTAGTAGGATGAGTTGCGGTCGTAGGTCTCGCGTTTGATTTTGTCGAGGTCGGGGTGGTGGCGCTCGATGCGGTCGAGCGGAATCAGGGCCGAAGCGGCGAGGCAGCCGAGCGCGGCGAGCAGGAGAGAGAGTATGATTCGTCGTGACATAAAATCGATGGTTTTGTCAGGCTTTGTCTGCCGTCTTGATTGATTCGGGATAGGAGATTCGGGAGTGATACATCGTGCGCAGGCGTGAAATGAAGGTGTCTTTTATGTCGGTCACGTCGCGGAACGATATGGGCGACTCGTTGTGAAGGCCTTCGGCAATCTGATAGTCGATTATGCGGTTTACCAGAGCGGATATGGCTTCGGGAGAGTGGTCGGTGAGCGAGCGCGATGCCGCTTCTACAGCGTCGGCCATCATCAGTATGGAGGTCTCGCGCGACTGCGGATTGGGGCCCGGGTAGGTGAAGGGTTGCGGGTCGGGTTCCTCGTTGGGATGAGTGTTGCAGTAGGTGGTGTAGAAGTAGCGGGCTGTGCCGCGGCCGTGATGCTCGGTGATAAACCGGGTTATGGCCTCGGGTAGTTTGGCTTTCATGGCGCGCTTCTGGCCTTCGGTCACATGGCCGATGACTATGCGGGCGCTCTGTTTGGGGTCGAGGGCGTCGTGGGGGTTGACTCCATGCTGATTTTCGGTGAAGAATGCCGGATTGGAGATTTTGCCGATGTCGTGATAGAGCGCACCGGCTCTGACGAGCTGCACGTTGGCCCCGATTCGGTTTGCGGCAGCCGAGGCCAGATTGCTGACGGCCATTGAGTGCTGGAACGTGCCGGGACATTCTTCCGAGAGCTCGCGGAGCGTGGGATTGTTGATGTCCGAGAGCTCGACGAGCGTCACGCGCGAAGTGAATCCGAATAGTTTTTCGAAGATGAAGACCAGAATGTAGGCAAACGACACGCAGAGGGCATTGATGGCGAAGAATCCGAATGTGCGCGGCGAGAGAGCCTTGAGACTTCCCGACTGGATGAGATCGACGGCCACGTAGGTCACCGAGTAGGCCACGAACACTATCAAGGCCGTGCGCAGCAGCTGCGAGCGGCGCGAGAGTTCGCGTATGGAAGCGAGGGCGGCTATACCGGCCACAAATTCAAGAGCCATGAACTCGAGGATGAAGCGTGCGCAGAGTGCGGTGAGCAGCAGTGTGATGAGGAACGTGAAGAAGGCTGTGCGCGAATCGAGGAATACCAGCACAAGAATCGGCACGATGGTTATCGGGATGATGTAGAGCGCCGAGATGTATTGGGCCGTCAGCACGTAGGTGAGCGAGGGGACGGCGCACACCATTAGCGAAAGCAGCAGTATGGCACGTTTCGACTGGAGATAGTCGCGGCGGAAGAAGTAGAGATAGACGTAGAGCGCGCCTATCATGAGCGAGATGTAGAGCAGACGTCCGGCCATGGGATAGTAACGGTCGGCGATGACGGAGGCTCCGCGGTCGGCCGACAGTTGCTCGTAGGTGGACAGGATGGTATGGAGCTGCGGTGTGACGATGTCGCCGCGGTCAATTATGCGTTCGCCCTGCTGGATGACGCCGATTGGAGCAAGAGCCGTCTGGTAGGCTTCGTTGCGGAAACGCACGGTCTGCGCTGAGTCGGGGATGATGTTGGGCACCATGATTTCCGACAGACGGGCGGTGGTGACGATGTCGTGGAGCTCGCGGGCGTTGAGCGTGGAGTCGAGCTTCACGTAGGCGTCGCGCGGGGTGAGGTAGCTCCGGAGCGAGACACTGACGGCGCTGTTGGGCGAGGTGAGTATGCGCACATGCGGGGTGGTGGCCTGCGCCATTACGTCGGTGGCCACGATGCCGCGTTCATAGAGCTTGCGCAGCTGGGTGATGAGGTAGCTGCGTTGCGAGGCGGTGACGTGGCGGCCGCCTACGGTAATCACGCCGAGACGTTTGTCATACTGGTCGATGACGGCGTTCTCAGCCGCAACATCGCGGTAGAATATCGGCTCAAAATTCTGGTCGATACTGTCTTTAATAGTGGCTGCGCTGACCGAGTCGAGGTGTATCGGGATGTCGAACGGAGCGGTGAGCAGGGCGTAGTTCCACGGACGGTTTGTCTCGTAGTGATATGAGTTGCTGTCGTTTCGCGGCAGAAAATAATATATGATAGCCACGGTGGCTACGAATATGGCCGCGAGGGTCACGGTGTGGCGCGATATTTTCAGTTGCATGGGCTTTGATTGCTATGATTATATAGTGGATGAGGGCGGAGCGTCGGTGCGGCCTTACGCTTCCTTACGTCCGGCGCTCTGCACGCCGCTGATTTTGCGGATGCGTGCGCATAGGGCGGTGACTACCTGCTTGTCGCGCACGAGCACGTCGAGCGTGGCGTGGAACACTTCGTCGTTGGTGTCGATGTGGAGACTGCGTATGTCGATGTTCATCTCCGACGATATGGTTGAGATGAGCTCCTGCAGGATTCCGTGGCGGTCAACACCATCGATTTCGATGGCCACCCGCGACTGACTTTCGATGCGCTCCCACTCCGTGGCCACGATGCGTGGCCCGAATCCGGCTTTGAGCACGGCGGCGCGCGGACACGCGAGGGTGTGAACCTCGACCATGCCGTCGTCGTTGATGAAGCCCATCACGTCGTCGCCCGGTATGGGGTGACAGCAGTCGGAAAAGACGAAATTACGCTCTTTTTCGCCGTACTTCAAACGGTAGATTTCCTTGGGATTGATTTTTTCCGGCTTGATGATGGTCGGTGCGTCCGGAGCGCTATCTTTTCCGTTTTTGCCGGTAGTGATGCGGAATATTTTCTTGAGAAGCGAGGGGGAGGTCTTCGGCGAGTCCTTGAGCACGTAGCCGTCGAGGCTTATCTCGCCCTGAGCGAGCTTCTGATAGAAGGTGTCGCGCGAGGGGACGTGATAGAAAGCCATGATTTTGGTGATGACTTCGTTGGTTGGCTCGACCTGACCGTCTTCAAGGAATTTATAGAGTATTTCCTTGCCCGACTCGATGGCGGGGGCCACTTCGCGGCGCAGGGCGGCGCGGAGGCGGGTGCGCGCTTTGGCCGTAGCGAGGAAGTCCATCCATTCGGCTTTGGGCTTCTGGTTTTGCGAGGTGAGCACTTCGACCTGATCGCCCGACATGAGCTTGTGGCTGAGCGGCACGAGCTTATGATTGACCTTGCCGGCGATACATTTGCTGCCTATCTCGGAATGGAGGGTGAATGCGACATCGAGCACGGTCGAGTTGTTGGGGAGCGTAATCAGCTCGCCTTTGGGTGTGAAGACAACGATTTCGGAGGAGAAGAGGTTGAGCTTCAGCGTGTCGAGGAAATCGAGGGCGTTGGGGTTGGGATCGTCGAGGATATCCTTGATGGTGCGGAGCCATACGTT
>CAYUYQ010000197.1:0-3556 GCA_964449335.1 uncultured Bacteroides sp. | reverse complement strand
TGGCGATACCGAAGGCGGTGTTGATAAGAGCCTCCGAGATACCGGTCGAGAGCTCGGTTGAGTCGGGAGCACCTGACTGAGCAAGAGCCTGGAACGATTTGATCATACCGATTACAGTACCGAGAAGACCTACGAGAGTACCGAGAGTGGTCATGGTAGCCACGATGGGGAGGTTCTGCTGAAGAGCGGGCATCTCGAGAGCGGTTGCTTCTTCTACTTCTTTCTGGAGGGTCTGAACTTTCTGCTCTTTGGTGAGCTCGGTGTTCATGTCCATTTCCTGATATTTTACGAGAGCGGCAGCTACTACAGCGGCAACAGAACCTTTCTGGGTTTTGCAGAGAGCCTGAGCGCCGGCGATATCTTTCTTCTCGAGGCATGCCTTAACACCGGCAACGAATTTGGTGATGTTGCCTTTGCCTTTAGCACCGGTCAGAGCGATGTAGCGCTCTACAGAGAGAACGATTACGGTAAGGAACAGAGTCTGGAGGATAGGCACGATGACACCGCCTTTATAGATGGTGCCCCAGAGGTCGATGGGGTGACCCTCTTCGAAGTGTGATTCGTGACCGAACCAGAAGATGAACAGACATACTGCAACGACGAAGCAAGCGATGATCACCAAGAATGCGTTCTTGATGCCGCCTACATTGCTACCTTGTTTTTTAGCCGCCTGGGGCTTGGTGGTGGGCTTTTGAGCTTCCATAATTGATAATTACTGAGATTAAAGTTAAATATTGGTTATTAGTTTTGATTGATTGTTATCGCGTTTGTTGATTGTGAACGTATTGTGTTATTTGCAAGTGCCGACATCGGCGGTGACGCACCGACTTTCCTGGTATTGATTCGGGAAACTAAAGTCTTTTCATGCAAAAGATTTATGCAAAAGTATTGATTAGTTTTAAACTTCCAAAATTTTTATCGGCAAATTTATCCGATTTATTGGCGAGCAAGCTCCGGTTAAGTATTTTCCGCAACATTAACCGCATTTTTTGATAGTATTCCTTAACAAATAACAAAAAATATAAATAACTTTGCGTGTTCTAACTCACAAGACATTATATACACTTACTCCGCATATTTTCACTCATGGAAATGACTGTAAACATCCGCCGCGGCCTCGACCTCAACCTCAAGGGAGGTGTGGAAGCCGGATCGCAGGTGAAATCCGTGCTCCCCGGCCTGGTAGCTATATGCCCCGACGACTTCCCCGGATTCACGCCAAAGCTGGCCGTCAAGGAAGGCCAGACCGTTGAGGAAGGAGCCCCTCTCCTGTTCGACAAGATTAATCCCGACACGGTTATAGCCTCGCCCGTCGGCGGCACGGTCAAAGCCGTCGTGCGCGGCGACCGCCGCAAAATCCTGCGCGTGGTGGTTGAAACCGCCGCCAACCCGACCGCTGCTGCCGCGGCTAAGCCCGCCGACGATGCCGACTCACTCCGCATGGCTCTGCGCCGCTCGGGCATCTGGGCCATGATGCGCCAGCGCCCCTACGACATCGTGCCCAATCCCGACGCTGAACCGCGCGACATTTTTGTCACCGCAATCGATAGCGCTCCGCTGGCCTACGACATCTGCTCGCCTCTGACCGGAAAAGAAGCCATAATCGAAGCCGGACTCAAAGCCTTGGCGCGTCTGACGAAAGGCACAGTCTATGTGGGTGTGCGCGAAGACTCGACGCTTGCCGTGCCCGCGCCGGCCGTCAAAGTGGTTGTCAAGGGCCCCCACCCTGTGGGCAACGCCGGTGTGCTCGCTGCCAACATAAAGCCTGTTAATAAAGGTGAGACCGTGTGGACGCTCGACATCGTCACCGTCGCACGCATCGGCTCGCTTGTGGTTGACGGCAAGGTCGACTGGGCTACCCGCGTGGCCGTAACCGGCTCCGATGTCAAGACTCCCTGCATTATCGACACCGTGATAGGCGCCGCCATAGAGCCTCTTGTCGAAGGCAACATTGCCGACAACGGCCATCATCACCGCATCATAGCCGGCAACGTGCTAACCGGCGTTGCAACCGGTCTCGACGGATTTCTCCACTATCCCTACCGCCAGATAACGGTCATTCCCGAAGGCGACGACGTCAACGAATTCATGGGCTGGGCTTCGATGAGCCCATCGAAGATGAGCGTCAGCCGCTCGTTCCTCTCCCGGTTCCTTCCCGGCAAGAAATTCGCCCCCGACGCCCGTCTGCTCGGCGGACGCCGCGCCATGATTATGTCGGGTGAATACGACAAGGTGTTCCCGATGGACATCATGCCCGAATATCTTCTCAAAGCTATCCTCAGCCGCGATATCGACCGCATGGAACAGCTCGGCATCTATGAGGTGGCGCCCGAAGACTTCGCCCTGTGCGAATACGTCGATCCCTCGAAAATCGAGATTCAGAAAGCCGTGCGCGAAGGCCTCGACTACATCCGCAAGGAGCTTGAATAAACGCGACTACACAGCAACAACGACAACAACCGATTACAAACATTCAACTCATTATAACCCCAATGCTTCGCAAATATCTCGACAGAGTAAAGCCTCATTTCGAGCCGGGCGGAAAGCTGCAGGCATTCCACTCGGTGTTTGACGGACTGGAGACTTTCCTCTATACACCCAACTCAACATCAACGTCGGGTGTGCATATCCACGACGGACTCGACTCCAAGCGAGTGATGATTATCGTGGTGCTGGCGCTGATGCCGTGTCTGCTCTTCGGCATGTACAACACCGGCTATCAGAACTTCCTCGGCTCGGGCATGACCGAATTTCCGTTCTGGTCGGTGATGGCCTACGGCTTTCTGGCCATCCTGCCCCGCATCGTAGTGACCTACCTGGTGGGCCTCGGTATCGAATTTATCGTAGCGCAGTGGCGCCATGAGGAGATTCAGGAAGGATTCCTCGTCACGGGTATCCTCGTGCCGCTTATCTGCCCGATCGAGACTCCGGTGTGGATGCTTGCCGTCGCCACGGCCTTCTCAGTGATTTTTGTCAAGGAAGTGTTTGGCGGAACGGGCTACAACGTGTTCAACGTTGCCCTCGTCACCCGCGCATTCCTCTTCTTCGCCTATCCCGCCTCGATGAGCGGCGACCGCGCGTTTATCTCCTCCGAGCCCATCTGCGGCCTTGGCGGACACGTCAGCTTTGCCGACGGCGTGAGCGGTGCCACCCCTCTGGGCCAGGTTGCCACAACCGTGGGCGACAAACTCGACCTCACAAACATCATCGGCCAGCCGCTCTCGCTCTGGGATGCGTTTCTCGGTCTGATTCCCGGCTCGTTCGGCGAGACGTCGACGCTCTGCATCCTCATCGGTGCTGCCCTGCTGCTCTTCACCGGCATTGCTTCGTGGCGCATCATGCTCTCGGTCGTTGCCGGCGGACTGTTCATGGGCTGGATAGCCAACGTGTTCCAGACCCCGACCTACCCGGCATCGATGCTCTCGCCCGTAGAGCAACTCGTGTTCGGCGGATTCGCTTTCGCAGCCGTGTTCATGGCCACCGACCCCGTGACCGCCGCACGCACCACGGCCGGAAAATACGTCTACGGCTTCCTCACCGGCGTGATAGCCATCCT
>CAYUYQ010000196.1:0-3565 GCA_964449335.1 uncultured Bacteroides sp. | reverse complement strand
GCCGCGCCAAAGAGCTCAACCTCGACGCTATCCACGACACCGTTCACGAAATGGCAAAAGACGAAGCTCGCCACGGCCAGGGCTTCCAGGGCCTCTACAACCGTTTCTTCAAAAAATAAAATCAACCCTCCAACATCTCATAACTGATGAAAGAACTCACCCAAGATTCCAAGACCTGGAAAAATCTCGAGACAGCATTTGCCGGCGAATCCATGGCCCGCAACAAGTATACGTTCTATGCCTCGAAGGCCCGCAAAGACGGCTACGTACAGATAGCCAACATCTTTGAGGAGACCGCAGCCAACGAGAAAGAGCATGCCGAGCTCTGGTTCAAGCTCCTCCACGGTGGCGCCGTACCCGAAACTCCCGCCAACCTTGTCGACGCAGCAGCCGGCGAGAACTATGAGTGGACCGACATGTACGACACCTTCGCCAAGGAAGCCCGCGAAGAAGGCTACGACCACATCGCCGTGCTTTTCGACCGCGTTGCCAAAATCGAGAAGCATCACGAAGAGCGTTACCGCAAGCTCCTCAACAATATCGAGACCGGTATCGTGTTCTCGCGCGACGGCGAAACCATCTGGGTATGCCTCAACTGCGGACACATCCACATCGGTAAAGACGCTCCCAAAGTTTGCCCCACCTGCTCGCACCCGCAGGCCTACTTCGAGATTCTTGCCAAGAACTATTGATTTTAAAGGCCGATAAGCAACCGTCTTATCGCCGCTGAAATCCCGATAAACCACCGACGGAGAAAGGCGCCCAGAGTCCGGCTCGTTCCGGATAGCGCCTTTCTCCGTCCGTTTTTTCTACGCATGCCGTCCGGCAGCATCATGACCGCGCCGAACCATCGCCCACGCCCCGGCGTTGTCATTTTATAAACAACCGTAAATAATGAAGACAGTAAAACAGACCCTCCTCGACCGCCGCAGCATCCGCCGCTATGAGCGCGAGGCCGTGACCGATGAGCAGATGGAATTTATACGCTCCGCCGTACGCAATACCCCGACGAGCTACAACGGACAGCAATTCAGCGTGATCGACGTTACCGATCAGCCACTCAAAGAGAAACTCTATGAGATTTCGGGCCAGAAACAAATCAAGACATGCGCGCACTTCCTCGTGTTTTGCGCCGACTACCATAAAATCAGCCTCATGGCTGCCGAGAAAGGCATCACGATGCCTCCGTTCTACGATACGGCCGACGGTCTGATTGTAGGCACCGTCGACGCCGCTCTCGCCATGATGAGCGCCGTTACTGCCGCCGAATCTATGGGCCTCGGCACATGTTGCATCGGCTATGCCCGCACGGTCAACCCCGCTGCGTTCGCCGAGTTGCTCGGTCTTCCGGAGCATGTCTACGTAGTGTGCGGCCTTGCCATCGGCGTGCCCCGCGAAATGCCCGACCTAAAGCCCAAGGAGCCGGAATCGGTGGTGTTCCACGACAACGCCTATTCGTCCGATGCTCCCCTCCTCGACGGCCTTAAGCGTTATGACTCCGAAGTGACCGCCTACAACGCCACCCGCTCCGGCACGAAATCAGACAACGACTGGGCTGCCCACATCATCTCCTACTATGCCGAAGCCATGGGCTACCACATGCTCGATGCACTGCGTGCGCGCGGCTTCGACATCAAAGATTAACCCTCAGATATTAACTCAATAACCAGATAAGCATATATATGACTACAGGCGACAAAGCCCCCGAACTGCTGGGCAAGGACCAGAACGGCAACGAAGTGCGCCTAAGCGACTTCGCCGGGAAGAAACTCATACTCTACTTCTATCCTAAAGACAACACGTCGGGTTGCACCGCCGAAGCGTGCTCGCTTCGCGACAATCTCCCCGCTCTTGCCGAAAAAGGCTACGCCGTGGTCGGCGTAAGCCCCGATTCAGCCACCTCTCACCAGAACTTCATCAAGAAGCACGACCTACCGTTCACACTTATTGCCGACACAGACCATCGTCTGGCCGAGGAAATGGGCGCATGGGGCGAGAAAAGCATGTACGGCCGAAAATACATGGGCATACTCCGCACCACCTTCATCATCGGTCCCGACGGTCGCATAGAGCACATCTTCGGTCCCAAAGCCATCAAGACTAAAGAGCACGGCAACCAGATTCTCGCCCTCGATTGAGCAACCTACGGACGCAGCGATGCAAATCGCACAAATCGCGCTCACACCGTCTTAAAATTCCGGCAAGCATCTGCCGCTATTCAAAACTTTTTTACGATATTTGCAAATGCATGGACTGTAATCCGCGTCCATGCATTTGTTTCATCCCCCGACATTCTAATTTTTTACCTTAAATACCGTAAAACGTTATGATAAACCGTTTCATTCTCAACGAAGTTTCCTACTTCGGCCCCGGCGCACGCCAGAACCTCCCCGAAATCATCGAACGCCTCGGCAAAAAGAAAGCCCTCGTGGTGACCGACCCGGGCCTGCTTAAATTCGGCGTTGCCGCAATGGTGACCAAAGTTCTCGACGACGCCAAAATCGACTACTCCGTATTTTCCGACGTAAAACCCAACCCCACCGTCACCAACGTCAAGAACGGCATCGAGGCCTTCAAAGCCGCCGGAGCCGACTTCATCATAGCTATCGGCGGCGGCTCGTCAATCGACACAGCCAAAGCCATCGGCATCGTAATCAACAATCCCGAATTCTCCGACATCATATCGCTCGAAGGCTGCGCACCCACCAAAAACAAGAGTGTGCCCATCATAGCCCTCCCCACCACTGCCGGCACTGCCGCCGAGACAACCATCAACTATGTTATCATCGACGAGGAGAAGCAGAAAAAGATGGTGTGCGTCGACCCCAACGACATCCCCGCCGTTGCCGTAATCGACTCCGAGCTCATGTACTCGCTTCCGCCGAGCCTCACCGCCGCCACCGGCATGGACGCCCTGACCCACGCAATCGAAGGCTACATCACCAAAGCCGCATGGCCCATGAGCGACATGTTTGAGATCGAAGCCATCCGCATGATCAGCAAGAATCTGCCCACCGCCGTCGAGCAGCCCCGCAATGCCGAGGCACGCGACGCCATGGCCGTGGCCCAGTACATCGCCGGTATGGCATTCTCCAACGTTGGCCTCGGCCTCGTTCACGGCATGGCCCACCCGATGGGTTCGCTCTTCGACGTGCCCCACGGTGTTGCCAACGCTCTCCTGCTGCCCACCATCATGGAATTCAACATGCCCGCCTGCCTTGACAAATATCCCGAAATTGCCCGCGCAATGGGTGTCGACACCGACGGCATGACCAAAGAAGAAGCATCAAAAGCAGCTTGCAAAGCCGTTAAAGACCTCGCAATAAAAGTAGGCATTCCCCAGCACCTGACCGACCTCGGCATCAAAGAGACCGACATTCCCCGCCTCGCCGAGCAGGCTCTCGCCGACGTCTGCACCCCCGGCAATCCCCGCGACGTGACGCTCGACGACATCGTAGAGCTCTACAAGAAAGTGCTCTGACACATCACCACGCGTCATCGCGTCCGATAAAACCACCGGCCGACAGCCTCCCGCAGCGCTGCCGGCCGGTTTTTTATCAGCATA
>CAYUYQ010000195.1:0-3598 GCA_964449335.1 uncultured Bacteroides sp. | reverse complement strand
CCGACGGCAAGAATCTGCCGTGCACTGTTATCGAAGTAGGTCCTTGTGTGGTTACTCAGATTAAGACGAATGAAGTTGACGGCTATGAAGCCGTTCAGGTGGGCTTCGAGGAGAAGAAAGAGAAGCATACCACCAAGCCCATGTCGGGCCACTTCAAGAAGGCATCGGTAGCCCCTCAGCGCCACTTGGCCGAGTTCAAGGGTTTTGAAGGCGAATATAAGCTGGGCGACACTATCACTGTCGATTCAATCTTCAGCGAAAGCGACTTTGTAGACATCCAGGGAACCAGCAAAGGTAAGGGTTTCCAGGGCGTCGTAAAACGCCACGGATTCGGCGGCGTGGGTCAGTCGACTCACGGCCAGCACAACCGTCTGCGCGCTCCCGGTTCAATCGGTGCCTGCTCTTATCCCGCAAAGGTGTTCAAGGGCATGCGCATGGCTGGCCAGATGGGCAACGAGAAGGTGACCGTACAGAATCTTCAGGTGATAAAGGTTATGCCCGAGCACAATCTGTTGATGATTAAGGGTTCAATCCCCGGAAGTAAAGGTTCAATCGTAAAAATTGAGAAATAATGGAACTCGCAATATATAACATAAAAGGCGAAAACACCGGCCGCATGGCTGAGCTCAACGACCAGGTGTTTGCTATCGACGCAAACGAGCACGCCGTATATCTCGATGTAAAGCAGTTTTTGGCCAATCAGCGTCAGGGTACCCACAAATCAAAAGAACGTAGCGAAGTGTCGGGCTCTACCCGCAAGCTCCACAAGCAGAAGGGTGGCGGCGGCAGCCGTATCGGTGACATCAACTCGCCCGTTCTCGTAGGCGGTGGCCGCGTGTTCGGTCCCCGTCCCCGCGACTATCGCTTCAAACTCAACAAGAAAGTGAAGCAGCTCGCCCGCAAGAGCGCCTGGACCTACAAGGTGCAGGACGATCAGGTGAAAATCATTGAAGACTTCACTTTCGAGGCTCCCAAGACAAAGGATTTCGTAAAAATTGCAAAAAATCTCGAAGCAGAAGGCAAAAAGCTGCTTTTGGTTTTAGCAAATCAGGAAAAAAACGTATATTTGTCAGCTCGTAATATTCCCAACGTTCAGGTGATTACCGCCTCGGACGTTAATACGTATGCAATCATGCACAGCAATGCCATCCTCCTCACCGAGAGTGGCCTTGACGTTATTAATAAACTTTAATCTCAGGAGGTAACCAAAATGGAGTTTACAATTAAGCCAATCGTAACCGAAAAAGCCACCCGTCTTACGGACAAGCTCAACCGCTACACATTCCGTGTATCTCCCGAGGCCAACAAGCACCAGATCAAAGATATGGTCGAAAAACTCTACGGGGTTAAGGTTGTGAACGTCAACACGGCTGTGGTGCGCGGCAAGAACAAGTCGCGCTGGACAAAGAGCGGTCTGCTCCGCGGCAAGACCGCTGCTTTCAAGAAAGCCTTCATCACACTTGGCGAAGGTCAGACAATCGACTTCTACAGCAATATTTAATATAAACAATGGCAGTAAGAAAATTCAAGCCCACTACACCGGGGCAGAGACACAAGGTTATAGGCGTGTTCAAAGGTACAATCACTGCTACCACGCCTGAGAAATCTCTTACAGTCGGCAAGCGCTCTACCGGCGGCCGTAACGCCGAGGGCCATCTCACCAACCGTTACCTGGGTGGTGGCCACAAGCGCAAATACCGTATCATTGACTTTAAGAGAAACAAAGACGGTGTACCCGCCGTAGTAAAGAGCATCGAGTACGATCCTAACCGTTCGGCCCGTATCGCTCTGCTTTACTACGTTGACGGCGCAAAAACTTACATCATCGCACCCAACGGCTTGCAAGTAGGCACGACCGTGGTAAGCGGCCCCGACGCAGCTCCTGAGGTAGGCAACGCCCTTCCCCTCAACAAGATTCCCGTCGGCACGCTCATCCACAACATCGAGCTTCGTCCCGGTCAGGGCGCTTTCATGGCCCGCTCGGCAGGCACTTTCGCCCAGCTGATCTCGCGTGAAGGCGACTACGCGATTATCAAATTACCTTCTGGAGAAACCCGCAAGGTGCTTGCCACCTGCAAGGCTACTGTAGGCGTTGTAGGCAACAGCGAGCACTCGCTCGAGAGCAGCGGTAAAGCCGGCCGTAGCCGCTGGCTCGGCCGCCGTCCGCGCAACCGCGGCGTCGTGATGAACCCTGTCGATCACCCAATGGGTGGTGGCGAAGGCCGTGCTTCCGGTGGTCATCCGCGTTCACGCAAGGGCCTCTACTCTAAGGGTCTGAAGACTCGTGCTCCGAAGAAACAGTCTTCGAAGTATATTATTGAAAGAAGGAAAAAATAATCAGTAAAAAGAAGCAATACTTATGAGTCGTTCATTAAAAAAAGGCCCGTATATCAGCGTGAAGCTCGAGAAGAAGGTTGACGCCATGGAAGCCAGCGGCAAGAAAGCGGTCATCAAGACCTGGAGCCGCGCTTCGATGATTGCGCCTGAATTCGTCGGCCACACATTCGCTGTCCATAACGGAAATAAGTTTATTCCCGTCTACGTGACCGAAAACATGGTAGGCCACAAGCTGGGTGAGTTCGCTCCCACCCGCACCTTCCGCGGCCACGCCGGCAATAAGAAATAAGGCCGGGGCCCAAAAGTAAAATCAGAAAAGAAAAGAACACAATAACAATGGGTGTAAGAAAAAGAAACTCCGCCGAAAAGAGAAAAGAAGCGAAGAAGAATATTGCCTTTGCCAAGCTGACCAATATTCCTTCATCGCCCCGCAAGATGCGCCTCGTAGCCGATATGGTTCGCGGCGTAGAGGTGTTCCGCGCTCTCGGAATCTTAAAATTCTCTAATAAAGACGCCGCTGCCCAGCTCGAAAAGCTGCTCCGCTCGGCTGTGGCCAACTGGGAGGCCAAAAACGACCAGAAGGCCGAAAACGGCATGCTGCGCATCTCGACCATCACCGTCGGCTGCGCCCCCATGCTCAAACGTCTGCGTCCCGCTCCCCAGGGCCGCGGCTACCGTATCCGCAAACGTGCCAACCACGTGACTCTGATCGTGGACACAATTGATAACGTAACAAAGTAAACAGCAAGACAATCAATGGGACAGAAAGTTAATCCAATCAGCAATCGTCTGGGTGTAATCCGCGGCTGGGACTCGAACTGGTACGGCGGCAAAAACTACGGCGACGCCATCCTCGAGGATGCCAAGCTGCGCAAGTATCTCAACGTGCGTCTCGCTAAGTCAAGCGTGTCGCGCATCGTAATCGAACGTAATTTCAAGCTGGTGACCATCACCGTATGCACCTCGCGTCCGGGTCTGATTATCGGCAAGGGCGGTTCTGAAGTCGACAAGCTCAAGGAAGAGCTCAAAAACATCACCGACAAGGACGTCCAGATTAATATCTATGAGGTAAAGCGTCCGGAGCTTGACGCCGAAATCGTGGCCAGCACCATCGCTCGCCAGATTGAAGGCAAAATCGCCTATCGCCGCGCCGTCAAGATGGCTATCATGTCGACCATGCGTGCCGGTGCCGAAGGCATCAAGGTGCAGGTTAGCGGTCGTCTTAACGGCGCCGAAATGGCCCGCTCTGAAATGTTCAAGG
>CAYUYQ010000194.1:1647-3607 GCA_964449335.1 uncultured Bacteroides sp. | reverse complement strand
AGGGGTGCGAGTTCGGGAAAAGACGCGGCTTTGCGCCAGTCGGCCATGCCGGTGTGCCACACCATCGAATCGGGAGTCAGCGGTATGCGCCGCAGCTCCATCAGCGACATGGGGCCTACTTTCTGATTGTCGATAATGACCCAGTAGTTCATTGCAGTGTTGATAGGGTGAGAGGCTTAGAAATATTTTACGGTTTCGCCCGTGATATCGGTGAGCAGCACGTTGGCGAGGCGGCTTGTGCCGATGCGGAAATACTCAGGAGTGAGCCATTCGTCGCCCAGAACGGCCTTGACCACGCAATAGTAGCCCATGGCCCCTTCCGTGTCCGACACGCCACCCGAGGCCTTGAAGCCGACTTTGCGTCCGGTCTTCTCATAGTATTCCTTGATGCACGAGCACATCACGTAGGCAGCGTCGAGCGAAGCGCCGGGATAGCCCTTGCCGGTCGAGGTCTTTAAGAAATCTGCGCCGGAATACATTGCCAGAATCGAGGCCGCACGGATATTTTCGGCCGTCTTAAGCGCGCCGGTCTCGAGGATAACTTTCAGGCGGGCGTCGCGGCATGCCTGTTTTACTTCCGACAGTTCGTCGCACACTTCCTCCCAGTCGCCGTCGAGGAAATTGCCCAGATTCATCACCACGTCGATTTCGTCGGCGCCGCCTTCGACAGCCAGAGCCGTCTCGGCAACTTTCACTTCAGGGAACGTCTGCGACGAAGGGAAGCCGGCCGACACGCAAGCTACCTTCACCTCCGAAACGTCGAGCACCGTGCGCACAACCGGCGCGAAATTCGGATATACGCAGATTGCAGCAACCGGTGGAATGTCGGCATGGTCGGTCTCGAAATCGTTGACGCGCTCTGTAAAGGCGGCTACCGACGAGGGCGAGTCGGTAGCGTTGAGTGTCGTCAGATCGATGCAGCCGAAAATCTGGCGGTAAGTGTCTTTGTTGAGAGCCGCCTGAAGGTTGTCGGCAAGGATTTTGGTGACGGCTTCGTTCACTTTATTGTCGTCGGTGAGCACTTTGCTGTCGCTCACGGTCTGGTGATATTTATCGCTCATAGCAGATATGTTTTGTTAGTTTACTGATTCGTTGTCGTTGGAAGCGAGACGCGGATTATTGCGGTGTCGCTCTTTATCCCTAATGGATTTCTTGGCTAAATTGTTCATAAGGGCCTCGGTGAGGTCTATGCCGTGCTGATTGGCGATTGCGGCCACCACCCATACCACGTCGGCCAGTTCGTCAGCCAGCGAAGCCTTCTCGCCCGGCTTCCACGACTGGTCGCCGTCGGTGCGCGCCATTATCCGGGCCACTTCGCCGGTCTCCTCAGCGAGGATAGCCATATTGGTCAGCGGGCTGAAGTAGCGCACGCCCACGGTCGTTATCCAACGGTCGACCGCGTCCTGAAGCTCGCGCAGGGTTATGTCTGTGGTGGTAGAGTCCATACTATTCACGGAGTTTCGAGTCAATGATGATTGTCACGGGGCCGTCGTTGACAAGGCCCACCTGCATGTCGGCGCCAAACACACCGCGCTTCACCGCCGCCACCTCGGGCGACTGCTCAAGAAGCGTGCAATAGCGCTCGTAGAGAGCCGTGGCGAGGGGATGGCTGGCGGCGCGGATATAGCTCGGACGGTTGCCCTTACGGGTCGAGGCCGTGAGTGTAAATTGGCTGACGGCCAGAATCTCGCCTCTCGTCTGGATAACCGATAGATTCATCACGCCCTGCGCGTCGTCGAAAATGCGCAGGCCGAGCGTCTTTGCCGCGAGCCAGTCGGCGTCGGCCTCGGTATCGCCCTCCTCCACGCCGACGAGCACCATCAGTCCCCGCCCGATTGAGCTGAAAAGAGTACCGTCGATTGTCACCGACGCGCGAGCGGCCCTTTGTATCACAATTCTCATAATCTGCAAAGTAATCTGATAACTGCAAAAGTAATAAGATTATCCCCAATTATAGTCA
>CAYUYQ010000194.1:0-1547 GCA_964449335.1 uncultured Bacteroides sp. | reverse complement strand
CGCCCCGTGTGGGTGACCGTCGAAGTGCCCCGCGACCTCGCTCCCGGCGACTACACCATGACCCTTACGGCCAGCGATGCCACGGACGGTAAAGCTATTGCATCGGCCCGTCTAGGCATAAGCGTGGCCGATAAGACGCTGCCCGCGCCCCACGACTATTCGTTCTACCTCGACATGTGGCAGCAGCCCTACGCCGTGTCGCGCTACTATGGCGTCGAGCCCTGGAGCGACGCTCACCTCGAAAAACTCGCGCCCTACGCCGATATGCTCGCTCGCGCCGGCCAGAAAGCCGTGAGTGTGATTCTTTTCTACGAGCCCTGGGGCGAGCAGAGCAACGACAAGTTTGAGCCCATGGTCGAGACCGTGCGTACCGCCGACGGCCGCTGGCAGTTTGACTACACCGTGCTCGACCGCTACGTTGAGTTCATGGCCGCTCACGGCGTCGACGCCACGCTCGAATGTTTCACTATGGTTCCCTGGCAGCCGCAGTACCGCTACCGCGATGCCGCCACGGGCGAACTTAAATTTATGGAGTGCAAACCCGGCACACCTGAATACAACGACCTCTGGACCTCGCTCCTCACCGACCTTGCAAAGCACCTCAAAGAGAAAGGCTGGTACGACAAGACCGAAATCGTGATGGACGAGCGCGGCCTTCCCGATATGCTGTCGGCTCTCGACGTAGCTCAGACGGCTGTGCCCGGCATAAAGATGGCCCTTGCCGGAAACTATCACAAGGAACTCATCGACACGCTTCAGTCCTACACCATCATAAAAGGCGACTTCTTCCCCGAAAGCGTGCTCAACAGCCGCCGCGCCAAAGGTCAGCGCAACATCCTCTACACCTGCTGCGCCACCCCCGCCCCCAGTCAGTTCAGTAACAGCGCTCCGGCCGACGGCGCCTACCTTCCCGTCTATGCAACGGCCACCGGCTTCGACGGCTATCTCCATTGGTCGTTCAACAACTGGACCGACCACCCCATGACCGATACGCGCTTCCACATGTTCGCTCCGGGCGACACATACTTCGTCTACCCCGACGGACGCACCTCCGTTCGCTACGAGCGCATGGTCGAGGGCATCCAGCTCTCCGAAAAAATCCGCCTCCTTCGTCAGGAGCTTGAAGGACGTCAGGATCTGGCCGGTCTGCAGCTTCTCGAGCAGGCGCTCCTGCCCATCCGCACCGGCGCCATGACCGACTACTATCCCACATCGACCGTCGTAGCCGACCTCCACAAAGCCATCGACATCATCACCCGCCGCACCGCCAACTGACCTCCTATCCGCAGCCGCCCGCTCCCAAGGCTGCATCTCCGATTTCTATAATTCCCCGCCTCCTCCTGCGGCGGTCAGGAGACCGCCACTCCCAAGCTGACGCCGCGTAGCTTAGGAAGGTCGGCCTCCCGGCCGACTCAACCCCCAGCCGCAGAGCGCCTGGCCGAATGATGGTTGACACCCAGATCCCTCCACCAGCCGAGGGAGCGCCGGGAGGGCGCGACGCCGTCGTAGCTCCGGGTGCAGCGTCGTAGACGCAAACCCGGAGAACA
>CAYUYQ010000193.1:0-3625 GCA_964449335.1 uncultured Bacteroides sp. | reverse complement strand
CGGTCTTTTTTTAAAACAATTTTCATCTCCATATTTCTATAATGGCAGGGGATATTTGAATTATGGCGGTTTCTTCATAGATTTGCATATTATTTCCCATCAACAATTTTCTTGAATCATGAATAGTAGTATCAGTCAAGATTATCTCCAACAAAATTTTAAAATACCTGTTGAGTCTTCGGATTATGCCGAAGCCTCATCTTTTGTAATTGAATCTATAGAAAGCATAGTAGAAAATGCAATAAACGAAGGTAATAACAAAATAATCTTCAATACAAGTCTTCGTTATGGTCTGCCTATGGAAAATATCAACAAGATTGCGGGACCAATAGTAGAGGCATGGGCAGGAGAACTGTTTGAAACTATATCAAATGAATACGGTAACAGATGGAATTTGATTCACTCTGAGGCGTGCCCACGCCTCGGGATGGCAGATATTATTCTACAGTTCAAAAAAGAGACTACTTTTGGGTCGGTTGTAACAGCTAATGTTGACTCAAAAGCGACAGCGGAGGATTTGGAAAAGTCCGGTAAGTCTCCAAACATAACCTCTTTTGCGCGAATCAGAACCGCCTATGTTGACGACCCGGATTTTATATTTATAATTCTTTCATTGAAACACAAAGTGTTTTGTCAAAAGAATATTGAAACAGGCCTGATGGATGGGATTATGGAAGTCGTTAAATATAGTGTGTATGATATTAAATACATTAGCGAAATTGATTTGAGCTATAATCCGGCACTGGGAACCGGACAACTGCAAATCAGAGATATTCATTATGTTACACAACAAAAGCGTTCCACATGGGAGTTCTGTCAAATGCTTGATGACAAATATTTGTCATCCTCAAAACGGACATTTACCGAGTGGCTTGCTCTTGCTAAACAAAATAATTGGATAAAATGATAGAGTTGATTCTTGGCGATTGCACTAAAGAGTTGAAATCAATAGACAGCAATTCTGCAGACCTGATAATCGCAGATCCGCCATATAATGTTGGAAAGGATTACGGCAATAAAAGTGACAAGCAGGATTTTGATGGGTACATCAGGTTTACTAAGAATTGGCTAACCGAATGTCATAGGATATTAAATAACAATGGAACCATATATGTATTCAGTGGATTTAGATTCATCTCTTACCTCTATCAGATAATGGAGAAAGATTTGAATATGAACTTTATTAACTGGATTAGTTGGCATTATACTCAAGGTATTGGAAAGACCAAAGGGTTTTCTCCCCGCCACGACGACATATTAATGTTTTCAAAATCTGCTAAATATAAATTTAATTTAGATGACATCAGAATTCCTCAGAAGTTTTATCGTAAGATAAATAACATGAGGGGTGCCAATCCCGGTGATGTTTGGGATGTATCGCACATCCACTATTGTCAGAAGGGGCGCCGACCACATCCGACTCAAAAGCCGGAAGCATTGATTGAGAGAATGGTTCTTGCTTCCAGCGCTGAGGGTGACTTAGTGCTGGACCCTTTCAGTGGCAGCGGGACTACACTGCGTGTTTGTCAGCAATTGAATCGAAATTGCATCGGGATAGAGATTAACTCTGAGTATGTCGAGCAAACTTATGAACGTCTCAACAGTAAGTTTGAAGGTTTTGACAGCATTGATGAACGGATGCTCCGGATTCCTAACGACCTTAACGACGATGCTATTCGCCGTGAGTATATTGACAATCACATTAAGTGGTTCTTAAAGAAGCATCCTGACAGGATAAACTCCTTTTTAGATGATGCGAATAAGAAATATTTAAAGACGTGATTCACCACGTATGCTCTTGAGGGCCGGTGAAAAAATTTGGGCTTTCGGTTTAATTGTGTAACTTTGCAGCGGCTTTTTGCGCACATGCGCGAAGCCGTTGACTATTGTAATAGCATCTATCGAAGAATGAAAGTATTACGCACAGTCCGAGAGCTCACCGAGGAGCTTGACTCCCTCCGCTCGAAAGGGCTCACAATAGGCCTTGTGCCCACTATGGGGGCGCTTCATGCCGGCCACATGTCGCTGATGAAGCGCGCGCGCGACGAAAACGATGTTGTCGTTGCGAGTGTGTTTGTCAATCCGACTCAGTTTAACAATCCCGACGATCTCCGCACATATCCGCGCACCGAGGAAGCTGACTGCCGTCTGCTTGACGAGGCCGGAGTCGATATCGCTTTCATCCCCACGGTCGAGGAGATTTATCCCGAGCCGGACACGCGCGTGTTCAATCTCGGTCCGGTAGCTCAGGTGATGGAAGGCGCCATGCGTCCGGGCCATTTCAACGGTGTGGCTCAAATCGTAAGCAAACTGTTTGCATGGACCCGTCCGACTCGCGCTTATTTCGGCGAAAAAGATTTCCAGCAGATTGCCGTCATCCGCAAGATGGCTTCGCTCGAAGGTTTTGATATCGACATTGTGGCGTGTCCAATCATGCGCGAACCCGACGGCCTGGCGCTTTCGAGCCGCAACGTACGCCTCACGCCCGAACAGCGCGCAATAGCCCCGGCCATCCATCGTATTCTTGAAGAGAGCCTTGCGTGGGCTCCGGAAATGAGCGTGACTCAGGTGAAAGATGAGGTGACGCGCCGCATCAACGCCATCGACGGACTCGAAACAGAATACTACGAAATAGTCGACCATCTCACCATGCAGCCTATCGCCGCGTGGGACGAGTCGGAAATGCCTGTAGGCTGCGTGACGGTCTATTGTGGCGATGTCAGACTTATCGATAATATTAAATATACCGGCCGATGATTACTCTGCAGATGCTCAAATCGAAAATCCACCGTGTGACGGTGACCGAGGCCAATCTCGACTATATCGGCAGCATCACGATTGACAGCACGCTGATGGAAGCTGCCGGTATATTGCCCGGAGAGCGAGTGTTTATAGTCGACAACAATAATGGTGAGCGTTTCGACACCTATGCTATTGCCGGCGAGCCCGGTAGCGGCGTCATCTGTCTCAACGGAGCGGCAGCCCGCCGCGTGCATCGCGGCGACGTGGTCATAATCATGGCCTATGCCCTCATGTCGGAGGAGGAAGCGCGCACATTCAAACCCCGCGTAATCTTCCCCGACACTGCCACAAATCAACTTAAATAATCGAACGAATACAATCCACCACATATTCTATTTCGCCCTATGTTTGAAAATCTTAGCGAACGACTTGAGAGAAGCCTGAAGCTGCTTAAAGGCCAAGGCAAAATCACCGAAATAAATGTTGCCGAAACCCTTAAGGATGTGCGCCGTGCCCTGCTCGACGCCGACGTAAACTTCAAGGTTGCAAAAAACTTCACCGATACGGTCAAGGCCAAAGCTCTCGGTCAGAACGTGCTCACAGCCGTCAAACCGGGCGAAATGATGGTGAAGATTGTTCACGACGAACTCGCCTCGCTCATGGGCGGCGAGACTGCCCAGCTCAATCTTTCGGGCAATCCCACGGTGATACTTATGTCGGGCCTCCAGGGCTCGGGTAAGACAACGTTCTCCGGCAAACTCGCCAAGAAGCTAAAGAGCGAGAAATCAAAGCGCCCGCTGCTCGTGGCATGCGACGTGTACCGCCCGGCCGCTATCGATCAGCTCAAAGTGCTCGGCGAGCAGATTGGTGTTCCGGTCTATAC
>CAYUYQ010000192.1:0-3633 GCA_964449335.1 uncultured Bacteroides sp. | reverse complement strand
ATGCACATAGAAAACTATCCTTACCTCCGCAACGTTGTAAGATTACGTGAAAACTAATATTTGTGAGTAAAATTTTACATATAATCAAGAAGGTGGTGCTGTGGACCTTAGCCATAGTCATCGCTCTGGTAGTGATTGTGCCGGTGGCCCTATATATACCCGCTGTGCAGAATCTGGCCAAAAACATTGCGGTCAAAGAGTTGAAAAAATCCGCCGGGCTCGACGTGTCGATAGATTATCTGCGTCTGAAATTCCCGCTCAAGCTCGCCGTCGAAGGAGCCACGGTCAGAGAAGCATCCGGCGACACCATGGTTCATGCCGGCAACGTCGGCATCGACGTTGCGTTTCTGCCCCTATTCCGCGGACGTCTCGACGTCAAGGAAGCCCGGCTCTCCGATGTGCTCTACCGTCTCGGCAATGCCGACTCGGCCATGCAGATTACGGCCCGTATCAACAGTTTCGTCACCCAATCGACCTCGTCAAACCTCGGATTCAGCAATATCGCTATAGGCTCGACCGTGCTCGACGGCGCCGACATAGTGCTGATGATGAAAGACACCGTCACCACGTCAGCACCCGACACCGCCGCAGCCACGGCAATGCACATCGACGCCCCCGATCTAAGGCTGCGCAACGTTCGTTTCCGCATGGCCATGATGCCTACGATTGATTCGATGGACGTCACCGTACCTGAGGCGATACTGAAAGGCGGGATAATAGATATGGGAGAAAAACGCATCGCGGCCTCATCACTGACCATAGACTCAGTCAGCGCCACCTATCTCACCCCATCGGCCGATTACGTCAAGGCGCATCCCGCGGCGAGCGCAGATTCGTCGGCTGTTGCCGCAACATCATCGTCCGACGCCTGGACCATCAACATTGACCGTATCGACCTCTCGGGACGCCGTGCGCTCTACGCTATGCGCGACGCACAGCCCCTACCCGGATTCGATGCCTCATATATCGAGGCGACCGACATCGCCATCGAAATAGATTCATTCTATAACCGAGGTACGGAAATCACCGTTCCGCTCCATCACATCGCAGCCCGCGAACGCTGCGGCATAGCCCTGCAAGGCAGCGGAACATTTGCCATGGATTCGCTGGCCATGCATGCCGAGGGATTTAAGATATCGACCATATTCTCCCAGCTCACGCTCGATGCCATGATGGGAGTCGGCGATCTCACCACCGACCCGTCGCTTCCGCTGCAGCTATCGGCCGATGCGAGCATCGGTTTGCCCGACGTCGAAATGTTCATGCCCTCGCTCTCGACTATGCTTCACAACGTGCCACGCACCTCCGACGTGATGCTTGCCGCGCGCATCCACGGCACATCCGGCAGCCTCTATGTCGACACCCTCAGTGCGTCGATGCACCGCTATCTGTCGCTGCTGGCCTCGGGCCACATTGATAGCCCGATGGACTTCGAACGCATGCACGGCCGCGTGAACATCGACGGTTCCCTCACCAACGTCAATTTCATAAAGCCTACACTATTTGAGGCCCGAATGGCCAAGGAAGTCAACATACCCCCCACACGTATCCGTGGTAAAATCGACTACAATCCGGGCTTGATAGCCGGCGATATAGCCGTCATTACCGGCTCAGGGCGAATGGCTCTCAACGGCCGCTGGAACGAGCGGGCCGAAGGCTACAGCGCAAAACTCGACGTAAAAGCATTTCCGGTTGCTTCGTTCATGCCTTCGCTCGGCGTAGGCGACGTGACGCTATCCGTCCATGCCGACGGCCACGGCTACGATCCATTTGCCAAATCGACCACGCTCAAAGCCGGGCTCATTCTCGACGACGCCTCCTACAACGGCGAGCATCTCCGCAACATCAGCGCCGATGCTTCGCTTGCCTCCTCGATACTCACAGCTAAAATCATATCCCACAATCCGGCGCTCGACCTCGACGCTGATCTCACTTGCGATATGGCCGGCGGCGACTACGACTGGAAACTCGACGGCGACATACGCCACATTGACCTCCAGGCCTTCCACATGAGCGAGGAGACGATGTTTGGCGCGCTACAACTGACTTCTGACGGCTCATTCGACCCGCGCAACGGTTTCGTCGACGCTCGCGCCACGGTCAACCGTCTCAACTGGACTCTGGGCGACGACCATCTGTCGGCACCGTCGCTGATGGCCACATTCAGCGCCGACACCCTGACCCGCGCCTCGATTACCACGGGCGACTTCAACGCTCGGTTCAACGCCGCATGCGACCTCGACTCGCTCCTGCGCTCATTCACCCTGTCGGCCGACGCACTGACCCGGCAGCTCGACACGCGCGCTATCGCCGTCGACTCGCTGCAGCAATATCTGCCTCCCATGGACCTGAACATCGACATGGGGCGCGATAATATGATTACGCGCTATCTCTCCCAAAGTCAGATATCGCTGCGCTCGGCCCGCTTCGACTTCCACAACGACTCGCTTCTGCATATTGATGCGCGTATTCTCGGCCTCTCAAGCGGCAGCGTGCGCACCGACACAATTAGCCTCAACGCACGCCAGCGCGGACGCTATCTCCTCTACCGTCTGACGATGAATAACCGCAAGGGAACATTCGACGACTTTGCCCACGTTGACCTCAATGGCTTCGTCGGCGGCGACAAACTGGCCGCTATGCTTGACCAGCGCAATATAGCCGACAAGCAGGGCTTCCGCATCGGTATCACTACGTCGATGAAGGAAGATTCGACTCTTGTTGTCAAACTCGTGCCCCGCGCTCCGGTCATAGCCTATAAGAAATGGCGCCTCAACACCGACAATTTCATTGCCTACAATTTCCCCCATAAACATCTCGACGCCAACCTTGAACTACGATGCGACAGCAGCATCGTAAATCTCTATACCGCCCATGCCGCGCCGACCGATACTCTCGGCGGTCACGCCATGGAGAGACAGGAGGATGTAGTGCTACGTCTGGCCAACATCAATCTTGCCGACTGGCTGTCTATATCGCCATTCGCGCCACCTATTAAAGGCGAACTCGGCGCCAATCTTCGCTTCGGCTGGAACAACAACGATATGTCTGACATAACCGGCCACGGTTCCATCGACCTCAACGAACTCTATTACGGACGCGACCGCGTGGGCAGCTTCACGCTCGGGCTCGATGTCGATAACAGTGCGCGCGGGCTCCACGCTAACGTCGACCTGCTCGTCGACAGCGTGAAAGTCATCACGGCCAACGGCGTGCTCAACGACAGTACTCTCGCCACGCCCTTCCTGCTCGACTTCTCGATGATACGCTTTCCGTTGCGCACCGTCAACCCCTTCCTGCCCAAAGATGTGGCTCAGCTTCGCGGCATGCTCAACGGACAGATGAAAATCACCGGCGATCTGGCCAATCCGATATTCAACGGATTTATCGATTTCGATTCGACGGCAGTCACTGTAGGCATGACCGGAGCAAGCTACGCGTTCTCCGACGAGAAAGTGCCGGTAGACAGCAACATAGTTAATTTCAACAACTACACAATCGGAGGCCTTAACGGGCACAATCTGGCAGTAAACGGCACGGTCAACTTCCGCCAGCTCTCCAATGTGCTGATTGACCTCAAAGCCAATGCCTCCGATATGCAGATTGTCAACTCCAACCGTCCGCGCGGAGCCA
>CAYUYQ010000191.1:0-3671 GCA_964449335.1 uncultured Bacteroides sp. | reverse complement strand
GATTTATTTTTCAAGTTTCAATGGATTAGAGGTATATAATGTTGTCGGACAGAAGTTCGAATAGGGGAATTGAGAGGATGATAAAGGGGGCGTGAAGTTTTGTTGGGGAGATTGGGGAAATTGTGTTATCTTTGGTGAAAATCCTTGAATCTATGATTTTCCGGTTACGTCATATATTGTCTGTAGCGGTATCGGCGTTGACGCTGATGCCGGGGGCGGCGCGCGGTGTTGCGCCGGTCGATTCGCTGCTGGAGCGCGTTTGTCATGGTGCGTCGCAGCGCATTGTGACCGAAATCAGACCATCCACCACCGATTTTTTTGAAATCTCGACGGTTGACGGTAAGCCGTTTATCGCCGGCAATTCGCCGGTGAGCGTGGCCGCCGGACTGAATCACTATCTGAAATATACCGCAGGGGTCCATCTGACCCATGATAATATGACGGCTGCGCTTCCGGAGGTGATGCCGCTGCCGGATTCGACCGAGCGCCACGACGCTACGACTCCGCTGCGCTACTACATGAATTATTGCACGTTCAGCTACTCGATGCCTTTTGCCTCGCGTGAGGACTGGCAACGCGAGATTGACTGGATGGCGCTCCACTGCATCAATCTGCCGCTTGTGGCCGTCGGCGCCTCAGCCGTATGGGCGGCGACGCTCGAGCGGTTGGGCTATACTCCCGATGAGGCCCGCGCGTTTGTGAGCGGACCGGCGTTTCGTGCCTGGTGGCTTATGAACAATCTTGAAGGGTGGGGCGGTCCGGTGAGTGCCGCCTCGATTGAGCGCGACGCCGAAATGCAGCGGTTTATATCCGCCGAAATGGAGCGCTGGGGCATGATGCCCGTTGTGCCGGGCTATGCCGGCATGGTGCCTCACGATGCGGCTTCGCGTCTCGGCCTTGATGTGGCCGATCCGGGGCTGTGGTGCGGGTTTGTCCGTCCGGCTTTCCTCGCGCCTACCGACCCCCGCTTTGCCGAAATAGCCCGGATATACTACGAAGAGGCTGACCGGGTGTTCGGTCGGGCGAAATACTACAGTATGGATCCGTTTCACGAAGGCGGCAACAAGACAGGTGTAAATCTTCAGGCCGCCGGACGCGCCATCTATGAGGCGATGGACATTCATTCACCCGGATCGCGATGGGTCATACAGGGCTGGCAGGAAAATCCCGATCCGCGGCTGGTAGCCGATGTGCCGCAGAATGCTATCGTGGAGTTGGATCTTCATGCCGAGACGCGCCCGAAGTGGACGATTCCGGACGGCCACAGCGGCCGTCCGTGGCTATGGTGCATGTTGCTTAACTTCGGCGGCAATACGGGATTGCACGGCAAGTGGGATGTGGTGGCCCGAAGCTACTACGATGCCCTTTCGCAGGCCCGCGGACTCGAAGGGATAGGCATGACGATGGAAGGCTTCGACAATAATCCGGTGATGTATGAGCTTGTTTCGGAACTTCCGTGGCTTAAAGAAGCTCCCGACGGCGACGAATGGATTGCCCGATGTGCACGGGCGCGCTACGGCGCCGCGGATGCCGACGCCGAAAAAGCGTGGCGCACTCTCCGCCGAACAATCTATAACGCTCCGGCCGCCAATCTCCAGCAGGGTACAACGGAATCGCCTTTCTGCATGCGTCCCACCGACAAGCCCCGTCAGGCTTCATCGTGGTGCAATCCCGAGGACTACTATTCGGCCGATTCGGTGATTGCGGCCGCGCGCACGCTTCTTGCCGCCGCTCCGCGTCTGGGCGCTAACGATAACTATCGCTATGATCTCGTCGACGTAGCCCGTCAGGCCGTAGCCGAGAAAGCCCGCATACTCGGATCGCGTCTGGCCGATGCCGATTCGGCGCTTTATCGCCGCACGGCTACCGATTTCATGCGGTTGCTGGCGGTGCAGGACTCGCTGCTGGCATCTCGCCCGGAGCTGATGGTGGGCACCTGGATTAAAAAAGCCCGCGACGCCGGCAGTGATGATGCTGAAAAGAATCTCAACGAGTGGAATGCCCGCACGCTCATCACCGTGTGGGGACCGCGCCAGGCCGCCGAGTCGCTTCACGACTATTCCAACCGCGAGTGGAACGGACTGCTCGCCGATTTCTACGCTCCGCGCTGGCAGCGGTGGTTCGACGCCCGCTTGGCCGACTTCGACGGTCCGATGCCCGAAATAGACTTTTTCGCTATTGAGGAAGAGTGGACACGAGGCCACGACCCATATCCCTCGCAACCTTACACCGACGAAATCGCCATGGCGCGACGCGCTTTACGGCTGATAGACTCAATCCCTTGAAAATTAGTTGAAAAAATAATAAATCAATATAAAAGGTTACATGATGAATGTCCGCAAACTTCTGAATGTTGTCGCGATAGCGATGACTGCCATGCTCGCTTCGACGGCAGTAGCAGCCCCGAAGCAACCATTCGAGAGAGACAAATATTATCGTGTGCAGACGCAGGGCGCTAACCAGGCCCTGACACGCACCGATGGCCACTCCGTGGCGCTCCGTCCGGTCAATGAGACCGACACGGCCCAGCTGTGGTGTATCGAAAGCCTGTCGGGAAGCTACCGCCTTCTGTCGCCCGATGGCCGCGAGGCGCTCCGCAATATGGGCGATGCCCTTGAGACGGGTGTCAACAACGGTTCCGACGAGGCACAGTTCTGGCGTCTCGACGGAGTGAAGATTATCAGTGCCAACCGTCCGGATGTGGCGGTCGAAAGCGCTTCGTTGAGTCTCGTGCCCGAAGGACGTGCCTCGAAGTGGAAATTTGTTGTGGCCGGCGAGCGCGACAAGGCTGAGATGGCCGACGCCGAGCGCCGTAGCAACTACTGGGAAAACGAGGCTATCTTCGAGGAAAACAAGGAGCCCGGCATCGCCACGATAATGCCCTACGGTTCGGCTGCGGCAATGCACGCCGACAAAGCCTACTACGACACTCCCTGGACAGTGCCGGTCAACGACCGCTACCTGACACTCAACGGAACGTGGCGATTCAACTTCGTCGACGAACCGTCGAAGCGTCCGCTCGACTTTTTCGAGCCGGGAGCCGACCTGAGCGCGTGGGATACCATCCCCGTGCCCTCCAACTGGGAAATGCTCGGTTACGACCATCCGATATACTGCAACGTGGAGTATCCCCACGCCAATACCCCGCCGTTTATCAATCCGCGTCCGGGCTTCAACGATGGCGGCAAGAACTACGGCATCAACCCCGTCGGTTCGTACGCCCGCAAATTCGAGGTGCCTGCCGATTGGGACGGCCGCCGCACATTCCTGCACTTCGGTGGCATCTATTCGGCCGCTTTCGTGTGGGTCAACGGTCAGTACGTGGGTTATACGCAGGGTTCCAACAACGTGTCGGAATTCGACGTTACGAAATATCTCCATCCCGGTACCAACGACATCGCCGTGCAGGTGTTCCGCTGGAGCGACGGCTCGTATCTCGAATGTCAGGATATGTTCAGAATGAGCGGTATATTCCGCGATACGTATCTCTACAACGTGCCTAAAGTCTCCGTGCGCGACCATCGCATTACATCGACCCTGTCGCCCGACATGCGCAACGCCAAAATGAAAGTCGAGCTCGACATCGACAACCGCGACGGCCTGCGCAGCGACCTTGACATGCAGGTGCGTCTCGTCGACCCGCAAGGCCGGACACTTGCCGAGCAAAACGT
>CAYUYQ010000190.1:0-3681 GCA_964449335.1 uncultured Bacteroides sp. | reverse complement strand
ATTCAACAATTAAGCTTGAAGTTCGGCTGGAGAATGAGACTGTATGGCTCAACCGTCAACAAATTGCCACTCTCTTTGATCGAGATGTTAAAACTATTGGCAAACATATTACCAATGCTCTGAAAGAAGAACTGGAAGGGATTCCAACTGTCGCAAATTTTGCGACAGTTCAAATTGAAGGTAACCGTACAGTCACACGAAATATTGAATATTATAATCTCGATGTCATTATTTCGGTGGGATACAGAGTAAAGTCCAAACGAGGTATTCAATTTAGGGTTTGGGCAAATAAAGTGCTTAAAGATTATCTACTGAAAGGTTATAGTATTAATCAGCGGCTTTTGCAAATGGAAAGCCGGATTGATTATCGACTATCCGAACATGACAGTCAAATAAGAGAACTTAGCAATCGGATGGATTTCTTCGTTCGTACCTCCGTACCTCCTCGCGAAGGGATATTCTTTGACGGACAGATTTTCGACGCCTATACATTGATGTGTGATCTTGTGCGCAGTGCTAAGACGCGGATTGTCTTGGTCGACAATTATATAGATGACACCGTGTTCCGTCAGCTTGATAAACGGAATCCAAGCGTTAAAGCCACCATCTTTACTCCTGTCATCAGCCGTACGTTAAAACAAGACCTCGAACGCCATAATTCTCAATATTCACCCATCGAAATCAAAACCTACCGCAAGGCGCATGACCGCTTCCTGATTATCGACGATGACGTCTACCATGTAGGAGCTTCCTTTAAAGATTTAGGTAAAAAACTATTCGCATTCTCCAAAATGGAAGCCATGTCAGCTGACGAATTAATAAAACATTTAGATTCAGCCGTTTGATTCGGCCATTTGCCCAGCATTTACAATAATCAAACTTTCAAGAGCTCCTCATTTCATAATGGGGGGTATTGGTTTGAGGATTTTAATTGTCTTGCGGTTTAGCGTTGTGATAGAACATTACGGACGATGTATGGCTCGCTGTCGAAGGAAAGGTTGCCGAAGGCATCGTGTCTGAGGGCGCTGTCGGAGGCGAGAAAAAGGAGTGTGAATAAGTTGTCGGCTAAGGATCTATTTGCACGATGATAAGCTAAGACTTGCTTTGGATTGTCATTATCAATAATAATGATTTCGTTGAGTTTAACTAAGTCAGATTTGGTCCCGTAGTGAGCATCCACGTAAGCAACGTGTTTCACAACCGATTGGCCGTCTCGCCGGATACTATCAAATGCATTCTTTGCTTTTGATATATAATCAGCCATTTCTTCTTCAGTAATGTTGCTCTGCTTCTGCATATCGTAGATGAGAGGAGTGGGTATGCCAAGTCTACGGTTTTCATTCGCGCGTTTGAACCACTCAAGGCTCATGGCTGCGCGGTCGGCTAAAGCAAACATCTCGCAGGTAAAGTATGCCGGTATGGTATCTTCTCGAATTTCAATTTTGTCGATTACATAATTGGGAAGCGACGCGTTTTGCTCTGTAAGGTACTTTTCTGCGGTAGAGCGATATTCGTTGGCATTAGAGCACGCAATCATTATGGATGAAAATACAATGGCAAAGCATATGTCCATCGAAATATTTCTGTTCATATTGATAAGGATTGAATGGAATTCCGGGTGTAATGAAAAATAAATCCGCCGCAACTATTTAAGGTGCAGCGGATTCTCTTTAGTAATCTGCGGAGAGAGAGGGATTCGAACCCCCGGAGGTGTGACCCTCAACGGTTTTCAAGACCGCCGCAATCGACCACTCTGCCATCTCTCCAGTGAGAATGTTCTCATGATTTCGGTGCAAAATTAGCACTTATTTTTCAATAATGCAATAGCTGTTAGCCTAACATTTTGTATTTTTGTGCTGCTGTTTCGCAATGTTTTTTGTAAATGCAATGAAATCAGACGTTTTCCATTTCAAACAATTCGACGTTTGGCAAAAACGTTCGGCCATGAAAGTTGGCACGGACGGGGTGACGCTCGGCGCTTGGGCTTTCGACGATATGTCGGGAGGACGGAGGACGGTGTGGGATGTCGGTGCCGGCACCGGATTGATTTCATTGATGATTGCTCAACGTTTTGCTGAGGCGCAAGTGTATGCGATAGAGATTGACAGCGAAGCAGCTGCTGAAGCGGCCGATAATTTCTCGCGGTCGCCTTTCGCCCGACGTTTGCACATCGCTTCGGGCGACGTCTTTGACCTCGCACCGACATTGCCCCGACCCGACGCAATTGTGAGCAATCCTCCTTTTTTCCGAAATTCGCTTTCGGCTCCCGACGCTGCTCGCAACGTAGCGCGCCATGAGGGCAATTTAAGAGTGGAGTCGCTGATTGCTCTCGCTTCGAGTTATCTCGCTCCGGGAGGAGTGCTGGCAATGATTCTTCCGAGCGAAGTGTCAAACATTGTGGAATTTAATGGTGCGCTGGGCTCTATGAGCGTCGATATACGCACCGACCTGATTTCGGTTGACGGTAAAGCGCCCGCCAGGACTTTGTGGCAGCTCGTCAAAGGACTTGCGGGCAGAAACATATCCGGGCGTATTGTCATCAGAGATACCTCGGGTGCCTACACGGCTGAATATAGCACTTTGACTAACGAATTTTATTTAGAAAAAAATAATGGAAAATAACAATATAAGATTTAATGTCAGCGCTTCGCAGCGCATTTTTCTCATGATTTGTCTGACGGCGTTTTTCATGGTCGTCGGAGCAATAGTCGTAGGAATAATTATGGGGGGAGGGGAGACGAGCGTCAGAATGCGTCTGGCTACCGTAGCGCAGGACGTGCTGATGTTCATAGTTCCGTCGGTGGCTTTTGCCATGATGGTGACGCGCCGTCCTGCTGCCTTTCTGATGATTGACCGAATGCCTTCAGCCGTGTCGATTCTAATGGTTATTGCCTTGGAACTTGCAATGGTCCCGGCAATGAATCTTGTCATTTCCTGGAACGCTTCGCTCAGTCTGCCCGCGGAGTGGAGCGGGCTCGAGCAATGGATGAGAGAGTCAGAGGAATCCGCGTCGCATCTTATTTCGCTTCTCATCGGCTCTGGGTCGGTTGGCAGCCTGATTGTGGCTCTGCTTTTAATCGGCGTACTCACGGGGCTTTCCGAAGAGATATTCTTCCGAGGTATGATACAGCGTGCAATCGTCACGTTTCCGGTCAACGCCCACGTTGCGATATGGATAACGGCAATAATCTTCAGCGCTGTCCACATGCAGTTTTTCGGCTTCGTGCCCCGCATGCTTCTCGGTGCGCTGTTCGGCTATCTGGCCTATTGGAGCGGATCGCTATGGCTCCCGATAATTGCCCATGCATTCAACAACATGTGTGCCGCCGCGGGCATGTGGGTTACCGGAGGCAAAGAAGAAACCTTGCTTATCAATAATTTAGGTAGCGGAGGCAGTCAGATTGATTACGCGATATTAGCCGGAAGCATATTCCTCTCCGTCGCTCTTCTGATAATGCTCCAACGCCTCGCTCGTCCCCACCACCATTAACGTGAGGCATCGGCGAAGATATCCGAACCTTTCTGATGCTACCCTCACCATCCGGATAAAAACACGGCGGTGTGTCAAAATCATCAAATTTTGACACACCGCCTTATTGCGTTTTGTTGGAGAAATTTACTGGAGCTCGTCGAGGGAGGCGAGGGCGAATGAGTAGGCGCCGATGGAGATGGCTTTGCTGG
>CAYUYQ010000189.1:0-3724 GCA_964449335.1 uncultured Bacteroides sp. | reverse complement strand
ATATTCCCAGTGAGCCGACAATAAAGATGCTTCCCATTGTGCGGAACTTCATTTTAAGTGGATTGAAGAAATCCAACGCTGTTTTCCACAACGGAATTCGGACAGGATAATATTCCACTCCCTGAAAAGTAGGATTCAACGATTGTGCACGATGATAGAACAAATGGCGTAATCCTCGATAAATCCCCCACGCCATCCAAAGGCTGAATAAGCTATAAATCATTCTCGAAGCAAAACCGTCTTTACCTGAGGTCAAAGGGATGAGTAAAATAGAGAAACTCAGAAAAATCAAACAAATGATTATTCCGATAATATATTTCTTTTTATTTGCCATATTCAATTTAGCGGATTTGATAGGTGAATAAATCGAATTTGGTGTAGCCGAGTGTGGAGAGAGATTTGCGGGTTTTCTCGCGGTGGATATCGGTATTGTAGTTAGGAATTAGGGGGAGACGTATTACGCAGTCGTTCTGATGTTGTGCCTCTGCAATCAGGCGCAGATTAGACAGCACACGTGAATTATCCTTGCCGGCGTATTGTCGGTAAATATCCGAGTCCATATCCTTTATGTCGATAATCCAAGAATCGACTACAGGGAGCAGAACCTCAACATTTTCCTGCGGCACATTCAGCGATGTTTCTAATGTCAGCCTCCATGACGGGCCACACAGATTGCGGAATTCACGGATAAACAGAGGACGCATACACGGTTCCCCACCTCCGAAGGTGACACCTCCGTTTGTGGCGATAAAATAGAGATTGTCAATTCGCGTATCAGCATACAGCTCTTCGGGTGAGTATTCACGGAACCGTTCACCATCACTCAGCGACTGCGGATTCAGGCAATAGCGGCAACAGAGCGGACAGCCGTGAAACGCCACGAGTGTAGTGACGCCGTCGCCATCCGTCGAAAGGCGATGACGTGCGATTCCTATTATCTTTGCTCTCGTTTTTTCCATGAATCAGAAATCGGTGACGGAGCAAAGATATAAAGGATGTACTACAAAGAGTGTGACAAATGTCCCAACGCCTCAAAAAATCGGGGAATTTTTTTCGGGTGACATCCGGCGATTAGCCTTTGGAGGCTTTCTTATAGAGGACGATGGCGATGATGGTGTAGACAATGTTGGGAATCCACATGGCGAGCATCGGCGATGTGAGGCCGCTGACGGCAAATGCGGAAGTGACAGTCATAAATACGATATAGCTGAAACTCAGCACGAGACCTATCGCAATGTTGATGCCCATACCGCCTTTGATTTTGCGGGCCGAAAGCGACATGCCGATGACCGTGAGTATAAAGGCTGCCGCTGTCATGGCGAATCGCTTATGGTATTCGATTTCAAACGCCTTGATATTGGCCACTCCGCGGTTTTTCTGGCGTACGATGTAGTCGTGGAGAGCAGGGGTGGTCATTGTTTCATTGTCGTTTTTCGAAATGAGAAAGTCGCGGGGCTCAATCGGTATCACGGTGTCAAGACGGTTGCCGCGGCGTATAATCTCTCGGTCGCCCTTAAAGTCACGAATCATGTATTCGCGCACCTGCCAGTTGTAGAGAGTGTCGTAGTGTATGGTCTGAGCAGTCAGACGCGACACGAGCTTCTTGTCGTCGAATGATTCGAGAGAGAATTTGTAGCCGGTGCGTGAATTGTTGTCGTAGCGGCTCATGTAGGCTATCTCGCCTTTACCGACCTGAAGCTGAATGTTGGTGCCGTATTCCACACGCTTGTTTTTCACGTAGGTGTTGGTGTACTCAAATCGCTTGACGTTGGCCGGTGGAATGATGTAGGCCGACAGCAGATAGGTAGCTATCGCAATTACGGCCGCTGAAATCATGTAGGGTCGTAGAAGCCGGCGGAAACTCATGCCCGACGAGAGCATGGCTATTATTTCGGAATTGTCGGCGAGTTTCGATGTGAAGAATATAACGGCGATAAACGTGAACAGCGGGCTGAACTGATTGGCAAAATAGGCAAGGAAGTTAAGGAAGTAGTCAACTACGGTTGCTTTGAGTGGCGCTTTCAGAAAGGAGTCAAGTTTTTCGTTGATGTCAAACATCACGGCAATCGCCAGAATAAGGAATATGGCGAAGAGGTAAGTTCCGAGAAACTTACCGATGATGTAGCGGTCGAGTATCTTGATTGGCTTTTTCACGTTGATTGCGTTGATTGCGGGGGGAGACGTTGGGATGAGAGTTTTAGAGGCGCGATGTGACGCGGCGAACCATTTCAGGCTTCCATGTAGCGAAGTCGCCGGCTATGATATGGCGCCGCGCTTCACCGACAAGCCACAGATAGAAGGCCAGATTGTGAATCGACGCAATCTGCATCGCCAGCAATTCCTGACTGATGAAGAGGTGGCGGAGATAGGCTTTGGTATATGCCCGGTCAACGTAGCTCGGTCCGTTCTCGTCGATGGGCGAGAAATCGTCGGCCCACTTCTTGTTGCGCATGTTCATGATGCCGTTGGCCGTGAAGAGCATTCCGTTGCGGCCGTTGCGCGTGGGCATCACGCAATCCATCATGTCGACGCCACGGTCGATAGCCTCAAGAATGTTGGCGGGCGTGCCGACGCCCATCAGATAGCGGGGACGGTCAGCGGGAAGGATTTCGTTGACGACCTCAATCATCTCATACATCTTTTCGGTCGGTTCGCCTACAGCGAGGCCGCCTATTGCGTTGCCTTCGGCACCTAAATCGGCCACATGGCGCGCGGCGTCGCGACGTAGGTCGGGGTAGGTCACTCCCTGAACGATGGGGAAAAATGCCTGACGGTAGCCGTAGAGTCCTTCGGTCTCGTTGAAGTGTTTCCAACCGCGTTCGAGCCAGCGCTGGGTGAGGGCGAGCGAGCGACGGGCGTAGGTGTGGTCGGAGGTTCCGGGCGGACATTCGTCGAGCGCCATCATGATGTCGGCGCCGATGGCCCGCTGAATGTCAACGACACCTTCGGGCGTGAACAGATGTTTCGAGCCGTCGATATGGGAGCGGAAATGCGCGCCCTCCTCGGTCAGCTTACGGTTGGCGCTGAGCGAGAACACCTGAAATCCGCCGCTGTCGGTGAGAATCGGTCGATCCCAGCCATTGAATTTGTGGAGACCTCCGGCTTGGCGAAGAATCTCTATGCCCGGTCGGAGGTAGAGATGATAAGTGTTGCCGAGTATGATCTGGGCCTTGATGTCATCGCGCAGTTCATGAATGTGCACACCCTTGACTGAGCCGAGGGTGCCTACGGGCATGAATATCGGTGTGAGTATCTTGCCGTGGTCGGTTGTGATTTCTCCGGCGCGGGCATTGGTGGCCGGTGCGGTGGCATCGATTTTAAATTCCATGACGCAAATTTAGCTATTTTTCCTCATTCAGACGTCAAAAAACTACGGCCGGAACGCTCTCTCTTTGTGTCGAGGATGACGTTCCGGCCGTATAATGCGGTCAATACCTGTCAAATCAGGCTTTGAAGAGGGGCGACGGGTAAACGCCGGCATTGTGAAGCTCGGCAAATTTCTCGACAACGCCGGGGCGGTCGGCAGCGTAGGTCACGCCGAACCACTTTGAATCGGTGTCAAGCACCTTGACGGTAGCTTCGCCGTTTTTAATCAGGGCATCGATGCAGAGCGGAATGAAGAACTCGGCCTTGGGGGTGTTGATGTCGCGGTCGAGGAATTTCTTGAATTCGCGCTCGCTGTAGTCGAAATAGTCGGGAGTGAAGCCCCAAAGATTCATCGACA
>CAYUYQ010000188.1:0-3741 GCA_964449335.1 uncultured Bacteroides sp. | reverse complement strand
ACTGCGCCCAATGCAAAAGAGGCATGAAGAATATTCAATGCACTCCCTTTGTTAATTGCAGCATCTCCTACAACTACATTTACAGTATTTGTTATAGTCCCACGCCCAAGACCTAAAAGCAGAAAAGCTATTATAAGTAATACAGGATTCCCGACACTTGATATCAAGAGAAGCCCCAGAACGATGCCTGACATCTGAATTACAGTTGAATTCTTTCTTCCGATCAATGCTGGCATAAAAACACTCAGCCAAAGAGCAAAAAGATTTCCAATAGATGTCAAAGATGAAAGATTGCCTCTGAATTCATAGGAAAAGCCATACTTTTCACCCAAATATGGAAGAATTGAGCCAAGGATATTGACCATCATTCCTGAGGAAAAATAGGCATAAAAAGAATAATACAGGAGTTTTTTATCCTTATCTTCTCTTACTGAAAGATAATTCCTTATTCCAGCCATAATGAAAAGAATAAAAGATTTATAAACTTTTTATAATCACGGATTCAACAATACTGAGTAAGAAAGCATAGATTCTATAAAAATTACAGAATCAACAAGGCATAAAAAAAACCTCAAAAGAGGTTATCTATAAAAAAGGGAGTAAACCCTGAAAAAACAAAAAGAACCTGGCAACGACCTACTCTCCCGCCTATAAAAGGCAGTACCATTGGCGCTGGGGTGTTTTACTTCCGTGTTCGGGATGGGAACGGGTATTTCCGCCCCGCTATGGCCACCAGGAAATCTGCACTACCAGTGGTAAGCAGATTCGGAACCGAAATAATAATATGGTCAAGCCTCACGGCTTATTAGTAGTGGTGGGCTGAACACATTACTGTGCTTACACCCCCACCCTATCAACCGGGTAGTCTTCCCGGTTCCTTCAGTGCACTTTAAGTGCAAGGGATGTCTAATCTTGGGGAGGGCTTCCCGCTTAGATGCTTTCAGCGGTTATCCCTTCCGAACGTGGCTACCCAGCAGTGCCGCTGGCGCGACAACTGGTACACCAGAGGTTCGTCCACTTCGGTCCTCTCGTACTAAAAGCAGGACCCCTCAAACATCCACCGGCTACAGCAGATAGGGACCGAACTGTCTCACGACGTTCTGAACCCAGCTCACGTACCGCTTTAATTGGCGAACAGCCAAACCCTTGGGACCTGCTCCAGCCCCAGGATGCGATGAGCCGACATCGAGGTGCCAAACCTTGCCGTCGATGTGAACTCTTGGGCAAGATCAGCCTGTTATCCCCGGAGTACCTTTTATCCGTTAAGTGACGGCGCTTCCACTCGCTACCGCCAGATCACTAAGACCTACTTTCGTATCTGCTCGACCTGTTCGTCTCGCAGTCAAGCTTCCTTGTGCCTTTACACTTGACGGGCGATTCCCAACCGCCCTAAGGAAACCTTCGCGCGCCTCCGTTACTCTTTAGGAGGCGACCGCCCCAGTCAAACTCCCCGCCTGACGCTGTCCCCATACCAGTTTATGGCATCGGTTAGAAATCTGAACCAGAAAGGGTGGTATTTCACCATCGGCTCTGCCTATCCTGACGGACAAGCTTCGCTGCCTCCCACCTATCCTACACATTCTGGTCCAAATTTCAGCATCAAGTTAGAGTAAAGGTTCACGGGGTCTTTCCGTCTAACTGCAGCCACCAGGCATCTTCACCTGGACTTCAATTTCACCGGACCTCCCGTTGAGACAGTGCCCATATCATTACACCATTCGTGCGGGTCGGAACTTACCCGACAAGGAATTTCGCTACCTTAGGACCGTTATAGTTACGGCCGCCGTTTACTGGGGCTTGAGTTCGATGCTTCGTTTCCTAACATCTCCCCTTGACCTTCCAGCACCGGGCAGGTGTCAGTCCATATACTTCCCATTGCTGGTTCGCATGGACCTGTGTTTTTGGTAAACAGTTGCATGGGCCATTTCTCTGCGACCATGTGGCCTCCCACATGGCCATACTTCTTCCGAAGTTACGTATGTATTTTGCCGAGTTCCTTAACGGGAGTTCGTCCGTGCGCCTTTGTCTTCTCGACTTGCCCACCTGTGTCGGTTTGTAGTACGGTCCCCTGATGAATATCTTTAGAAGTTATTTCCTGGCACGACGATTACGCGCACTTCCTCTGACCGTGGCCAGAGTCCCTCTTGGCTCCTCTCAGTGTACGGATTTGCCTGTACACCTCTTCGCATCGCCACTTCGCCGGGGACTACCGCCGCCCCGGTGCGTTTCACCCTATGCGTCACTCCTCTCAGTTCATCAGGAGGGGCTGGAATGTTGACCAGCTTCCCATCGGCTACGCCTTTCGGCCTCGCCTTAGGGGCCGCCTTACCCCTGGGTAGATTACCTTTACCCTGGAAACCTTAGGCTTCCGGCGGAGGGGGATCTCACCCCTCTTTTCGTTACTCATGCCTGCATTCTCTCTTCCATTCCCTCCAGCAAGCTTCTCAGCTTACCTTCTTCAGTATATGGAATGCTCCCCTACCCACAGTATTACTACTGTGACGAAGCTTCGGTGCCGTGCTTAGCCCCGTTAAATTGTCGGTGCTTGAATACTCGACCAGTGAGCTGTTACGCACTCTTTGAATGTGTGGCTGCTTCTAAGCCAACATCCTGGTTGTCTGTGCAATTCCACATCCTTCTCCACTTAACGTACATTTGGGACCTTAGCTGCGGGTCTGGGCTGTTTCCCTTTTGACAATGAAACTTATCTCACACTGTCTGACTGCTGTACATCAATTAGCCGGCATTCTGAGTTTGATAGGCGTCGGTAACTTTATCAGCCCCTAAACCATTCAGTGCTTTACCTCCGGTAATCTAACATAACGCTAGCCCTAAAGCTATTTCGGGGAGAACCAGCTATCTCCGAGTTCGATTGGAATTTCTCCGCTATCCACAAGTCATCCCGAAGCTTTTTAACGCTTATGGGTTCGGTCCTCCACTTGATTTTACTCAAGCTTCAACCTGCTCATGGATAGGTCACTCGGTTTCGGGTCTATTTCATATGACTTATTCGCCCTTTTCAGACTCGCTCTCGCTTCGACTTCGTACCTTAAGTACTTAATCTTGCCATATAAAATAACTCGCCGGACCGTTCTACAAAAAGTACGACATCGCACCTTAACGTGCTTTGTCTGCTTGTAAACATATGGTTTCAGGTTCTCTTTCACTCCCCTCCCGGGGTTCTTTTCACCTTTCCCTCACGGTACTATGCGCTATCGGTAGCTGTCGAGTATTTAGCCTTAGATCGTGGTCGACCTAGATTCCGACGGGATTCCACGTGTCCCGCCGTACTCAGGTATGACACCAAGACGGCACTTCTGTTTTCGGCTACGGGGCTTTCACCCTCTTTGGCGGAGCTTCCCAGCTCCTTCTCCTCACTTCTGTCTTTCTTCCGTCCGGTTGCCCCGGTGTCACCCTTCAACCCCATAATTAAAACTATGGTTTGGGCTCCTCCCCGTTCGTTCGCCACTACTAGGGGAATCTCTTTTGATTTCTTTTCCTGCTGGTACTTAGATGGTTCACTTCCCAGCGTCTCTCTTTTATACACTATTTTATTCATGTATAAATATCAGGCATTTACCTGATGGGTTACCCCATTCGGATATCCGGGGATCGTCGGATATTGGCTCCTACCCCCGGCTTTTCGCAGCTAATCGCGTCCTTCTTCGCCTGACAGCTCCTAGGCATCCTCGCATGGACCCTTCTTCGCTTGACCATATTATTCTTTCGGTTCCTTCGCTA
>CAYUYQ010000187.1:2076-3770 GCA_964449335.1 uncultured Bacteroides sp. | reverse complement strand
GACGTGATGCTCCGCACCGTCCGCACCCTCTCGCTCAACCGTCTCTACATCGGAAACCGAGGGCTGCATCGAGAGCTTCTTTTCCCGTCTTCACCCGTGCGACTCGAAGCTCCCGCCGGATTCTTCGACACGCTGACCACCTCATTCAAGGTCAGCGTCAATCTTCTCGCCGGTGGCAAGGCGGATATCAAGGTTAAAAAAGGCATTTTCGGCGTAACCGTGGCAGAAAAGAAATCCGCCGTTCTGCCCGCGGTCATCGACACTCCGTTCGGGCCTTTAACCCTGACAGCAACCGACTCGGCAGCCCGCTTCGACCACATCACAATCCATGTCTGCAGTGACGCTATTGCGGCTAAAGTGCTCGATGAGGCCGTGACCATCGGCATCGACGACAAGATGGCCGATATCGTCGATTTCTCAATGAAATATCCCTCACGTCAACTCGGCACGGCTATCGTCAACACCATCATGGAGCAATACCTGACCAAACGCACCGAGCGACGCCGCCAGACTGCCACTGAAGCCATTGACTACTACAACGAGCGCATTGCAGCCGTGGCCGATGAACTCGCCGACGCCGAACGTCGAACATCGGATTACCGTCAGGCCCACAGCATTGCCGCTCCCGAAACCGAGGCCGAGATTATGGCAAAAGTTAAACTCGAAGGCTCGATGGAAGCCGTAAAGACCCGCAGCGAGATAGATTATTACTCTAAAGTTCTCGAGACCGTCAACGGCCGACTCGGTAAAAACACACTGATACCCACGGTCGAGTCGTTTCGCGACACGAGCGTGGCCGTTTACAACGGTCTGATTGCCCGCCGCGTCAATCTCGAGAAGTCGGCCCGTCCCGGCAACCCCGCGCTTGAGAAGCTCAACGAGCAGATTGCCATGCTCAGCGCCAGTATCAGCGCCAACGCCGCCAAGGTCATCGAGAAAGCCCGCGCCGACCTCGCCGTGCAGCACCGCATTGTCGGCACCGCAGGCTCGCGCCTTAGCCAGTATCCGGAAATGGAACGCGAATACACCGAAATCCTGCGCGACCGCGAATTCAAGAATCAGCTTTACCTCTTCCTGCTCCAGAACCGCGAGAACGCCGTGCTAAAGCTCTATGCCAACTCCAATCCGGCCTATATCTTCGAGCCGGCCTACACACTGCCGAAGCCGAGCCCGCTCAAACCAATCCTCGCCATAGCCGGTGCGCTGATTGCCGCCCTGCTGCTACCCTCGGCGTGGGTAGCGATGAAGATGCGCCGCGATGACAGCGTCTTAGCGCCTATGGATGTCGCTAACCTCGGCCTCGAGCCGCGCTCTCTGACCATTGACGCCGACCCGGGCAGCATTAATCGCCTGCGTGCCCTACTGATAGCCGCCCCCTCGCGACGCGCCATTTATCTCGCTGCGCCCTCGGCGAGCGCAGATAGGCTCAAGGCGCGCCTTGCCGAATCGTTTGCCGACGCCGGCCTCGCGCTCCACGAAGCCCAGGCCGTGCAGTCGAACTCCGCACTGATTCCCCTCTCGGCAACCGAACTGACACCCGACGGCTACACCATATTCACCGTGCCCGCGCCCTCCGCGCTCCCCGAGATAGCCTCGCTGCTCGACAGCCCGGAAGCCACTCTCCTGATTATGGTAAAAGCCGGACAGACCAAGCGCAAACAAATGCGCGACATCCTCACCGGACGCCGCGCAGA
>CAYUYQ010000187.1:0-1976 GCA_964449335.1 uncultured Bacteroides sp. | reverse complement strand
CCTCCGAGTATCACCGTATAGCCTTCGGCCATATCTTTCTTAGCCTGCTGGATAAACACGGCTGCCGCGTCGTCGCGCTTCGAGCGCACGTTCAGTTCCAGAATCTCCTCAACCGACGCCGGGAGCGGGCGCTCCTTCCAGGTCGATCCGTCGTAGCCGCGCGCGTCGTAATACGCATCGTTGAGATAATCCAGATGTGCCGTGTAGACGGCTATTCGCTTGCCGTCTTTCTCCGTCAGCAGGCGGTGTATGCTGCCGTGATCTTCATTGACCGGATATAATGCCAGCGAATCAGCTATAGGATAGCGGCTAAGAAGCCCCGTATCGTTAGTGCGGAACGAATAATAATCCAATCCATGCTCCTTCAGTGCCTTGACAAGCGAAGCCATATAGTCCACGTCATTATAATTACGCACCTCGCTGAGCGTGACGAAATCAGGCTGTAGCCGCGCGATTTCATTGACAATGGCCTCGGCGCCATCCTTTACGACCGTGCCCTCCTGCCATATATTCCACTGCAACACACTCACATCAGTTCCTTCGGCCCGTCCAATCAGGCCTACCGCGCCCAACAGCGCAGCAATCATCACCTTTCTCATCATAATCCAAATTACTTAAATTGTTAAACGGCCACAAAATTCGTAATTTCGTGAAATATTCGCAAATCAATCAAGTATCAATCCCATTTTATCTGTCGACGTTCTACTCACAATCCATCGCGCAAGATTGTTAAGGTCAAGTGCTTCCCGACGCGTCAGCTTTTCGTTTCTGGCCGACGGGCGAGGCACACCTATATGAAGACATCTTCCCTCCATACACAGCTCGAAATCGCGCTTATACGGTTTATATTTCGGAGGAATCCCGTCAGGCAATATGCGGACGATTGAAGCGCCGGCCTCTATACCCCTTACCATTATTTTCTGTTCCACTTCGCTTATAAATGGCGACACAAGCACACCGCCTGTCCGTATGCACTCTTCCCATTCCGCTTCCAGTTTCATGCGTTGATCGTCTGTATATCGCTTGCTCACAATCACGGCAGAAATCATCGGGTGCCTTAATAACTGAAAATTCCCATAGGCATCCATAATCCGATTGCCGATTCTGAGTTGGTGTTTCCGGCTGAACAACTGCGGCATTGTTTTCACAATGAGTCTTCGCCGGGGGTTATCATCAATGTAATTCGAGAATCTAATGATTATCTCCTTATCGAACCCGATTCGGTCATTGAATTTAGGCAAAAACATCGGTGAGGTTTTATATCTACACTCATCTGATTCGTGCCATGCTTTCGTACATCGCGACTTAAATAATCCGATATAATACCCCAAATCGCGTGGTAATCTACTCTTTACACGCCAAAGGATATGAATATGGTCCGGCATTACCACATAATTATCCACATTAAAAATCTCTACCTCGTTGATTGCGGCAATTTGATATTCGATAATCTGACCGATTTTGCTTACTTCCACCCGTGGAGGATTAGTCTTTTCAAAAGGTTTGCCCGCAAGCGATGAAAAGTTCGGGCAAGATGGTGCTTTACTTATTGTTATCAGATAACATCCCGGAGCCTTATAATCATGAAATCTCGCGCGCCGGCAATTGTGAGGTTTAATCGGTCGGTAATAGTGTGGTGTCGTATCCTCCATTATCCATTAGCGATTGACGTGCTCGCGCCCGCCAACACAGTTCAGATATAAACCGTGCTGAGGGCGCCAGCCCGAATAAGTTTAGTTGATTGTCGTGGCCTTCCGCTCCAGAATTGCGGCGGCTACCGAATCGGCGAGCTGCACCAGACTGACGAGCGGATAAAGATCGGCCGCCCGGCGGAAATCGCCCTTCGACTCGGCATCGGTCTGATTGACGCTCCATGCGCCCATGTGCCAGCGGATAGCGCATATCTCCGCATCCGTCAGCCCCAGGCCCATCTGCAGCAGCATTATGACCGATTTCTCTCCGTGGCCGATAGGAAG
>CAYUYQ010000186.1:0-3822 GCA_964449335.1 uncultured Bacteroides sp. | reverse complement strand
TGGGGCTGGAGCTGCTTGAGACCGAGAGCGATACGCTTCTTCTCGTCGTCGAAGTCGAGAATAACGACGTTGAGCTTCTGATCGAGCTGCACAACCTCTTCGGGATGGCTTACGCGGCCCCAGCTGAGGTCGGTGATGTGAATGAGACCGTCGACGCCGCCGAGGTCGATGAATACGCCGTAGCTTGTGATATTCTTGACAGTGCCTTCGAGCACCTGGCCTTTTTCGAGCTTGGCGATGATTTCACGCTTCTGCTGCTCGAGTTCGGCTTCGATGAGGGCTTTGTGGGAAACAACCACGTTTTTGAATTCCTGATTGATTTTGACAACCTTGAATTCCATGGTCTTGCCTACAAACATGTCGTAGTCGCGGATGGGGCGAACGTCGATCTGCGAACCGGGGAGGAATGCCTCGATGCCGAATACGTCGACAATCATGCCACCTTTGGTGCGGCATTTGATAAAGCCCTTGATGATTTCGTCTTTTTCCAGAGCCTCGTTGATGCGGTCCCATGAGCGGACAGCGCGGGCTTTGCGGTGAGAGAGGATGAGCTGACCTTTCTTATCCTCGGGATTCTCGATGAACACTTCCACCGTGTCGCCAACCTTGATGTCGGGGTTGTAGCGGAATTCGTTCATGGGGATGATACCGTCGCTCTTGTAGCCGATGTTAACCACAGCCTCGCGTTTGTTCATTGCGATGATGGTACCTTCGATTACTTCTTTGTCTTTGACGGTGTTGAGTGACTCGTCGTAGGTCTTGGTGAGTTCTTCGCGAGTCTTGGCGCCCTGAGTATCTCCGTGCTCATAGGCGTCCCAATCGAAATCTTCGATCGGAGAGTTTTTTACTTCTTCAGTCATTAAAAATAGTTAGTAAATAGGTGAATTATAAACGCTTTGCCTGGGCATCGACCGCCCGGAGGCGGCCATGCTGCTGCAATAGCGGTGCAAAGTTAGTTATAATTTTCTATTTGACAACGCTTTTTGTAAAAATTCGTCCAATTTGCATCTGCCTGTCTATCAACTGCGGAAAATGTGCTATCTTTGTAAATTGTTAAGAAGCGCCCTCCCGGGGCGGATTTAGTTATGGCAGCACAGCGAGTATTGATAGTCAATAAGTTCTACTATCGGCGCGGGGGCGATTGCGTCCACGTCATAGGGCTTGAGCGTCTGCTCCGCGAGCATGGTCACGAGGTTGCCGTCATGTCGACGGCTCATCCGTCGAACCTTCCCTCCGTGTGGCGTGGCTACTGGCCTGAGGCAGTGGATTTCGGTGGAGATCGCGCCTCGAGCGTGAAGGCTGCGGTCCGTATGCTCGGCCTCGATGGCACGGCACGACGCTTCAGGCGGTTGCTGCGCGATTTTCGGCCCGATGTGGTGCACCTCCACAACGTCCATTCCCATCTGTCGCCCGCCGTGGCCCGCGAGGCGCGCAGGGCCGGGTGCCGGGTGGTCTGGACGCTTCATGACTATAAACATGCCTGTCCGGCTTATACGATGCTCTGCCGCGGACGTCTTTGCTCAGACTGTCTGACCGACGGTCAGGCTGTGGTGCGAAAGCGCTGCTTCCGCGATTCGCTCGGAGCGAGTCTCGCGGCCCGCGCCGAGGCTTTACGATGGCCCCGCAGTGCCATAGAGCGATGGACCGATGCCTTTATCTGTCCGTCGGAGTTTATGGCGCGTACCATGACAAAGGCCGGTTACGCCCCCGCCAGATTGCGGGTCATCCCCAATTTCTGGGCAGTGCCCACCGGCAGTGCCGAACCTCCGACGGCTGAAGGCGGCGAGCCATATTACTGCTACGCCGGCCGCATATCGGCGGAAAAAGGGCTTGACACGCTGCTCCGCACAGCCGTTAGGCTACCTTACCGACTGAAAATCGCAGGGGAGGGGCCGCTACTCGGCGAGTTGAGCGGGCGCTATAGCGCGAGCGACCATATCGAGTGGCTCGGCAGGCTCGACGCTGAGGCGACGGCCACTCTGATTGGCGGTGCGCGGTTATCGGTCATTCCCTCGGAGTGGAACGAGAATTGTCCGCTAAGCGTCATTGAGAGCCTTTGCTCCGGAACGCCCGTGGCCGGAGCGCGCATCGGCGGTATCCCCGCGTTGCTCGAAGCGGAGCCGGAGATGACGCGCATGTTTACTCCCGGCGATGCCGAGGCGCTTGCCAACGCCGTGACCGACCTCTGGACTCACGCTCCCTCGCCTGAAAGTCGGTGCGAATTGGCTCGGCGTTCCCGCCGTCGCTTCTCGCCCGAGGCCTACTACCGGCAGTTGCTCGAAGTCTATGTCCCGTAGCGGCAAACCAATAGAACTCACAAACCAAAAAAAAGATATATCAACAACTACAAAATATCAACTATGGCTATCAATATTCTCGAACTCAGCGAACAAGAGATAGTGCGCCGCGGCAGCCTCGAAGAGCTGCGTCGCCGCGGCATCGAACCGTACCCCGCAGCCGAATATAAAGTTTCGGCCCACACCGAAGAAATCAAGCAGACATTCGACGACGACGCTCCTCGCCGTGAGGTGACAATCGCCGGGCGCCTAATGAGTCGCCGCATCATGGGCAAGGCTTCGTTTCTCGAGCTCCAGGACGCCGAGGGGCGCATACAGGTCTATGTGAGCCGCGATGACCTCTGTCCGGGCGACGATAAGGACTTCTACAACGTGGTGGTAAAGAAACTGCTCGATATCGGCGACTTCATTGGCGTGAAAGGCTACGTGTTCCGCACACAGATGGGCGAAATCACTGTGCATGCCGAGGAGATAACGCTCCTTAGCAAGTCGCTGCGTCCGCTCCCCATAGTGAAGATGAAAGACGGCGTGGCATATGACTCGTTCGACGACCCCGAACTCCGCTACCGCCGCCGCTACGTTGACCTCGTGGTCAATCCTGGCGTGCGCGAGATTTTCATCAAGCGTACGAAGGTCTATAACTCGATGCGCGAGTATTTCAACTCCCACGGCTATATGGAGGTGGAGACGCCTATCCTACAGTCGATACCCGGCGGAGCAAGTGCGCGCCCGTTTGTCACCCATCATAATGCCCTCGATATTCCGCTCTATCTCCGCATAGCCGACGAGCTTTATCTGAAGCGTCTGATTGTGGGCGGATTCGACGGCGTCTATGAATTCTCCAAGAACTTCCGCAACGAGGGCATGGACCGCACCCACAATCCCGAGTTTACCTGCATGGAAATCTATGTTTCCTACAAGGACTACAACTGGATGATGGACTTCACCGAGAAGATGCTCGAGAGAATATGCCTCGACGTCAACGGTACAACCGAGGTGAAAGTCGGCGACAATGTCATTTCGTTCAAGGCTCCGTTCCCGCGTGTCACCATGGCCCAGGCCATCAAGGACCACACCGGCTATGACATTACCGGCATGGACGAGGAAGCCCTGCGCGGAGTGTGCCGCGAGCTCGGCATCGAGACCGATCCTTCCATGGGCAAGGGTAAACTTATTGACGAAATTTTCGGCGAGAAGTGCGAGGGCCTCTACATCCAGCCTACCTTCATAACCGATTATCCTATCGAGATGTCGCCGCTGACCAAGCGCCACCGCGACAATCCCGAGCTGACCGAGCGTTTCGAACTGATGGTCAACGGCAAGGAACTCGCGAATGCCTATTCGGAGCTCAACGACCCCATCGACCAGTACGAGCGCTTCGTCGAGCAGATGCGTCTTGCCGAGAAGGGCGACGACGAGGCTATGATTATAGACCGCGACTTTATCCGTGCGCTTGAGTACGGCATGCCTCCGACATCGGGCATGGGTATCGGCATGGACCGCCTCGTGATGCTCATGACCGGCC
>CAYUYQ010000185.1:0-3852 GCA_964449335.1 uncultured Bacteroides sp. | reverse complement strand
GCTATGCCTGCGGCGGTTGCTTCGCGGTAGACGGGCACCTGCGAATTGACGTCGACGCCTTGCATCACGCCTGTGGCAAGCGCCAGCGCCTTGTTGCGGCAGCTGACCGAGCTGAGCATAAACCGGCTCTCGAAGCGGTTGAGAGCGCGCTCAACCTCATAGTCAGTCGGTCCGTGAGTAGCCATGCGCTCTATCTGGCTCCACAGGGCAGCTTCGGCGCGTGCGATGTCGGCATCGGAGTTTCCGCGCAGCGAGCCGCTGACCTTTAGAAATCCGGGCTCGTCTGACCCGGTGATGGCAGCATCGGCCGAGGTGAATAGGTCGGTACCCATCACCAGCTCCTGATAGAAGCGCGACGAATTGCCGGATGCCAGAACGTCGGTGATAAGGTCGGCTTCGCGGTAGCCCGGCGCAAAATATGCGCTCATGGGAAAACAGATTGAGACGATGGTCTGCGGAACGGGCTCAGTCACCACCACGCGGCGCGCCTCGCTGACGGGCGGCTCCTGCGCGTAGGTGCGTGGCGCAATCGCTCTCCGCTCCAGCGGGCCGAACCAACGCTCCACCTCCTCGCGCGTCTGCTGAAGCGTGACGGGACCGGCGATGGCGAGCACGGCGTTGTTGGGCGCGTAATGACTGTGGTAGAAAGCGCGGATTTCGTCGGCTGAGGCCTCGGCTATATGCTGCGGCGTGAGACCTATGGTCGGTATGCGGTAGGGATGGACTTGGTAGACCACCGGACGCAGCTTGTGGCCGTAATCACCATAGGGCTTGTTTAGGCACACCTGATGAAATTCCTCGATGACGACGCGGCGCTGCACGTCGAGCGAGCGGTCGGTGAGCAGAAGCTGCTCCATGCGGTCGGCCTCGGCGCGGAGTGCCGTGGAGAGGTTGACCGGGGGAACTTCGTCGTAGAAATTGGTAAAATCGTTGGAAGTCCAGGCGTTGTTGGTGCCTCCGGCCATTTCGAGCGTGCCGTCGAAGTCGGGCACGTTGGCCGATCCGCCGAACATAAGGTGCTCAAACAGGTGTGCGAGACCCGTGCGCTCGGGATTTTCATCGCGGGAGCCGACGTTGTAGAGCAAATCTACGGTGACGAGCGGCGCCGTAGGGTCGTAGTGATGCACGACGCGCAGCCCGTTGGCGAGGGTGAACGTAGAGTATTGAATCATGCGTTAAAACGGCCGTTCAGCCTTTGATGACTTTCATGCCGAGGATTCTTACGGGCTCCACGGGGCGGTCGTTGCTGTCGGTCTCTACGCGCTGTATGCGGTCAATCACATCCATGCCCGAAAGCACCTCGCCGAACACGGTGTAGCCTCCGTCGAGATGCGGCGTGCCGCCTACGGTCGTGTAGGCTTCGCGCTGCTCGGCCGAGAAGCCCGTGGCTGGCTCTTTAGCCGCAATCTCCTGCGTACGTTTGTTGAGCTCTTCCTGCAGGGCCTGAAGTCCTGCCTGGTCGCGGTTGCGGCGCAGCGTCATGATGGTGTCGCGGTTCTGGACGGTAAGAGTGTCGAAAATCTGCTGCATGCGGGCGTGGCGCATCTTCTGCTCCATAGCGTCGAGCTGTCCGGGTGAATAGACGCGGCCGGTGACTACGTAGAACTGCGAGCCGCTCGAACGGCGCTCGGGGTTGGTCATATCGCTTTCGCGCGCGGCAGCAAGTGCGCCGCGCTTATGGAAGTGACGCTCGGGCATTATCTCGGCCTCGATTTTATAACCGGGGTCACCGTTGCCGAGGAGTTTGCCGGCGGGAGCGTCTTTCGACTCCGGGTCGCCGCCCTGCACCATGAAATCATTGATTACGCGGTGAAAAAGCAGTCCGTCGTAGAATCCTTCCGATGCGAGTTTGACGAAGTTTTCGAGATGGCGCGGAGTGTCGCCGTAAAGGAGCAGCGTGACGTCGCCGAGTGTCGTGGTCATTTCCACAATCACATCGCCGCGCGAGCTGTCGGGCGTGGTGGTTGATGTCTGTTGCATGGCTTGTGTTATAGAAGTGCCGGTCGCTGACAATGCGGCGCAGAGAGCGACGCCTATAGCTGCTAAATGTCTGCTGATTTTCATTGTGGCAGGTTGGAGTTTTGTGCAGGGGTCAGATACCGGTGGGATAGATGCGTTTGTAGATGCGGCGGAAGTTATTGTCGGTAGCGTTGAGCTCGTCTACGCGCGAGGCGTAGTCGTCGCCCCAGATGGAGGTGAGAAGCTGACCCAGATAGTTGCGCTCGCGGTCTTTGTCGATAGCCGCGGCCACCAGACGCGAAATCGGTCCGGCAAAAGCCGTAGGGTCGATAGCGTTGAGATAGCGTGCGGCACTGACGGTAAACTGTCCGTTGGGGTCGACGCTAATCATATTGTCGACGAGCTCGTCGATAATCGGGTCGATGTCCTGAATGTTGTTGGCAATATATTCGTATGTCAGCAGACCGTCGGGGTCTTTGCTGAGTCGGGCCTTCAGTTCTTTGTCCATTGCAGTTGATAGTTGGTTGGGAAGGAATCAGAATAAATTAACCGGGTCGGAGGCCGAGGTGCCGTCGAGCGCGGCGAGGGTGTCGCGCATGGCTTCGGCTCTGTCGGCTCTGATTGTAAGGGTGATTGAACAGGTGTTGTCAAACTCCTGGGCCGTTATGCGGGCCTCGGAGTTTTTCAGGGTGCGCATCACCTCGTTCATGGCTATGTAGGGGAACGTGACGGTGACCGACGCCATTTCGTGGGCCGTCACGACGGTGGCGGCGTCGAGCGCTTCGGAAGCTGCCGCACGATAGGCGGCTATCAGCCCCGATGTACCGAGCTTTATACCGCCGAAATAACGCACCACGGCCACTACGACGTTGGTCAGTCCGTGCGACCGTATCTGTCCGAGAATCGGCTTGCCTGCGGTGCCCGAAGGCTCGCCGTTGTCGTTGGAGGCGGTCACCGAGCCATCGGCCCCTATAGAGTAGGCCCAGCAGCAGTGGCGTGCGTCGTGGTATTCGTTGGCTTTTGCCGCCACAAACTCGCGCGCCTGCTCGGGCGTGGACGCCGGCGCGGCAAAGGCGAGGAAACGGCTCATCTTCTCGCGCACTATCGCCTGAGAAGGTGCTGCTATGGTCCGGTATTCGCTGTCGCGCTGTGGCATCGGCTGATGGGGGAAGGTGATTTTTTTGTCCTGAGTTGATTAAATCAGAGTATGAGCATGGCGTCGCCGTAGGCACCGAAGCGGTATTTCTCTTTGACGGCTTCCTCGTAGGCACGCATCACGAGGTCGTAGCCGCCGAAGGCACAAGTCATCATGAGCATGGTCGAATAAGGAAGATGGAAGTTGGTGAGCAAGGCGTCGGTGACGGTGAAGTCGTAGGGCGGGAAGATAAACTTGTTGGTCCAGCCGCTATAGGTCTTCATGTGGCCGCTCATGCTGACGGCGCTGGCTATGGCGCGGAGCACCGATGTGCCGATGGCGCACACGCGGTGATTGGCATCTTTCACACCGTTGACGAGGTCGACAAGAGCCTGCGTCACCTCCATCTGCTCGGAGTCCATGCGGTGTTTGGTGAGGTCTTCGACGTCGATTTCGCGGAAATTGCCAAGACCGCTGTGGAGGGTCAGAAATGCCTGATAGATACCTTTAATCTCAAGGCGTTTCAGAAGCTCGCGGCTGAAGTGAAGTCCGGCTGCCGGAGCCACAACGGCGCCTTCGTTGGCAGCGTAGATGGTCTGATAGCGCTCGGCGTCGGAGGCTTCGGGCTCGCGGTTGATATAGTGGGGCAGCGGAGTCTGACCGAGGGCGAACAACGCCTTCTTGAACTCTTCGTGAGGACCGTCGTAGAGGAAGCGCAGTGTGCGTCCGCGTGAGGTGGTGTTGTCGATTACCTCGGC
>CAYUYQ010000184.1:0-3872 GCA_964449335.1 uncultured Bacteroides sp. | reverse complement strand
TCGCCTCACGGCGAAAAAACTGACGTTTGAGGCCCCGGAATAATAGGAGGAATGGATTTGATTAGGCTAATGGGGCTAATAAGGCTAATGGGGCTAATTGGACTAATAAGGCTAATCGGACTAATTGGGATAACGGGGCCAATTGGGCCCATTGGCCTCAGAAGAGGATGGCGAAGGAAGTGAGGCGGGTGACGGGGCTGGTGGAGAGGGAGAAGCGGAAGCCGTGGCGGCGGAGGACTTCGCTGACGAACATAAGGCCGAGGCCCTGACCGTCGGGCTTGGTGGAATAGAAGGGCGAGAAGAGGTGACGGGCTACTTCGTCGGTTATACCGGGGCCGTTGTCGGTGATGACGAGGCGGCCGGGAGCTGTGGTGATTGTTACTTCACCATCATTGCCGATGCTTTCCACTGCATTTTTCACGATATTGACCAGCACCTGCTCAAACAGCACGCGGTCGATTGCAATCGGCACGGGACGCTCACACAGCTCGGCCCGCAGTCTCACGCCGCGCGAAGCGCCGATGCTTTCGAGAAATGGCATGTTGATGCGGAGTTGCTGATTAAGGTCCATCGCCGTGAGATAGAGCGGTGGAATCCTTACCAGATTGGCGTAGGAGGAGATGAACGAGTTGAGACTGCCTATGCGCTCGCGGCAGCTCGATATGGCTTCGGCGAGCTCGTCGTCGGTGGCCGAAAGAACGGTTGCCATGGCTTCCAGCAGCGAGCAGACGCCGGCCACGGTGTTGTTGACTTCGTGGGCTATCATGCGTATCACCTTTTCATAGGCGATTTTTTCGGCGTTCATCACTTCCTCGGTCAGACTTTCGATGAGGTAGAACCGCCGCTTCATGCCCGATTCGATAAACGAAAGGCTTGAGCAGCGGTATATCTTGGTGTCGGCGAGCCGGACGGTGCGCGACTCGTCCTCGCCGAGGGTGGCGAGGCTCCGTGCAATCTGTGAGTCGAGAGCGGTGAGCTTGCGGTCGCGGAGGTCGTCGTAGGATGCTGTCTCAAGCATTTTCACCGCCTCGGGATTGGCCTGAGCTATGCGGCCGTCGAAGTCGAGGGTGAGAATGCCCATGGGCGAAGCGTCGATCAGTTTCTCCATGAAGAAGTTCTGCTCCTGACGGTGGATGCGCTCTTCTTTAATCTGGGTCATCATATTGTTGAAGAGATCGACGATTTTTTCAGCGTCGAGCTGACCGACTTTGGCCAGACGGCTGCTGAAATCCTGGCCTTTGAGCATGTCCATGCCCAGTATGATGGCGCTTACGGGGCGCACGAGCGCCACATACATCACCTCGACAAAAGCGAGCGCCAGAACTTCGGCGCCGACGTACCACCACATCAGCGGCGGCCGCTGCACGAGAGTGAAAACGAGCAGCGCCACAAGCAGCGCGGCCAACAGATAGAACACTTTCTTGAACTTCATCGGGGGCGGCGAATTAGGTGCGGATTCCGTATTTTTCCATGCGGCGGTAGAGGGCCTGGCGGGTGATGCCGAGCTTGAGGGCAACCTGGCTCAGATTCCCACCCGAATCCTCGATGGCTTTCAGTATGGCGTAGCGCTCCATATCATCGAGCGTCATGCCCGATAGCGAGGGCTGTGACTGCGACTGTGACTTGGGAAGGGTGTGGGCCTCCGGCGGCAGATTGCGCTCTACGTCGGCGGCCTGAATCACGCGGCTGTCGGTGACGAGTATGGTGCGCTCAACCGTGTTTTTCAGCTCGCGGATGTTGCCCGGATAGGGCAGGCGCGAGAGAAGCGTCATGGCGTCGTTGCTGAATTCGACTCCGGCGCGTCCGGAAGCGGCGGCGAAGTGGCGCACGAGCAGCGGGATGTCCTCGCGGCGCTCGCGCAGCGGCGGCAGGTGGAGTGTTATGAGGTTGATGCGGTAGAGAAGGTCTTCGCGGAACTCGTGGTTGCTGACCATAGCGGGGAGGTCGGCATTGGTGGCCGAGACCACGCGGATGTCGACTTTGCGGGGCGTTGAGTCGCCGAGCACCTCGAAGGTGTGCTGCTGGAGCACGCGCAACAGCTTCACCTGACAGCTAAGGTCGAGGTCGCCGATTTCGTCGAGAAATATCGTGCCTTTGTCGGCCATCTCGAAACGGCCTTTGCGGCTGCCGACGGCGCCGGTGAAGGCTCCTTTGGCGTGGCCGAACATCTCGCTCTCGAATAGCGACTGCGATATGCCGCCCAGATTCACCATCACGAGCGGAGCTGCCGCGCGATGGCTGTTGAGGTGGATGGCACGGGCTATCAGCTCCTTGCCGGTGCCGTTTTCTCCCGTGATGAGCACCGGGGCGTCGGTGGGCGCCACGCGCTTCACGGTGTCGAGTATGCCGGTCAGCGCGGCGCTTTGTCCAACGATGCCCGCACGGTCAAACTTCGCCGGATCAGCCGCCGGTGCCGGCGCGGCGAGCCGTAGGGCGGTCTCGATGCGCTGGAGCAGGAAGAAGTTATTCCACGGTTTGGTGATGAAGTCAAAAGCACCGGCTTTCATGCCCTCCACGGCCAGCGGAATGCTGCCCCAGGCCGTGATGAGAATCACCGGTACTTCAGGCTGGAATATCTTCACTTTCTGCAGCAGCTCGATGCCTTCCTGTCCCGAGGTGTTGCGGGTGTAGTTCATATCCATCAGTATGAGCTGCAGCGGCTGACGCCTGACTATGGCGAGAGCTTCGTCGGCGTTGGAGGCGGTGATCGTCTCGTAGCCGGCGCGTTTGAGCAGCATGCCGAGCGATATTCTTATTACTTTGTCGTCATCTACTATTAATATCATGGTGACAAATATACAGTTTTTTCAATACAGTTTCAATACAATAGAATCACAGGAAAAACGAGTGCACTGCGGCGCGACTCACGTCGGACCGCAGCACATCGCTCAGTTGCGGACTATGCGCTCTATGTCGGCGTCGATGCCGGTACCGCGCTCATAGTCCCAAAGTGTCACACTTCGCAGCTGATAGTAGTAATACCAGTAATAGAAAAGCTCATTGACGTATTTCTGTCGCGACTCGTCTTTCTTCGTCTGCGAGTCGTTAAGGTCAAGGGTCGAAATTTTTCCAATCAGGAAGGTCTCGACGTTGGTCTGATAGCGTTTCTGGGCTATCTCGTCGGCTTTGTCGGCAATCGAGAGCTGTTTGCGCTGATTGTTGAAGCGCTCCACGAGTATGAACAGGTTTTGATTGAAGTCGAGAGTCTCCTGACGCAGACGGCTTTCGACCACATCGCGATTGCTCTGAGCCACTTTGACAGCTCCGCGGCGTTTGCCCCAGTCGAGCAGTGGTATCTTGATGCCCACTTCGACCACCTGGTTGCTCCGCAGATTGTCGTAGGCCTGATTCATCACGTGGGAGGTTCCGGTGTAACCCACCTGGGCGTAGAGCGTGATCTGTCGCATGTTGCCTTTGGCCTTGGCCACCTCATAGTCGGCTTCGAGCTGACGACGGCGCAGGTTTTTAGCAAACTTGTTGTTGGTCAGGGCGCGGTCGAGCGCGTCGGTGTAGACCACGTCGATGGCCGGGATGACGGTAGGTACCACCGGCTGCAGTTCGACTGTCTCGTCGAAATTCAGAAACGAGCGGAGCTGATACATGTTGCTTTTAAGATTGCTCTCGCAGTCGGTAAACGACGATTGGGCCGTCAGCAGGTTAAGCTCCATCTGCAGCAGGTCGTTCTGGCTTATCTGGCCCATCTCGCGCTTCACCTTGGCAACGTCGTAGAGTTTCGTGGCGTTTTCGAGGTTCTGACGGGCTATATCGAGATTCTCGCGGGCCAGAAGGAGGTTGAAGAAATACTGCACGGTCGACATCGCCACTTCCTCAGTGGCCGACAGGAAGCGGGCCTTGGCTTCGGCGTAGCGCAC
>CAYUYQ010000183.1:0-3879 GCA_964449335.1 uncultured Bacteroides sp. | reverse complement strand
CCGACCCTCTGCTTGTAAGGCAGATGCTCTGAACCAGCTGAGCTAAGCACCCGAGGTGGTTTCCGTCGAAAGCGATGCAAAGGTAGGCATTATTTTTGAATCGCCAAACATTTTCGCGATTTTTTTGACGTTTTGCCGCGATTTTATCTCATTACAACCTTTTTGTGAAGGATAAACGGCTGATTTGTCCGGCGGAATTTGGCCAAATGAAATGAAATTTATAATTTGGCCTCAATATTTAGAAGTCCCTTATCCGTAGTTAAATCGACGTGCACCGTAATCGTGCACTTATATCAACCTCACAAAGCCGAAATAGCCATGCCACGAAAACTGAGCTCCACAATTGACTCAGCCCTTGCGCTGCCGCGAAAGGTGGTGCGCTTCTACGTCGACGGCTTCCGGGCCATGACCGTAGGGCGCTCGCTGTGGGCTCTAATCATCATCAAGCTTATCATACTCTTTTTCGTGTTCAAACTTTTTTTCTTCCGCGATGTGCTCGCCACGCGCTACGACACCGACGCCGAGCGGGCCGACGCCGTCAGGCACGAGCTTGTCGAGCGCACAGCCCGTTAGCCGACCGGCCGGCAGCCCCCGATAATTAAATCAACCGTTTCAGCCAATTATTAATCAATCAAGTATAAACTATATGGACAATCTAATCAGCGTGGTCGACTGGTCGAGAGCTCAATTCGCTCTCACGGCAATGTACCACTGGCTCTTTGTCCCGCTCACACTGGGCATCTCGGTGATTGTAGCCATCATGGAGACAATCTACTACCGCACCCGTAGCGAGCGGTGGCTTGCCATCACAAAATTCTGGATGCTGCTCTTCGGCATCAACTTCGCCGTGGGTGTGGCCACGGGCATAATACTCGAGTTTGAGTTTGGCGCCAACTGGTCGAACTACAGTTGGTTCGTCGGCGACATTTTCGGCGCTCCGCTTGCCATCGAGGGCCTTCTGGCTTTCTTCATGGAGTCCACATTCATTGCCGTGATGTTCTTCGGCTGGAAGCGCGTCACACCGAAATTCCATCTCGCCGCCACATGGCTCACCGCCATCGGCGCATCGCTGTCGGCGCTGTGGATTCTCGTGGCCAACGCTTGGATGCAATATCCCGTCGGCATGGAATTTGACCCCGCGCAGATGCGCAACGTGATGGACAACTTCTGGGCAGTGCTCTTCTCGCCCGTAGCCATGCACAAATTCTGTCATGCCGTGTTCTCCGGATGGGTGCTGGCCGGCATCTTCGTTATCGGCGTCAGCTGCTGGTTCCTTTTCAAAGGCCGCAACGAAGCTATGGCGCTCAGCTCAATCAAGGTCGGAGCATGGGTCGGCGCAGCCGGTATGCTGCTGACTCTCTGGTCGGGCGACGGCTCGAGCGTCGACGTGGCCCGCGTGCAGCCCATGAAGCTCGCCGCCATGGAAGGCCTCTACAAAGGCGAGAACGGACAAAGCATTGTGGCTTTCGGTATTCTTAATCCCAAAAAGACTCCGCTCAATGACGAAGATCCGTATCTGTTCCACATCTCGATACCCTACGGTCTGTCGTTCCTCGCCACACATGATATCAACGGATTTGTGCCCGGCATCGAAGACCTCATCGAAGGCCGCCAGCTCGATAGCGAAGGCCAACCGGTTGAAGCCGTGTCCTACGCTGAGCGCATGGCTATAGGCCGCAAGGCCCACGAAGCCCTCCGCGCTTTCGACACCGCCGCTGCCGCCGGCAATACGGCTGCTGCCGATTCGGCCGCCCTTGCCATCAAGGAGAATTACCGCTACTTCGGCTACGGCTACCTGCAGTCGGCCGAGGAGGCCGTTCCGCCGGTAGCAATCACCTTCTACGCTTTCCATACGATGGTGCTCACCGGTGGACTGCTGGTACTCGTCATCGCCCTGCTGCTTCTGGTGGCCTACAAGCGTCCCGAGATGCTTCGCCGCCGCTGGCTCCAGATTGTAGGCATGGCATCGATTCCCGTAGTGTGGGTGTGCAGCCAGGCCGGATGGGTCACGGCTGAAGTGGGCCGTCAGCCTTGGATTATCCAGGACATCATGCCCTGCTCGGCTGCCATCTCCGACGTTTCGGCCGGAACGGTCCAGACCACCTTCTGGATGTTCGCAGCCGTGTTTACAGCCTTCCTCGCCGCTGAAATCGGCATCATGCTCCGCCAGATTTCAAAAGGCTCGCTTAAAGATTATGACAATCCTAAAAACTAACCGCCCATGGATCTCCTGAACTGTCTACAGAATTATTGGTGGCTGCTCATTGCCGTGCTCGGCGCAGCCTTGGTGTTCCTGCTCTTCGTCCAGGGCGGCCAGTCGATGCTCCTTGGCCGAATGACCGACGTGCAGCGCACCCTCATCGTCAACTCCCTCGGACGCAAATGGGAACTGACATTCACCACCCTCGTGGTGTTTGGCGGCGCATTCTTCGCCTCCTTCCCCCTGTTTTATTCCACGAGCTTCGGCGGAGCCTACTGGCTATGGATGCTGATACTCTTCAGCTTCATCCTTCAGGCCGTCAGCTACGAGTTCCGCTCCAAACCCGGCAACCTGTTCGGCACCCGCGCCTACGATACGTTCCTCTTCATCAATGGCTGCGTGGGCTGCCTGCTGCTCGGTGTGGCGGTGGCCATGTTCTTCTTCGGCGCCGAATTTACCGTCACGAAGACCAACCTCCTCGACGCCCAGGCGCCCGTCATCTCGTCGTGGGTTCCGACTCACGGCTTCGAGGCAATCTTCAACTGGAAGAATCTCGTGCTCGGTGTGGCCGTGCTTTTCCTCGCCCGCACCAACGCTGCACTCTACTTCATCTTCAACGTGCGCGACGATGAAGAGCTGACGCGTCGCAACCGCCGCCGCGTGCTGGTCAACGGTCTGATTTTCGCCGTGTTCTTCGTGCTGTTTGCCGTTCTTCTGCTCACCGCTCCCGGTCAGCAGTCAACCGGTCTCAACTCCACCGAAGTGGTCGATTACAAGTATCTCAATAACTACCTGCAGATGTGGTGGGCTCTGGCCATGTTCCTTATCGGTACCGTGGCCGTGCTCTATGCCATCTATGCCGGAGCGCTCACCCGTCAGTGCTCAGGCGTGTGGTTCTCGGCCGTAGGAACGGGTCTCGTGGTACTCTCGCTCTTCTTCGTAGCCGGATACAACGACACCGCCTACTATCCGTCGCTGCTCGACCCCGCCTCGTCGCTCACGATTCGCAACAGCTCGTCGTCGCTCTTCACCCTCAAGGTGATGAGCTGGGTATCGATAATCACCCCCTTCGTGATTGCCTACATAGCCTACGTCTGGAACCGCATGGATCTTGGCGGTATCACCCCCACCGAAATGAGCAAAGACTCCCACAAATACTGATTAATCACCTAATCAAACTACTATAGCGGTGCGGCATTCGACTTGCTGCACCGCTATTTACATAGACTTGCAGATATAGAGCGAAAGCACTAACTTTGTTACCCTATGGAAAATCCGAAAATTACAACGAGCGGTACTGACGCCCCGAAAATGAGCTGGGAGCGGTTGATCTGCGATAAGCGGTTCGGGCTGGAGTCTTACCATGATTCTAAAGCCGGAGTGCGAAGCGATTTTTTGCGCGACTATGACCGTCTGGTTTTTTCGTCGCCTTTCCGCCGGCTGCAGAATAAGACTCAGGTATTCCCGCTTCCGGGCAGCATCTTTGTCCACAATAGGCTGACCCACAGTATCGAGGTGTCGTGCGTCGGGCGCTCGCTTGCCCGCGAGGTGTCGCTTGAGCTCCGCCGTAAGTATGCCGGCGAACCGTGGGTCGATAAGTTTGACGCTCTGAGCGAAATCGTGTCGGCGGCTTGTCTGGCCCATGATCTCGGCAATCCGCCGTTCGGCCACAGCGGTGA
>CAYUYQ010000182.1:0-3885 GCA_964449335.1 uncultured Bacteroides sp. | reverse complement strand
AACTTATCGACGGCACCGTATTCGACAGCTCTGTCGAGCGCGGCGAGCCCGCCACTTTCGGCGTTACGCAGGTTATCCCCGGTTGGGTCGAGGCCCTTCAGCTCATGAAAGAGGGCGCAAAATGGCGTCTCTTCATTCCTTCCAACCTCGCTTACGGCCCCAATGGTGCCGGTGGCGTAATCGGCCCGAACTCTACGCTGATTTTCGACGTTGAACTCATCAAGGTCATCAAGAAGTAACCGACCCCACTGCGCAATGCGTAAAATCATTACAGCCGTCGTGGCGCTTCTGGCGCTCACAGGCACCTCTAAAGCAGCGGCAGCCGAGCCCACCGACTCGGCAGCCGTTGCCTTGGCTACACTTTGGACCGACTTCATCAACCAAGCCAACGGTCAGACCCGGGCAGCCGATTCGGAGGCCTTCATCGGCGGAGTGGCTGAAGCGCTCATGACCCCCGACGCCGACAATTCGCGTCTGCTCGGTCTGTCGCAAGGAATGGCCATAGCCCGTCAGCTCGGCCAGATGGAGCAGATGACCGGTATGAAAATCGACCGCAAGGCTTTCGTCGACGCTCTGCGTCAGGCCTACGCCGGAAAGTCCACCGGCTTCACCCACGAGGCGGCCGAGTCTTATCTCGACCGCATAGCCCAGGCCTCGGCGCGCGCAGCCCGCGAGACTTCGGCCCGCGAGAGCTCCAACTATCTTGCCGAGCAGGCCAAACGCCCGGGCGTCACCATGACTCCGTCGGGCTTACTGTTTGAGGTAATCTCCGATGGCGAGGGAGTGCCTCCCTCGGCCGACGATACCGTCGACGTCTACTACACCGGCACACTCCCCGACGGCACCGTGTTTGACTCCACCACCGAAGGCCGCCCTGCAACCTTCCCCGTAGGTCAGACCGTCAAAGGATTTGCCGAAGGACTCCAGATGATGAAACCCGGCGGTCACTACCGCCTCTACATCCCCGCCTCGCTCGCCTATGGCGATCAGGGTGCCGGCGGTGTAATCCCTCCCGGCTCCGCGATTGTTTTCGACGTGGAGCTTCTCAACGTGAAATAAACTGAAACATTAAATAAACACAAAATCTCATTTATGAAAAAAATCATTTTAGGCGCAGCTGTAGCAATGGCAGCTGCCGCAGGCATGTCGAGCTGCTCGCAGGCAGGTGGCTCACTCGAGAATCAGAAAAACTATGCCGACTCTCTCTCTTACGTAATCGGCTCCGCTCAGGGCGATTACTTCCTGAAGACAATCGAAACCATTCCCTCGCCCGACAAAGAGAAATTCTCGAAAGACGATTTCCTCCGCGGCGTCAAGGAAGTGCTCATGGCCGACACCAACAAGGTTGGCTACTTCTACGGCATACAGATTGCCATCCAGCTCAATCAGAACCTCGTGGCAATGTCGCGTTCGGGCGTCGACGTTGACCGCGCTCTTCTCTACAAGCAGTTCGCTGCCGCTTTCTCGGCCGACTCCGTAAGCGACGAGCAGGTTGAAAAGAACAACGAACTTCTCGGCAACCTCATGAACCAGGCCCGCGTGAAAATGATGGAAAAACAGCGCGCCGACCAGGAAAAAGCCCGCGCTGAGATGAAAGCCAAAGCCGACGAAAACGAAAACGCCGGTAAAGCCTACATCGAAAACCTCAAGAGCAAGGACAGCTCTATCCAGACCACCGAAAGCGGCCTCAGCTACAAAGTAGAGCAGCAGGGCCAGGGTGCAACCCCCACCGAAAACGACAACGTGATGGTGAAATACACCGGCAAACTGATCGACGGCACCGTGTTTGATTCGAGCAACGAGCCCGTTCCGATGAACGTCAACCGTGTGATCCGCGGCTTCTCTGAGGGTCTGAAGATGATGAACAAGGGTTCGAAATACACCCTCTACATCCCCGGCGACCTCGCCTACGGTATGCAGGGCACACCCGACGGTTCGATTCCCCCGATGGCAACCCTCATCTTCGAGGTTGAGGTAGCCGACATCGAGCCCGCCAACTAAACCCTTCTAAAACTCAACACTGAGGGCGCGCAGGAGTCAACCGACTCGTCTGCGCGCCCTCTTTTTGTCGATGCATGCGCCGGTGCGCAATAAATTCGCGCTACCTAACCATGAAATCGGGCGATTTTTACTATTTTTGTAGTCTGACAGACTCTAAATTCTCAATTCAATGAGCGATTCACCGAACTACCTGGGACTCTCTCTGCGCTACCCCGACAATTCCGGCGCTTTCACCGAGCTGTTGACCGGCCCGGCGAAGCCATCCGACATAGCCCTGCCGCTGGGCCTCGCACCGCGGTTTCTCAACCTCACCGAAGGCTTCATGATTCACGCCGACGGCAACCGCATCATCTATACCTACTTCAACATCGACAACCCCGACGAACCGCTCGTAGCCTCGATTGCCGCCGATATATCACTGCTTCTGCCCGGACGACCGATTGTCACCCTTCTGGCCGCAATGCGCAATCACATGATTGCCCGTTCACCGATCAACCGCAACTCGGTTTTAGATTTGGCCGCGCGCTCCGGCTTTCCCTCCTCGCCATGCGAGGCTCCGCAACGGGCTAATCCGTTCAGTATAGGTGGCACCGTTGCCTGGCGAACCTACATGTCGGGCTCCGACCTTGCGGCCATGTTTGCCTTCCCGTCGCAGAGTGCCTATGCGCCCTACAGCGCCGTGCTCATCCTGCAGCCTACGGTCATAGCCAGCCCCGAAAAATCACTGCCGCGCATCACTGCCGCGCTCGACCGCGCGCTGTGGGTCGTGTGCCCCGAGGGTGTAAGCGTGTCGCAGAACCCGGTCGACGCCTCCGGTAAACTCACCATCACCTACTCGCGTCCCGGATTCGCATCGGTTGAACAGACCATCGACGTAGGGCTGACAAACCGCTACGCCTACATCTCCGTTCCCGCCCTGATAGTCAATCCGCCGGAAAAAGCTGGCATCGATTTCTCGCGGAACGTGACCTACAGCGTGACCGACGAAAACGGCGAGCCGCTCACCACCTACACCCTGCTCGTCAACGGTCGGGCCGTGATGCGCGATGCCGACTCTTTCGTGCTCTCCAGCGCCGATTTCCGCAACGGCGCAGCCGAAGTCTCCGTTTCCGCTACCAACTTCCGCCCCGTCAAGCTCTCGCTTTCGGCCGAAATGCTTCAGGACGGCGAGCCGCTGCGCATAACTCTGAAAACCGAAAAACGCGGCACTCTGCTGCGCTTCGACTTCGGCGACGGCCGGATTTTTGAAAACGACGTAGTGTTCGAGAAAAACGACCCCGAGTATCTTCAGTTGCGCGGCGGCATGTTTCACGGCTTCCGCGCCAACCGCATCGTGGGCAGCGACCCGGAGACCTACAATGTGGTCATCAGTGCTGTCGGCGCTGCCGAGCCGATTGACGATTCGCCCTCTCAGCCCGTAGCTCCGGTGATTGAAAACGAGGCTCCGGCCAATCGGCCCGAAGCGCCGCGTCCGCAGACCCTCCACGCTCCCGACATCCGCCCGCTCGACGCTCCCGACGACGATGAGCCGGTAGCCGACGAGCCCGCCGAGACTCCCGCCGCGCGCCCCGAGGGAATCCGCTGGGGCCGCATAGCGGCTATCTGTGCGGCCATTTTGGTGATTGGCGGTGTTGCATTATACTTCTTGTCAAGGCCGTCTGGCGATGCTCCGGCAGCTATAGCGCAGCCCGACCTCGCCGTTGTAGCCGACACGATAGCCGATAATGACTCACCCGAATCAATCGTCCCCTCCCCCGAAGCCGCTCAGACTCCCGCCGCAACTCAGGCTGTCAACAGCATGGGTGCCGACCTTGACTATCTCAACAAAAACAGCGTGTGGCGCCGCGACGACCTCACTACCGACGCAGGCCGCGCATTTTTCGA
>CAYUYQ010000181.1:0-3896 GCA_964449335.1 uncultured Bacteroides sp. | reverse complement strand
TCATTGTAGGAGAAAAAGAAGCAGAAAATGGCGAAGTTTCTGTAAGAAAACAGGGCGAAGGTGATAAAGGTTCGGTAAAAATCACTACCTTTGCAGAAAATTTGACACAAGAGGTCGAAAACATGATTAACCAATAAAACCACTGAATGGAGAAAAAACCCTTTACCCAGGGATCGCGCCCACCGATGCGACCCAAACCTCAACAACCGCAACAGCAGCAGCAACATCCGCGCGGCCCTCGCCAGGGCGTGAAGGAGATGCCCAACGCCATCAACGAACACATACGCGCTCGTGAAGTGCGACTTGTGGGCGATAATGTTGAAACAGGTATATACACCATTCAGGAGGCTTTGCGCATAGCCGAGGAGCAGGAACTTGACCTTGTGGAGATTTCCGCCTCAGCCAATCCGCCGGTATGCAAGGTGCTCGACTATCAGAAATACCTCTACCAGCAGAAGAAAAAGGCAAAAGAGCAGAAAGCCAAGTCGGTGAAAGTGGTAATCAAAGAGATCCGATTCGGACCTCAGACCGATGAGCACGACTACAATTTCAAGCTCAAGCACGCAATGGGCTTCTTGCAGGAAGGCTCCAAGGTTAAGGCTTACGTGTTCTTCAAAGGCCGCTCAATCCTCTTCAAAGAGCAAGGCGAAGTGCTCCTTCTACGTTTCGCCAACGACCTGGAGGAATACGGCAAGGTGGAGCAGATGCCCGTGCTCGAAGGCAAGCGCATGATCCTCATGCTCACACCTAAGAAAAAATAAAACAAAGACCCAATTATATTAACACGATAAATAAACAAATTTACTAACAATGCCAAAGATGAAGACTAATTCCGGTGCCAAAAAGAGGTTCGCCCTTACCGGAACAGGAAAAATCAAAAGAAAGCACGCTTATCACAGCCACATTCTTACTAAGAAGACCAAAAAGCAGAAACGCAACCTTGACCACTTTACTCTCGTAGCACGCGTAGACGAAAAGGCCGTAAGAGCTCTGCTCGGCGTTTAAAACCACGAGGTCCACAACACCCCACTGTAAGCGTCACTTATCCAAAATTCGTGATATTATAATTTAATTTACTAACCGGATGCGCAGCATTATAAGAGACTTCAGATAAAAAGACGAGGTCCGCTGCCCTCCAAAAAACAGACAAAAATGCCAAGATCAGTCAATCACGTAGCATCTCGTGCTCGTCGTAAGAAAATCCTGAAACTAACCCGCGGCTATTTCGGCTGCCGCCGCAACGTATGGACCGTTGCCAAAAACACATGGGAAAAAGGTCTTACCTACGCTTACCGCGACCGTAAGGACAAGAAGCGCAACTTCCGCGCCCTCTGGATCCAGCGTATCAACGCTGCCGCCCGTATGGAGAATCTTTCGTACTCCAAGCTCATGGGCTTGATCCACAAGTCAGGCATCGAGATCAACCGCAAGGTGCTTGCCGACCTCGCCCTCAACAATCCCGCCGCTTTCAAGGCAATCGTTGACAAGGTGAAGAACGCCTGATAAGTCCGACCACTAAAATCCGGAGCCGCCATGCATCGCACCCGATGCATGGCGGCTCACTTTTTTACTATCCGGTCGCCACCCTCGCCATTCGGAAACTAAAAAGCAGTGTGTCAAAATACAATTATTCTGACACACCGCCATTATTCTACGAACAATGTGAGTCGGATTTATTTCTTGATGAAGTTAAGTCCGATTTCAACTTGAGTAGTCTTATCAATTACTCCGGGCAACGATTTAAGTGACCATTTTGTCGTGTATGAAAGCGTAGTATTCTCTATAGCAGGAATACTTTTAATGGCTTCATCGATTTTATCTAACACGGCGTCATTGCTCAACGTCGCGGCAAGTTCATCAAGGATAGGCATGAGGGTCGTCGTGTCGAGATAGAATGAGACGTGATTTGGGTCGGTCGACGGAGTAAACACGAACTGGTTGTTAGGCCAGTATCCCTCCATTTCGCCGTCCCAGATAAGAGCAGGACCGTAGGTCAGTGGAATACCGTCTTGGCAAAGTGGCAGAATTGCTGTCAATGCCGGTTGCATTATGGTCAGCATGTCAGGCCGAATGTTTTCTGAGCCGGGGATAAGCTGGGTTATGATTGTCTGAGGATCTACGTAGAGAATAATTGTGTTTTCGTCACGTACGACATACTGCATCTTAACTTCATCAGCGTCGTCAGAATTGAGAACTAACGTAAAGTCTCCGGATTCAGAAAGGATTATTGATTTGAAATTGAAAAGAATTTCAGAAACGTTTGTTTCCTTGTTTTTACCGATGCTTTGGGTAAGCATGGAATTCGTCCATTCCTCAATGCCATTGGTTCCGTAATTTTCATCCCATACATATAAATACTGAGTTGATTTCCATAAGAATCGTAATGATGACATTACGGGATAAGCATCAAAAGTTTCAAATAATGCATTACGTTTTTGATATGGAACTAAGTCATATGTGCCTGCAAAGGAGGTGTTTTTGAGCTTGAGCTCGGTAATGTTGAGCGATAGTTTGTCGGTGGTGACAGAACCGTTGTAGCCGAATGTGCAGTATTCGGTTTCGTGGGAGCCGGAGAACGTGCAGTCAGCTCCTTCTCCCTCGAGGGTCAGCGAAAGCGTTACGGAGGGACTACCGGGAATAACACCGGGAGTAGGGATAGTCACGGTTTCTTCGTCGGCTTTGGAGGCATCGCCCATTAGTGCATCAAGACTTACCGGTGCGCCCTCAAGGGTGAGTTCGGCAGTGCCGTCGTCTTTAGGAACGAATTTAGCTATTTTACCGGGCATAGCCTCATCGCCGATGGTTACTTCAAACGCATCGGAGGGATACTCTTTCGTGTCGAGGTCCTCACCGGGGACAACAGGGGTTGGAGTGGGCTCGGGTTCGGGAGGTGTGATTGGGGTGGGATCATCGCTGCTGCATGCCGTAAACATACCGAGCATGCAAAGAGCGGCCATCATGCCGCAAAGTTTTTTTCTCATTGTTGTAAAAAGTGTTGGTTAATAAATGTATATTGAGTTAGGTTTTTCGGAGTGAGAGGCTATAGGCATACCGCCTTTGCTGTGGCAAAATGCAGCCACGGCGTAGCGGCACGATGCATCGGGGGGATGCTTCGTGCTGGGGTCATTTGTGAAAAAAATAGGAATTGATGCAGTTAAGGTGCCAACCTTATATCTCCTTGATGATGGGGGGGGGTAAAATGCTCAATATCAATGCGTAAGGATTGGGGCGAGTAGCCGCATAGCGCATGTTTGCACTATGGCCGTGACTCGTTATGCCGAATGCACGCAGGCTGATATTTCCAAAGCGATAGGTCACAGGGTGATAGACGTGATTAATTGAATAAGTCACTCAAAGACTTATCTCATTGGCAAATATAGACATAAAAAGTCAAATAAGGAAATATCCTTAAGGTTTTCAAATAAAATACTCCCGGAAATGCACGGAGGCTATTCCGAGAGTATTTTATTTGATTAAATAGGTGGCGGGATAGGACACCTATTTATATTTATAATATGTCTTTATAATATGTCGCTATCAGTCGATGAGGGAGTGGCCGGTCATCTCTTTGGGCTGGGGGAGGCCCATGATTGAAAGGATAGTGGGAGCAACGTCGGCAAGGCGGCCGTTCTCAACGTGGGCATCTTTGCGCGAGGTGACGTAGATGCAGGGCACGGGGTTGAGCGAGTGAGCCGTGTTGGGAGTTCCATCGGGGTTGATGGCGTTATCGGCATTGCCGTGGTCAGCAATGATGATGACTTCGTAGTCGGACTCTTTGGCCGCCTCGACGGTATCGCGCACACATTCGTCGACAGCCTTGACGGCCTTTTCGATCGCTTCGTAGACACCGGTGTGACCCACCATGTCGCCGTTGGCATAGTTGACAACGATGAAGT
>CAYUYQ010000180.1:0-3898 GCA_964449335.1 uncultured Bacteroides sp. | reverse complement strand
TTTCCATGTCGGCTTTGACAGCTTTGGTAGCCGAGAGCTGGTCGGGGGTATCTTCGTAGATGAACGATGCTTCGAGTTCGTGCTGCATGTAGCTGTCGGGGGCGAAAGCGAATCCTTTTTCCTGCTTGCGGGCGGCGTAGAGCTTGATGAGGTCGCGCGCTATGTCCTTGAGCTTGCTCTTGGTGCGCTCTTTCATCTTGTTCCAGGCTCCGGAACCGAGTTTGTTGATTTTCGGCGGGACGCCTTCCTTTCCCCGGTATTTGGCGAGTTTATGGAGGGCGTGGATTGAAACGAAAATTATGTCGTCGTTGGCGTAGACGAGTTTTATCATCTCCTGAGTGCGGCCGGCAACGTTGGTACGGTAAAGCCCGGCGAATTTTCCGACGCCGTGGTCGACATGGACTATGTAGTCGCCCGGCTCAATCGAACCCAGCTCCTTGAGCGAGAGAGCGAGTTTGCCGGAGCGCGCACGGTCGCTTTTGAGATTGTATTTGTGGAAACGGTCGAAAATCTGATGGTCGGTAAATACGCACCGGCGTGTCTGATGGTCGACGAAGCCTTCGTGGAGAGTGCCCTCTACAGGTGTGAATTTTATCTTGTCGCCACGGTCGGCAAAGATGTCGCTGAGGCGTTCGATCTGTTTCTCGGAGTCGGAAAGGATGTAGATGGTATAGCCGTTGTCGATAAAGCGTGTAAACGATTCGGCTATGAGGTCGAAGTTTTTGTGATAGAGCGTCTGGGGCGAGCAGTCGAAGTCAATCGAGGCAGCGGCGTCGCTCGACGGGGTCGCCGCCGCCGTGAAGTCGAGGCGCCGGAATAGGGGAAACGTCTTGGCGAATGCTTCGGCGTCGATGAGCTGACGCATTGCCGAGCGGTCGCCTTCGTCGGCTATCATGGCGCTTTCCGAAAAGGTCTCGGAGGCAACGGCACGCACCCGCTCCACGGTGTAGCCGGCATCGCGGACAGCCATCAGGGTGTCGGTCCCTACGAAGTCGAGCAGAGATTCGCCGGCTGCGGCCGAAGCGACGTTGGAGGTGATTGAGATGGAGTCGAGGCGCTGCTCGGAAAGCTGGGTCTCGACGTTGAAAGTGCGTATTGAGTCGATTTCGTCGCCGAAAAAGTCGAGACGAAAAGGAAGTTCGTGGCTATAACCGAAAATGTCAAGAATGGAGCCGCGCATGGCAAACTGGCCCGGCTCGTAGACATAGTCGACTTGCGAAAATCCGTTGTCGCGCAGCCATTTCACGGTTTCGGTCAGATCGACCGGACGGTCTTTATCGAGTTTAAGGGTGTGGCGGGAGAGTGCTTGCCGTGAAGCCACTTTCTCGGCCATTGCCTCGGGATAGGTGACGAGAAAACGTGGGGGATTTGCTGACTGCCAGCGGGTGAGGGCCTCGGTGCGCAGAATCTGCGAGGGAGGGTCGACCTGTCCGTATTTTATATCGCGTTTGTAGCCGGAGGGAAACATCACGGCCGCTTCTTCGCCGCATAGTCGCGTCAGGTCGTGGTAGAGATAGCCGGCATCGTCGAGCGAATCGGCCACGACGACTGTGCGCCGCGACTCGGGTAGCAGCGACAGCATCACCGCGGCCGCGGAACCGGCGGCATTATATACGCTCATCACGCGGCCGTCGGCCTCAAGCCCCCTGATAAGGGCTTTGCCGCGCGGACCGCGTGAAAAAGTCGCGGAAAGTTCGCGTATGTTCATTTTTTGACAGATGGTTTGGAATCGGGTGCTTTCGGAGCGAGGAGGGCGCGGTAGCGGGTCGGGTCTTTCAGCACGGCTATTGCCGAATCGACGCCGGGGTCGGTGCGCAGGGCGCTGGCAATGCCGCCGGCCTGATAGTAGTAGCGTTCTACGATTTCACGGGCCAGATAGGGCGAGATGGCGCTGCGGTTGGCGTCGAGTTCTTTATCGAGAGGCTGTTTCATCATGGCAGAAAGACGGTCGATCTGTTGGGAAAGGCTGTCGGTCATGTAGCCTTCGATTTTCGCGGCTTCGCGCAGGCGGTCAACCAATGTCTCCAGAGCTTTATCGCGCTGGAATTTGGCCGGGTCGATCGAGCGTTTGAAATCTTCGTAGATAGAGTCGGTTATTTCAAACTCGGTAGCCGGAGCAATCGACGGATGTGAAGCGGCGAAACGGTTGGCGTAGTCGAAAGCCCAGTTGTCGCGTACCACGTTGTAGGTCACGCGGCTCACATCGGGATATTTCACTTCGACGTCGGGAGTGATGCCACCACCGTCGCGGACTATACGGCCGGCAGCCGTGCGGAATTCGGTGGTAAGGCTGTCGGGGATACGGCCCGGCGTGCCGTCGGGGTTGCGATGGGAGTAGTCGATGGCCTGAATGAGTCGTCCGCTGGGGATGTAGTATTTCGCAACGGTGACTTTGAGCAGACCGTCGTAGGGAAGATCGCGGGTGGTCTGCACCAGACCTTTGCCAAAGGTGCGCGAGCCCATGATGACGGCGCGGTCAAGGTCCTGAAGAGCACCGGATGTGATTTCTGAAGCGGAGGCTGTAGAACCGTCGGTGAGCACTATGAGAGGCAGGTCGGGGGCTATGGGTTTCGAAGTGGTCTTGTAGACGCGCTCGTTGAGCAGACCTTTGCCACGGGTGCGAAGCACTTCAGTGTCCTTGGGCAGGAAGTAGCTTAGAATCTTGACGGCGCTTTCAAGGTAGCCGCCGCCATTGTCGCGGAGGTCAAACACAAGACCTGACAATTCACCGCTGTCCATGAGCGAACGGAGAGCGTCTTTCACCTCATCGGCTGATTTGTCGGTGAACTGGCTCAGACCGATATAGCCGATGCCGGGAGCCACCATGCCGTAGTAGGGCACGGAAGGTATGCGGATTTTTTCGCGCGTAACGTCGATCACCAATATCGAATCGGCTACGTAGGGGCGCTTGACAGTGACCTTGATAGTAGAGCCGGGAGCTCCGCGCAGCCGCTCGCTGACGGTCGAGTGGGGCTGGGCAAGCATGGTGTCGCCGTCGATAGCCACAATCAGGTCGCCGGGCTTCAGTCCGGCCTTGGCCGAGGGCGCTCCGGCGTAGGGCTCTTCGATGTAGACATTGCCGTCGCGCTGCACAATCAGGGCGCCAATGCCGGCATATTCGCCGTTGTTCTGGCTATTAAAGTCGTCGCGTTTGTCGCGCGGAATGTATTCGGTATATGGGTCGAGAGTCTCGAGCATGGCTGCGATGGCCGTGCGCACGGAGGCATCGACGTCGATGGAGTCAACGTAGTTGGTCTGCAACTCTTTCATCACGGAGTTGAACACATCGATATTCTGGGTTATGGCCGATTTGGGACTGCGGGTGGCGGCTGTCGAGACGAATCCCGCGGCAATGAGGACGGCAATTGCGTAGAAAAGCTTCTTCATGAGCGATAGGAGGCCGGATAGAAACGGCAATGTTAATTAACGAAGTTAAAAGCCGCGACAAAAGTAGTGATTATTCGGCGGTTTTGCGCAATGCGGAGCGGCTTATCGCAACGAATCGGGCGTGAAAACTGCCTGCGGCTAATGTAACAACAAAAAAATAGGTGAAATATTTCGCCGCCAAACCCGAAAAATTTGTCACCGGCAGAATAAACTATCTTGCTACAGTATTGATTGACTCCGCACATAAGAAAAAAATTGCGAAAAAGTTGCATAATTGGAATTATGAAGTTAATTTTGCATCGCAATTACCCGGAGGGGTTAGCGCCGACTTCGGTCGGGAATATTCTTGCTTCAGTAGCTCAGTTGGTTAGAGCACCTGACTGTTAATCAGGGGGTCGTTGGTTCAAGCCCATCCTGAAGCGCAAAGAGAGGAGAGCCTCTTGTAAAATATTTTGTGAAAATGCTTCAGTAGCTCAGTTGGTTAGAGCACCTGACTGTTAATCAGGGGGTC
>CAYUYQ010000179.1:0-4068 GCA_964449335.1 uncultured Bacteroides sp. | reverse complement strand
ATTATTTCTACATCGGCAACCTCACCCGCCCCATATTTGGCAACTATTTACGTCGGGCGGCTATCATTTTGTCAATTTTTTCTTACTTTTGCTTCAACATGCACTTCCGGGGAAATAACCCCGACTATGATAACCCGACAATGAACCCGACACGACTTCTGCAACCGATGTTCAGAGCCCGCGCAACCCAATCGATGCGCGCGGCCATCGACGCACCGTCGACGCAGCAAGCCCTCCTCGCCCGGATGATTTCCACAGCCCGACCGACGGAGTGGGGCCGCAACCACAGCTACAGCCGCATTTCTTCCTACAGCGACTTCGCCGAGGCCGTTCCCGTCACTCCCTACGAGAAAATCCGCCCGCTGGTGATGAGAATGATTCGCGGTGAGAAAGACGTGCTGTGGCCCGGCATTACCCGTCGTTTCGCCCAATCGTCGGGCACATCGGGCGGCAAGAGCAAATATGTGCCCGTAACGCCCGACATGCTTGCCGACGGCCACTACCGCGGATCGTCGTTGGTCGTGGCCCATTATCTGAAAAACCACCCCGACAGCCGCATCTTCTCGGGCCGCGCCCTGATTCTGGGCGGCAGTTTCGCCAATGAGCTCGGCCTCAGCGACCGTCGGCTGCGAGTGGGCGACCTCTCGGCCAATCTTATCGAGGCAATCAACCCGCTGGCCAACTTGTTGCGCACCCCATCGAAACGCACCGCCCTCATGGCCGACTGGCACGAAAAACTCCCCCGACTGGCCGCCGAAGTGAGCCGCTGCCGGGTCAGCAACCTGTCGGGCGTCCCGTCGTGGATGCTCACCGTGCTCCGCGAAGTCATGAAAATCAAAGGAGTCGACGAGCTTCATCAGCTGTGGCCCGGTCTCGAAGTGTTTTTCCACGGTGGAATCGCTTTCGGTCCCTACCGCCACCAGTACGACGCTATCATCGACCCGGCGCGCATGCACTACATGGAGACCTATAACGCCTCCGAAGGATTTTTCGCCCTCCAGGACGACCCCGCGTCAGCCGCCATGATGCTGCTGATGGACTGCGGCGTGTTCTATGAGTTCCGGCCCGTCGACACACCCGACGCCCGTCCGCTCACCGTCGCCGACATTCGTCCCGGTCAGATCTACGAGCTGATTATCACTACCGAAGGTGGCCTTTGGCGCTATCCGTTGGGCGATACAGTAATGGTCCACAGCCTCTCGCCCGTCAAAATCACGATAGCCGGCCGAACCAAAAGCTTCATCAACGCATTTGGAGAAGAAGTGATGGTCTTTAACACCGATGCCGCCCTGGCGCGCACATGCGCCGAGACCGGCGCCGTGGTTGCCGACTACACCGCCGCCCCCGTTTTCGCCGACGGTGGCCGGAAGGGACACCACCAGTGGCTCATTGAGTTTGACCACGCTCCCGCATCTGTCGACGATTTCGCCCGCCGCCTCGACCTCAACCTGACGCGCGAAAACAGCGACTATCAGGCCAAGCGTTCCGGCGGCATATTCCTCGACCCGCTGACCGTCACGGCTGTGCCCCGTGGCTTCTTCGACCGCTGGCTCGAATCGACCGGGAAGCTCGGCGGCCAGCGCAAAGTGCCACGTCTCAACAACGACCGCACCGTTATCGAATCAATGCTCCGTCTCCTCAAAGAAAAATAACCCGCTAAATTCCATAAACATACAAATACACTTACTTATGAAATCAACATCAGCCATCGCCGCCGGCGCAATTCTCGCAGTAGGCCTGCTCGCTCTGGGCCTGTGCGTGCGTAGCGGTCTGAAATCGTTCAACGACAGCCAGCGCACCGTCGAAGTCAAAGGTCTCGCCACGCGCGAAGTCCAGGCCAACAAAGTGACGTGGCCCATCTCGACCAAACAGGTAGGCAACGACCTTCCGGCCGTCTATGCCCAGGTGTCGGCCACCAACAACGCCATCATAGAATTTCTCAAAGCCAACGGCCTTTCCGAAAACGAAATCTCCGTCGGCGCGCCTCAGATGACCGACTACCGCACCAACCGCTACAACAACGACCCGATTCCCTACAACTTCAGCGTCAGTTCAGTCGTCACGGTCAGCTCCACGCAGGTCGACAAAGTGCGCCAGCTCATCAACCGTCAGGGCGAGCTGCTCAGCCGAGGCATAGCAATCGTCAGCAACGACTATAGCAACTCTATCTCCTACGAATACACCGGGCTCAACGACATCAAGCCCGAAATGATAGCCGAAGCCACCGACAACGCCCGCGAAGCGGCCAAAAAATTCGCCGAAGACTCCGACAGCAAAATCGGCAAAATCAAATCAGCCCGTCAGGGCCAGTTCACAATCGAGGACCGCGACAACTTCACTCCCTACATCAAGCAAGTCCGCGTCGTGACCTCCCTCACCTACTTCCTCGAAGACTAATTAGAAAGAAGATTCACCCGCTCCTTCAAGCTCTGCAGTAGCTCAACGTCGCCTTGGCGGATTCGTCCGTCGCGTCCGGGCGGACAATTCAGGATTAGAATAGTGTCATTTGCCGTAACCCGGCGGTACAGCTTCTCGAGTTCGTCGAGCGGCTTATATGTATGATCCGTGGTGTTATAAAACCATCGCTCGCTCAGACACACCGTCGATTCCCACGGCATATAATACCGGTGTCCGTCGTGCACGAACACCTTCGGGTCGTCCTCTTCAGGCAGATAAGGGGAGCCGAGACGGAAATCGCTCGGAAAATATCGTATCGGATACCCACTCGCGCTGACGGTCGGGCGTAACCGGATGGTCGTCCGACGGCTTATCCGACGGCATAGGTCGCACCTCCCATCCGTCGCCCTTGGCCCACAGTGCGCCTACGGCTGCAGCTCCGGCCATGCAAACAGCTAAAAATCTTCTCATTGTACTTTGATAATAAATAGGTTTGGTAATCATCCGGATCAGCCGGCCGGCCAACGCCCCGCCCGTTCCATCCACAAATTTAATAAAGTCCCAATCTGCACCCAAACACTCTTTCACCGCAGGTAGTGAAACAACGCGCAATTTAAATATTGTGGATTTCAAGCGCTTTTGGTAATTTTGCGCTAAAATCAGAAATAATATACAACTATGGATTTATTCGACCGCATCAGCAACGACATAAAAAGTGCCATGCTGGCAAAAGACAAAGTGCGCCTGGAGACTCTCCGTGGCATCAAGAAAGAATTCCTCGAAGCTAAGACAGCCAAAGGCGGCGACGGAACCCTCTCCGACGATCAGGCCACAAAAATCATGGCCAAAATGGTGAAACAGCGCAAGGAGACTGCCCAGATATACGCTGAGCAGAACCGCCCCGAGCTTGCCGCCAATGAGCTTGCCGAAGCTGCCGTAATCGAAGAATATCTTCCCAAGCAGCTCTCCGACGAGGAACTCACCGCCCGTCTCAAGGAAATCATCGCCCAGGTTGGCGCCACTTCGGCCAAAGAGATGGGCAAGGTGATGGGCGTGGCCTCAAAAGCGCTTGCCGGTCAGGCCGACGGCAAGGTTATCTCGGCCAAAGTCCGCGAACTTCTCGCCTGATTAGTTACGATATAAAGAACAACCCTTTTCACATACATTAGCTTACAATGCTTACCCTACAGCAAATCAAAGAAAATCCCGCCCTCATCATCGAGCGCCTCGGCGTGAAAGGTTTCGACGGGAAAGAACCTGTTGAAAAAATACTCTCGCTCGACGAGCGTCGCCGCGAGCTCCAGCTCTCCAACGACAATCAGGCCGCACAGTTGCGCCAGTATGCCTCGAAAATCGGCGCCCTCATGAAAGAAGGCCGCAAGGACGAGGCCGAAGAAGCCAAGAAAGCCGTGGCCGAGCTGAAGGAGTCGCAGAAAACCGTGGCCGATCAGCTTGCAGCCGTAGAGCTCGACATCCGCAACATACTCCTCACCATCCCCAACATACCCTGCGCCGCCGTTCCCGCCGGCACTTCGGCCGCCGACAATGTGGTTGAAAAGACCGGTGGACCGATGCCCCAGCTCGGCCCCGATGCACTTCCCCATTGGGACCTCGCCAAGAAATATGGCATCATCGACTTCGACCTCGGTGTGAAAATCACCGGCGCCGGAT
>CAYUYQ010000178.1:0-4105 GCA_964449335.1 uncultured Bacteroides sp. | reverse complement strand
TAGTTGCCTATGGAGCCGTCGGAGCGAGTGACGAGATGGCAGGGAATGAAGATGGAGAGCGGGTTGGAGGCTACGGCTGTGGCAACGGCTCTGACGGCCGACGGGCGCCCGGCCATGGCTGCAAGATGGCTGTAGCTGACAGTGCGACCGCGGCTAAGGGACAGGAGTGCACGCCAGACAGAGAGCTGAAACGGAGAGCCAACGGGCGCGAGCGCAGGCGGCGCGGGAAGCCCGGCGCCACAGAAGTAGGCGTCGAGCCATGCGATAGCGCGATTTAGTGCGGGAGAGGTGTGCGACGACGGTAAGTCTGCGACCGTTAGGCCGAGGCGGCCGAGATTGGCTTGATGGCGCGACGATGAAATCCAGTCGCACATCAGCAGTTGGTCGGCGCGCGCCACGAGTCGGAGCTCACCGAGCGGCGAGCGGTAGATGGTTTGGGAGAGTGCGCACATAGCCGACACCGGGATTATTCAAATATATTAATTAGGGTGTCGTCGAGCTCGATGAGCCGCTGACAGATGCCGGCCACGTAAGCGTCGGCAGCATCGTCGCCGGCCCGCCGGCCGATGTTGTTGCGGCGAGCTTGCATCTCAAGAAGGGCATCGCTGACGGCGTCGGACGAGGAGGCATTGCGGTGCAGCTCGTCGGCATCGCGCCGGCCGATATAGTATGCAGCTGAATCGCGCTTGGCAACCGGGCGGTGGGAGTAGGTCGGGCGTGGAGCCTCGGCTTTTGATGTTTTGGCAGCTTTCGCAGCTTTAGCGGCCTTCGGGTCGGAACAAGCTACGGCTCCTCCGAGCATCAGCGCTATGAGCAGGATGGAAATTAGACGGGTCATAGGATGGTCATTGCAATTTTAGCGCAGGCTTCGGCATCGGAAAGCGCATTGTGATGATTGTCAAACGGGATTCCGAGGAAGTCGGCGAGGTAGGGGAGACTGTAGGAGCCGACGAGGGCGCGGGGGATGGTGGTGCGGGCTTTGCGTAGGGTGCAGCACCAGGGAACGTCGGGGAATGGCAGACCGTAGTAATCGGCCGTCTTCCGGAGGCAGCGGCTGTCGAACATAGCGTTATGAGCCACGAGAGGCAGGTTGCCTATGAAGCGGGAGAGCTCAGGGAAGATTGCGTCGAACGTGGGCTCCGAGTCGGTGTCGCGCCGCGAAATGCCGTGGATTGAGTTGGTGAAGTGGCGGAAATAGAAGTTGGGATAGGGGCGGACGAGACGGTAGAACGTGTCGGCTATGTGTCCGTCGATGACTTTTACGGCGCCTATGGCGCAGATGCTTGTCGGCTCGCCATTGGCGGTCTCGACGTCGATAGCCACAAAGTTATCCATTGGCCGGGTCGGAGGGGTTGACAATCGTGTTAATGGCCTCGCGCACCTGCTCCATGAGCCAGCGAGGGGTCGAGGTAGCTCCACAGATACCGACGTTTTTGGCTTCGCGAAACCACTCGGGGCGGAGTTGCGATGCGTTTTCGACGGCAAACGTCGACGGATTGGCGTCGAGGCAACGGCCAAGCAGTACCTTGCCATTGCTGCTCTTGCTTCCGGCCACGAAGACAACGACGTCGTGGGCGCGGGCGAAATCGCTCAGATGGCTTCCGCGGTTGGCGACCCAGCGGCAGATGGTGTCGTGGGTATCGACGTCGGCACCGCGCGACGAGGCGTCGCGGCACATTTCGGAAAATCCCGACTGCGATTTGGTGGTCTGCGAGAATAGAGCCATAGGTTGCGAGAAGTCAATCGCGTCTAAATCAGCCGGATGCTCCACGACGGTGGCTTCACCGCGTGTCTGCCCTACGAGGCCGTTGACTTCGGCGTGACCGGGCTTGCCGTAGATGATGATTTTCCGGCCGGAAGCGTAGGCGTCGGCTATGCTCCGCTGTAGCCGGAGCACTACGGGACAGGTGGCGTCGATGATTGTGATATTGTTGCGGCGGGCAATCTCGTAGGTCGACGGGGGCTCGCCGTGGGCGCGAAGGAGCACTTTGACGTCGTGGAGGCGACTGAGGTCGTCGTGGGTGATGGTGACGAGCCCTTTGGCACGCAGACGCTCAACCTCGTCGGAGTTGTGGACGATATCGCCGAGACAATACAGGCGTCCGTCGGTGTCGAGCGTGTCTTCAGCCTTGCGTATAGCCGAGGTCACACCGAAGCAGAAGCCCGATTCGGAATCAATCTCTATGTCGACTCTCGGTTTCATTTCGTGGAGCCGGTGATTTCGTTGTAAAGGTCGAGGAGCCAGCGGTTCTGCTCGTCGAGAGTCATCAACGAATTGTCGAGCAAGCGGGCGTCGGCGGCTTTTCGCAGGGGGCTTTCAGCGCGGGTCTCATCGATGTGGTCGCGCTCGACGACGTTGGCGAGCACTTCTTCAAACGATGCCTGCGAGCCCTTGGCTATCAGTTCGGCCAGACGACGTTGGGCGCGGGTCTGAGCCGACGCGGTTACGAATACTTTCATTTCCGCGTCGGGGAAAACGGTGGTGCCGATATCGCGACCGTCCATGACTATGCCTTTGCTCCGGCCCAAAGCCTGCTGCATCTTTACAAGCGCATGACGCACCGAAGGCACGGCCGCAACGGGCGAAACGTTTGACGATACGGGCATCGAGCGTATTTCCTGCTCCACGTCCTCGCCGTTGAGCAGCGTGGCCTGCGAGTCGCCGTCGACGCGGAAATCTATCTCTATCGAGGGGAGGGCGGCGGTGAGAGCTTCGACATCGACGTTGCGATTGGCGTCAATCATGCCATGGCGCATGGCGTAGAGGGTCACGGCGCGATACATTGCGCCGGAGTCGATATAGCGATAGCCGATGGTTTTGGCCAGCTTCTTGGCCATACTGCTTTTGCCTGACGATGAATAACCGTCGATGGCTATGGTGATGAGTTTTGTGGAGTCGGACATAAAAGTGTCGGGTTGTGTTGATAATTTCCAGATGGAAACGACGCAGGATAATGCGTCTATTTCACTTTGCAAAAATAAGCATAAATCCTCACACAATCAGACACGGCTCACAACAATTCGGAAATAAGCGTCGAGATATTGACCATAAAAGTCGATGCGCTTTTATGCGGCTGGGCAAACGCCACCCCCACGGCAAAGGCTTTGACACGCAGTGAGGCCGAGAGCGATAGCCCGGAAAGCACCGAGCGGGAATAGGCCGACATGTCGGTGCGGGTCTTGTAGTTGTAGCCGAGGCCGATGCTGAATTTTTCGGACGGAATGAAGTTGGCCGCGAAAATGAGATGGCGCAGGAGGTTGGAGCCGAACGAGTCGCGGATGGCGGGAGTGCTTTCAGCGGAGCCATCGCCTTCGTCGTAGTAGGGGAGATGCCACTTGGTGAGGTTCCACGCGGTGACGGAGAAGCGCACCGGGAGATTGCCGAACGACTGAGTCCAGCCTGCGCGCAGATCAATCGGAAGCCGTTGATAGGAGCTGTCGAAGCGCTTGACCTGACCGCCGAGATTGGCGGCGACGAATGAGAATGAGAGATCGCGCTCGGGGTCGTAGTAGTTCACGCCAAGATCGGTGGCGAGAGCTACGGCGGTATAGGTGTCGTAGGAGCTGTAAATCACTTTCAGCGTCGCGCCGCCGCGCCAGTAGTCGGTGATGTCGCGTGAGTAGACGCCCGACAGGGCTATGTCTTTGGGCGAGAAATCACCTAAGGAGTTGCCTGTCTCATCGGTGCCCTCGATAGTGCCGTAGCCCCAGTATTGCAGGCCGACGGCCCACGCCGAGTGTTCGCCGGCGGCTTTACCGAACCGCGCTCCGGCAAAATTCGACGCGGCTATATAGCGCATATAGTTCAGACCAATCTGAGAGCCGAACTCCGGGCCGAGGAGGGCCGGATTCTGACCGATTACATTGATGTCGGAGCATACGTCGGAGATGTTGATGCCGCCCAGACCGTAGGCACGGGTAGACGATGCGACGTCCAGAAAAGCGTAGGCTCCGGACGATTCCTGAGCGTGGAGAGTCATGACGCCGACGAGAGCGGTAAGGGGCACGAAAATATGGCGCAGTAGTTTCATTGAGTGACTAACTTGAATTGGGCTTTTAACTTAAACGGTCGAAAGTGGTGGTATATTATACGGTATGCTAACGA
>CAYUYQ010000177.1:0-4119 GCA_964449335.1 uncultured Bacteroides sp. | reverse complement strand
AGTAGAGATGCCAGACGCCGTCCTTGTAGAACATACCGTTGGGGTCGTTCATCCATCCGTAGACCGGCGTATGGTGAAAGAGCGGACGGAAGCGCGTCTCGCGGTCGGTAGTGTCGAAATCGTCGACAAGCCTTATTCCTTTCCAGCACACATCTTCCTTAGCCTCACGCACCGAGCTGCGCCCTTGCGGCGTCACGATGTCGAGAATCACGTTTTTACCTTCATACGGCGTGAGGTCAAACGGCACGGTATAGTCGGTTTTAGAGCGCGCCATGCGCACATAGATAGTCTCTGCCACCTTGCCGTCGACAAGAATATTGATGCGGGCATCGTCGTTGCTCTCCTGCACGGGCAGGAGGAGATAGCGGCCATCGCCCGTCACGCGCACAAGCGTGTTGTTGACCCCGAGATGGTCAATCTCCACTCCGTCGGCAGCCGTCGCTGTAGCCGAAGCGGCCAGTAGTCCGAGGGCAATCATAGTTTTCAATAAATTTTTTAAAGCAGGCATATATTTAACTTATTAACAGATTTCAGAAACGAATGATAAAGAACCTAAACAATCTTTTTTACCTATAGAAACATACTAACCATAAAAACCACACTTTACCTATCATCAATCTTTGACCGAACCTCGGAAAGCTCCGTCGGTTAGGCATCACAAAGCTACTACATTATCATTTGCCGGAATATAAAAAACCGTGCATAGGCTGTCAAATTTGTTGCGACTCTCATTTTTTTCACACTTTATGCACTCTTTTTCATAGGATTATGGCTATATTTGCTCATCTATTAATGTAATCCGGGCATGAAAAACCATCTCTTGAAAACTCATATCATTCTGTCGGTCTGTCTGAGCTTCACACTTCTCGTGCTGACGGACTGCACCAAGCCACGCACATATAAGATAGGTGTATCGCAATGCAGTCAGGATGACTGGCGAATGAAACTCAACGACGAGATACGGCGCGAGATGATGTTTCACGAAGACGCCGAGGTGGAGATACGGTCAGCCAACGACAACAACGAGCGTCAGATTGCCGACATACGTTACTTTGCCGATAACGGTTTCGATGCAATAATCGTATCGCCCAACGAGGCAGCCGCACTCACCCCGGTAATCAGCGATGTGCACGCACAAGGGATACCGGTAATAATCTTTGACCGCAATATCCTCGGAGACACCTATACGGCACGAATCGGCGTCGACGACGAAGGTCTCGGACGTTCGGCCGCTCACTACGCGCTCCATCTGCTCGGGCCGGGAGCCAAAGCCATCGAGATTTTCGGGCGCCGAGGCTCCACGCCGGCCGAAGGACGCCACAACGGATTCACCCGCGAGTTTGAGGCAGGAGGAGGGACGCTCCTGGCCAGCGAGACGGCAAACTGGAACAAAGAGGAAGCTGCGCCGTTGGTCGATTCGCTGCTGCAGGTCTACCCCGACGTAGACCTGATCTATGCCCACAACGACCGCATGGCCATCGGAGCCTCCGAGGTCGCCACACTGCTGGGACGCCGTGACGGCATAAAGATAATCGGCATCGATGCCGCCCCCGATATAGGCATTCGCGCGGTAGCCGACAGTGTGATTGACGCCACGTTTCTTTATCCCACCGAGGGCCAGCGCCTGATTCGTACGGCCCTGGCAATCCTCAAAGGTCAACCCTACGAGCGCGAGACGATACTCCCCGTGTCGTCGGCCGTCGATCTGACCAACGCCGACATCCTTCTGCTTCAGGACCGCGGGCTTAAGGAAGAGACCGGCAAAATGCAAATACTGAAAAAAAGAATCGACGACTATTGGGCACAACATTCCTCGCAGACCTCGCTCTTCTACGCCAGTATAGCCATAATCGCACTGCTCTTCGGGGTGATTTTCCTTGTGCTCCGCACCTACTGGCAGCACAAGCGCCATCAGCGAGAACTGATGGTGCGCAACAGCATGCTCGAGGAAGAACGCGACAAGCAATTTGAACTCAACGAGCAGCTGAAAGCCGAACGCGACAAGCAGTGCGAACTCAACAATCAGCTCGAAGCCGCCACACAGTCGAAACTCACGTTCTTCACCAACGTGTCGCACGACCTGCGTACCCCTCTCACCCTGATAGCCGAGCCCGTAGCCCAACTGACCGCAGCCGGTAATCTCACAGACAAGCAGCAGACGCTGATGAAAATCGCCGACAAGAATGTGCGCATACTCCGCCGTCTTATCGACCAGATTCTCGACTTCAGAAAATACGAAAACAATAAGCTTGCCCTTCATCTGAGTGAAATCCCGTTGGGGAAAGCTGTGGAAGAATGGGTTGAATCTTTCCGCGCTCTCGCCCAGAAACGCGGCATGAAGCTTACGCTTAACATTGCCGCCGACAGCCGGGATATGACCGTGGCTGTCGACGCAGAGAAAATCGAACGCGTGTTTTTCAACCTGCTCTCCAATGCGTTCAAATACACTCCCTCGGGTGGGTCTATAGCGGTTAATTATTCGGTTGATGTTCAGGAAGGTAATATAGTTCTCAGCGTAGCCGACACCGGTTTCGGTATCAGCGAGCGCGACCTCGGCAACATCTTCGACCGCTTCTATCAGGTCGATCGCGTTCACCCCAACGGCTCCGGCATAGGCCTCTCGCTCACCAAAGCGTTCGTTGAACTTCACCAAGGGAAAATCAGTGTTGAGAGCGCGCTCAACGAAGGCTCGGTATTTACCGTCACCCTTCCGCTACGCCATACCGACATCACCACCAACGCACCACTTAAGAACATCCGTACCGAAGAAGTAGAGGCCGAACTCAACGACATCGAGACTGAAGTAATCTATGACCAGAGCAAACCACTCGTACTGATAATCGACGACAACAAAGACATACGTCAGCTTCTGAGCGAGCTGCTCGGCAACGACTACAACGTCATAGCCGCCTCGAACGGTCAGCAAGGCATAAGCCGGGCGGTGAAAAACGTCCCCGACCTGATAATATGCGATGTGATGATGCCCGGAATGGACGGATTGGAATGTTGCCGGCGGCTGAAAGAAGAGGTCACGACATCACACATACCGGTGCTCATGCTCACTGCCTGCTCGCGCGACGAGCAGCGTGTGCAGGGCTTCGGCAGCGGAGCTGACGGCTATCTGTCGAAACCGTTCAGCAGTTCTGTGCTTTTGGCCCAATGCGCCTCGCTAATCGCCAACCGCCGGCTCATAAAGCAGCTATGGGAGAAGTCCGACGTCATCCGTCGCCCGTCGTCAGACAAAACTCCGAAACAATCCGCCACTCCCCGCCCCGTCTCTGAGATTGACAGCGAGTTTTACAACCGCTTCCTCCACATTTTTGAAAGCGAGATAAGCAATTCGGAGCTGAGCGTCGAAACCATAGCCGCAAAAATGGGGCTTGAACGCACCCAGTTCTATAGAAAAATCAAAGCCCTCACCAATTTCTCGCCCGTAGAGCTCATCAGAAATCTGCGTCTGCGCCACGCCCGCACTCTCATCAAGACCACTGAGCTGTCAGTAAGCGAGATTGCCTATCAGACCGGGTTTTCCACTCCGACGTACTTCAGTAAGTGCTATCGCGACGCCTATAGTGAGACTCCGTCCGAAACCCGCAGCAAGCTCACGGGCTCGTAACTTTCAGTCATCATCCACACGCACCCTTTATCCTAATCCGCACCGGGAGAGCCCGTGCGCCTATAAAAATGTTGCGAAGGACATCAAAAATCGTGCACTGTCAAAATTTTGCAAGTAGCTACAACATTCCTGACATATAATTGTCCCGGGCCATCAATAATTTTGCACCAGAAAACATTTCAAAAACTTGAATCGCATGAAAAGAACAATTCTCGGTGCAATCATGCTGCTGCTTGCAGCTGTAATGGCACACGCACAGAACATAACTGTGCAAGGAACCGTGCTTTCCCGGACCGATGACGAACCGCTTATCGGCGCCTCGGTATTCTGTGAAGCCACCAAAAACGGAGTCGCTACTGACATCGACGGCAATTTCAGTATTTCCGTTCCCGAAGGAGCGATGCTCAGAATCTCCTATGTAGGATTCGTTCCTACGGAGGTTGAGGCTAAAAACGGAATGACAGTCTACCTCGAAGAGAATGCCTCGGTGCTTGAAGAGGTGG
>CAYUYQ010000176.1:0-4186 GCA_964449335.1 uncultured Bacteroides sp. | reverse complement strand
CCTATAGACCGCGCCATCTCAGCTCTGAAAGCTGAACGCGATTACGACGAAGTGATTTTCACCTCGCCCGACGGCGAGACGTTCAATCAGGGCATGGCCAACAGTCTGTCGATGCTCGAAAATATCATAATACTTTGCGGCCACTACAAGGGAGTGGACTATCGTGTGCGCGAGCACCTGATTACGCGCGAGATTTCTATCGGCGATTATGTGCTGACCGGAGGCGAACTGCCCGCGGCGTGCATCACCGATGCAATTGTGCGTCTGCTCCGGGGCGTCATAGGCGACGAACAGAGCGCCCTGAGCGATTCGTTTCAGGACAATCTGCTGGCCCCGCCTGTCTACAGCCGTCCGGCCGACTATCGCGGCTGGCGAGTGCCCGATATTCTGCTGTCGGGCCATGAGGCGCGCATAGCCGAGTGGCGCTATGAGCAGGCGCTGGAGCGCACGCGCCGCCTGCGCCCTGACCTGCTCGACTAATAGGCTTGCCGGCGGCTGAACCCGATGATGCGGCTGATTGTTGGATAGGTACGCGGGATTAGTTTTAGTCCCCCCGCGCTCTGTCACTATGTCTGCTCCCGATAAATTCCGTCTGCCGGCTTTGTTCCGGCTTCGCCGCGACGCTGTGAGCGTCGACCCTGCCATGACGCGGCGCATGGCCTCGTCAACCGTACTGATTTCAGAAAATCCGCTCGACACCGGAGGCTGCGGCCTCGGCGCCCTCGCTGTGTGCGTGGCTGCCAACCGTCTGCTCGCTTCGGGAGCCACACCCCGCTATATTTCATCGACGTTTATCATCGATATGGACACGGAGCCGGGTCGGCTCGGCGCCCTCGCTTCGGGCATGGAGCGCGCGGCGGTCGACGCCGAAATGGAGTGGCTCGGATGCGCGTCGAGTCTGGTCAACCGCGGCTGCTCGCCCTACGGCGTGTCGATTTCGGCCTTCGGGCTCGGTCAGCTTCCGCCGGATTTGCAGCTGGACGCCGACGCTATTCGTCCGGGCGACGCCGTGATTCTTTCCGGACAGGCCGGCGCCCACGGCGCGGCTCTGCTGGCTGCGCGCCATTCGCTGACCGATATTGCCGTGGCCGATGATACGGCTCCGCTCAACGATCTGGTCCATGCGCTGCTGCGCGAGGACTACGGCCTGCGCGTTATGGCCTATCCTGAAAACGGGCTTCGCAAGACGCTCAACGACATGACCGCCGGAACGCCTTGGCGCGTGGAGCTCGACACTGCCGCCGTTAGTGTGGCCGACAATGTGCGCGCCGTCTGCGAGCGCTTCGAAGCCGACCCGCTCGACATGCCGACGACCGGCGCTATGATTGCCGTGGTTTCGCCCGAATTTGAGGAGCAGGCGCTTGCCGCCATCCGTCGCAGCGCCTATGGCAGCGAAGCAGCCGTAATCGGCCATATCGCAGCTAAAGAAAACCAGTAAAAACTAATTGGATCAATAAGACTAATAAGTCTAATAAGACCAATTAGACTAATAAGACTAATCGGTCCAATAAAAAAAGCCAGGCGCCCATGTGGAGCGCCTGGCTTTTTATCAGATAGCGTCGTTGATCAGACGATAGAGTTCTTTTTGGTCCACTCGATGAGCTCGGGGATGTAGGCGAAAGCCAGACCGGTCACGGTGTCGGCGCAGCCGTAGTAGACGGCGAGGCGACCCGTCTCGGGGTCGTGGAGGGCGGCGCAGGGGAATGTGACGTTGGGCACATCGCCGGTCAGCTCGTAGATTTCGCGGGGCGAAATCAGATAGGGTCCGCTGCGGGCTATCACCTTCCAGGGCTGTTCGCGGTCGAGCAGGGCCGAGCCGAAAGCATAGACGTAGCCGTTGCAGGAGCGGAGCACGCCGTGATAGAGCATCAGCCAGCCTTCAGAAGTCTCGATGGGGATAGGACCGGCACCGATTTTCATGCACTGCCAGGCCGATACCTCGAAGGGAGCGGGAGCCATCACGTGGCGGTGGTGTCCCCAGAAGTCGAGGTCGGGCGACTCGCTGTAGAATATATCGCCAAACGCGGTGTGGCCCGTGTCGCTCGGACGCGAGAGCATGGCGAAGTTGCCGTTGATTTTGCGGGGGAACATCACGCCGTTGCGATTGTAGGGCAGGAAGGCGTTTTCGAGCTGATGGAAGTGCTCGAAGTCGGTGGTCCATGCCACGCCGATTGTCGGACCGTGGTAGCCGTTGCACCACGTCACGATGAAGCGGTCGTCGATTTTAGCCACGCGGGGATCGTAGCCGTAGACCCATTCGGCCACTTCAGGGTCGGCGCCTTCGAGGCGGATGTCGTCTTCTTCGATGTCCCAGTTGAAGCCGTCGACCGAAAATCCGGCGTGGATGCGCATGCGGCGGTTGGTGTCGTCGCAGCGGAACACGCCTGCGAAGTTATACTTGCCTTTCTTGAAGGGGACTACGGCCGAGTTGAAGATACTGTTGGAGGTCGACAGGGCGTCGCGGCGTATCACGGGGTTCTCCGAGTAGCGCCACATCACTTCCTTGCAGCCTTCGGGACGGTCTTGCCAGGGTATGTTGGGGAGGGGTTCTCCGATGATTTCGAGATGTTTCATCAGTGTAGTGTTAAGTGTGTAGAATTATCAGTTGGTTTAGTTATAGTCGTTGTCGCGTGTGGAGGGTTAGAACTGCGAGTCTTCCTCGGCTTTCACTGCCGAGTCGATAGCTTCTTTGGCTTCGCCCTCGGTTTTGTCGGGGTGGGTGAAGGGCACGAACCATGTCAGCACGAATGCGGGTACGGCCATCACCAGCGCAATGATGAAGAAGAGCTCATAGCCCGTGCGCTCGCATATCCAGCCGCTTATCATGCCGGGGAGCATCACGCCGAGATTCATGATGGCCGATGCGAATGCGTAGTGGGCCATGGAGTGTTTGCCGGGGGCTACCTGCTGCATCATGAAGAGCGTCAGTCCGACGAAGCCGAATCCGTAGCAGAAATATTCAGCCACAAGACCGGTGCCGATCACCCACAGATTCTGCGGGATGAAGACCGAGAAGAGGAAATAGATGACAAACGGGACGTTGAAGATGCACACCAGCGAGAACAGTACCTTCTTCAGTCCGAAGCGGGCTATGTAGTAGCCGCCGAGTATCGAGCCGATGATGAAGGCCACGGTGCCGAACACGCCGTAGATCGTGCCCATCTCCTCGTTGCTCAGCGCCAGACCGCCTTCGGCCAGCGGGGCCTGAAGGAAAATCGGCACCATCTTCATGGCGAAGCCTTCGGTCAGGCGGTAGCAGACGATGAAGAGGATATAATACCAGATAAAGCGCTTGCGGAAGAAATCGGTGAGCACCGCCACCATCGACTTCATGGCCTCCGACGTTCCGCGGGGAGCGTCGGCCGTGCGCGAGCCGGTGGGGAGCACGAAATAGTGATAGATGGCCACGCCTACGAGCAGCGCGCCGAGTATGCCCATGATTATCATCCAGGCGTAGAAGGGCGCGCGCTCCGGATTGGTGGCCTTATAGTGATTCATCAGCACGCCGGCCAGCCACACCAGACCGCCGTTGGCAAGCACTTTCGCAAGGTTGTAGAACGCTCCCTGCCAGCCGATGTAGGTCGACTGCGTCTTCTTGTCGAGCGCCGTCAGGTAGATGCCGTCGGTGGCAATGTCGTGGGTGGCTCCCGAGAGCGCTATGACGGCCATCACGGCTATGGTATAGTTGAAAAAGTCGGGCAGCGGAAGCAGAAACGCTATCAGCGCGAAGCAGAAACCCGAGATGGCCTGCGTGGCAACCACGAAATTCTTTTTCGTCCAGTAGATTTCCAGCAGCGGGCTCCAGAGAAATTTGAGCGTGTAGGGCAGCGTCAGCAGTGACGTCCAGAACGCAATCTGAGCCTTGTCGACGCCCAGATTGTTAAACATGATTACGGCCACGAGGTTGAGGGCCACGAAGGGCAGACCCATGGCGAAATAGACCGAGGGAACCCATGCCAGAGGTGATGTCTTTCCGGCCGCGGGCTGCTGGTTGGGGTTCATAGCTTGACTGATAGTGATATTGTTGATGGTTATGGAGTTTTGTACCCCGGAGCAGAATCGAACTGCTATCAAAAGTTTAGGAAACTTCTATTCTATCCGTTGAACTACCGGGGCTTCTTTCCGTCGAGGGCCTCCGCTCTCAATTTCGGGCAAAAATAGCTATTATTTGCGACTCCCGCAAATT
>CAYUYQ010000175.1:0-4239 GCA_964449335.1 uncultured Bacteroides sp. | reverse complement strand
TGTTCTGGGGTGGCCGCGAAGGCTACATGAGCCTCCTCAACACCGACCAGAAGCGCGAGAAAGAACATCTGGCAACGATGCTCACCATCGCCCGCGACTACGCTCGCTCCAAAGGCTTCACCGGCACATTCCTCATCGAACCCAAACCGATGGAACCGACCAAACATCAGTATGACGTGGATAGCGAAACCGTAATCGGCTTCCTCAAAGCCCACGGTCTCGACAAGGATTTCAAGCTCAATATCGAGGTGAACCATGCTACCCTTGCCGGCCACACATTCGAGCATGAGCTGGCTGTGGCCGTCGACAACGGCATGCTCGGCAGCATCGACGCCAACCGCGGCGACTATCAGAACGGCTGGGATACCGACCAGTTCCCCATCGACAACTTCGAGCTCACCCAGGCCATGATGCAGATTATCCGCAACGGCGGTCTGGGCAACGGCGGCACCAACTTCGACGCTAAAACCCGCCGTAACTCCACCGACCTTGAGGACATCTTCATCGCCCACATCGCCGGCATGGACGCAATGGCACGCGCACTCGAATCGGCAGCAGCCATCCTCACCGAAAGCCCGCTTCCCGGCATGCTCAAGGAGCGCTACGCTTCATTCGACGCCGGCAAAGGCAACGACTTCGAGAATGGCAAACTGACGCTTGAAGACGTTGTGGCCTACGCCAAAGCCAACGGCGAACCCAAACAGACCTCAGGCAAGCAGGAGCTCTATGAGGCTATCGTCAACATGTATGTGTGAATGATTCCCAATCCACATCAATGGAAAAGCAGCAGCAAGGCTCAAAAGCCTACTTGTTCTCGATAGTGGCCGTGGCCGTACTCGGCGGCCTTCTGTTCGGCTACGATACGGCCGTAATTTCGGGTGCTGAAAAAGGTCTGCAGGCCTTCTTCCTCGGCGCGAAAGACTTTGTCTATACCGACGTAATCCACGGCCTCACATCGTCGAGCGCCCTCATCGGCTGCATTATCGGTAGCGCCATATCGGGCTACCTCGCAAGCCGTCTGGGCCGCAAACCGACCCTGATCGTGTCGGGAGTGTTCTTCTTCCTGTCGGCTATCGGCAGCTACTATCCGGAGTTTTTCTTCTTCGCCTACGGAGAGCCCTCGCTGAGCCTCCTCGTAGCGTTTAATATCTACCGTATCATCGGTGGTGTGGGCGTAGGTCTGGCTTCGGCTATCTGCCCCATGTATATCGCTGAAGTCGCTCCCTCGGGCATACGTGGCACACTCGTTTCGTGGAACCAGTTCGCCATCATTTTCGGTCAGCTCGTGGTCTATTTCGTCAATTTCCTGATACTCGGCGACCATACCAACCCGGTCATCGAGCGCATTGGCGAGACACTCTACCAGGTGCACCCGGCATCGGATCAGTGGACCATCCAGACCGGCTGGCGCTACATGTTCGGCAGCGAGGCTTACGTAGCTTTACTGTTCACGATTCTGGTGTTCTTCGTTCCTGAATCGCCCCGCTTCCTGGCTCTGACAGGCCACGACAAGCGCGCACTGGCTGTGCTCACCCGCATCAACGGCTCGAAGGCACCCGAGATTCTCGCCCAGATTAAATCGACTGTCGAAGTCAAATCGGAGAAATTATTTTCATTCGGTTTCACGGTTATTTTCGTGGGCGTGATGCTTTCTGTGTTCCAGCAGGTTGTCGGCATCAATGCCGTGCTCTACTACGCTCCGCGCATTTTCGACTCGATGGGCATGGGCAACCCGATGGTGCAGACCGTCATCATGGGCATCGTCAACATCGCTTTCACGCTTGTGGCCGTGTTCACGGTCGAGAAACTCGGACGAAAACCACTGCTCATATCGGGCTCGCTCGGCATGGCTGTGGGCGCGATAGGCGTTGCGCTGAGCAACCTCGTCAGCATGCCGCCGCTCGCTCCGGTGATCTTCATCATGATTTACTCGGCATCGTTCATGTTCTCGTGGGGCCCCATCTGCTGGGTGCTCATCTCCGAGATTTTCCCCAACACGATCCGCTCGTCGGCCGTAGCTATCGCCGTGGCTTTCCAATGGATTTTCAACTTCATCGTGTCGAGCTCCTTCGTGCCGCTCTACAACATGCGTGCCGGCTCGATGGGCGAAAGCTTTGGACATGTGTTTGTCTACGCCATGTATGGTATCTTCTGCGTCGTCGCCGCCTGGTTTGTCTATCGCCTCGTGCCTGAAACAAAGGGCAAGACTCTCGAGGAAATGACAGCCCTCTGGCGCAATCGCTCCAAGAAATAACTGATAATCAGCCCAATAAAGCGAGAGGGAGCCGAGTAAATACTCGGCTCCCTCTTTAATTTGCTATCAATAAGGACTTTAAGGCCTTTAAAGACCTAATGACCTTCGAGTCTTAGAGATTTATTCGACTCCGGGAGTGTCGTCCGGTGCGGGATTGAGCGCACCGTGGACTATCGAGGCTTTTGAGGGGCCGATTATCGAGGCGATTTCGTCGATGTCGGCTTCGCGTATGCGTTTCACGCTTTTGAAGTGGCGCAGAAGCGCCGTGCGTGTTTTCTCGCCGATGCCTTTTATCGAGTCGAGAGCCGACACGGTCTGACCCTTGCTACGCCGGTTGCGGTGGTGAGTTATGCCGAAGCGATGGGCCTCGTCGCGCATGTGCTGAACCACCCGAAGGGTTTCACTGTTCTTGTCGATATATAGCGGAATAGAGTCGCCGGGGAAATAAATTTCCTCAAGACGCTTGGCTATTCCTGCAACGGCTATCACCCCACGCAGTCCGATTGCCTCCAAAGCCTCCACAGCTGCGCTCAGCTGGCCTTTACCGCCGTCGACGACCACCAGTTCAGGTAAGTCCTGTCCCTCGGCCATAAGGCGAGTATAACGCCGCGTGAGCACCTCTTTCATCGAGGCGAAGTCGTCAGGACCCTCAACGGTCTTGATATTGAAGTGGCGATACTCCTTTTTCGAGGGCTTTCCGTCGCGGAAAACCACGCACGATGCAACGGGATTCGTGCCCTGGATATTCGAGTTGTCGAAGCACTCGATGTGATGCGGGAGCACGTTGAGGTGAAAGTCGGCTTTCATCCGCTCAAGCAGTCGCGTGGCCCGCTGCTCGGGGTCGTGGCGCTCCATGTGTTTCAGCATGTCGATTTTATATTGCCGCGCGTTGCGCTCGCTCACTTCGAGAAGTTTCGCCTTATCGCCTCGCTGAGGCACCGTGAATGTTACGCCGGCCATCTCCACATCGGGAATCTGCGCCACCACCACTTCATCGTAGGTGACGCCGAGATCCGACTGTATCTGCGACATGGCGTAGCTCAGAAGCTGGGGAATATCCTCGTCGAGACGACGCTTGTATTCGAGCGTGGCACTGCGCACCACCGCACCGTGGCGCACGTGCATATAGTTGATGTAAACGTCGGTTCCGCCATCGTCGTCGACGCCAAACACATCGAGGTCTTCTATGGTCTGACTGACGATGACACTCTTGGCCGTGTAGCGCTCGATAAGTTGCAGTTTGAGCTTGCAGACATGGGCCTGTTCAAACATGAGCCGCTCGGCGAAGGAGTTCATTTCCTCGGTCAGATGACGCTGCAGACGCGACAGATCGCCGCGCAGAATCTGACGTATCTCGTCGATCTGCTTGCCGTATTCCTCGGCTGAGACCTTGCCGACGCACGGACCGGAGCATCGTTTGATATGATAATCGAGACAGAGACGCCCCTTCCCCTTTTCGACAAAATCGGGTGTAATCACCATGCGGCACGATCGGAGCTGATAGAGCTCGTGGACCAGGTCGAGCACCACGCGCGCGGCAGCCGTGTCGGTGTAAGGGCCGTAATATTTCGACCCGTCCTTGACGCGGGTGCGCGTCATGAATACCCGCGGAAACAATTCGTTTGTGACGACGATGAAAGGGTAGGATTTATCGTCCTTAAGCAACACATTGTAACGCGGCTGATACTCCTTAATCATCGAATTCTCGAGATTGAGAGCATCCTGCTCCGTAGGCACGACGATATACTTCATATCGGCTATGGCTTGAACGAGCAGATTGGTGCGTGTCGATGTGTGCGTGCGGTTAAAGTACGACGAGACGCGCCGCTTCAGGTTTTTGGCCTTGCCGACATAAATCACGGTTCCGTGGACGTCGAAGTACATATAGACACCCGGCGTGGAGGGAAGTATCGAGATTTTCTCGTGTAGCTCTTCTGATTTTTTATGTTTTGGCACGTTGCGTGATGTTTGAATTAGACATGCGG
>CAYUYQ010000174.1:0-4376 GCA_964449335.1 uncultured Bacteroides sp. | reverse complement strand
GCGACCACCTGGTCCCAAACCAGGTGCGCTACCGGACTGCGCTACGCCCCGAGTGGATTGTCCGATGCCGAACGTGGCGGCGGGTGACGAACATTTCCGGGTGCAAATATAGAAACTTTAGCGGAGATGACCAACTTTTCGCAGCGATTTGTGGCGCGCGTCGGCGTCGTTTTGTATATTTGCAGAAAATTAATCAATTTCTGAAAACAATGCGTATTCTTCATATCGCCACAATATTCGTGGCCGTTACCGCTTTGACTGCCTGCGGCCGCTCAGCTGAAAAGGAAACGACGGTTGCCCCTGCAACTACCGACACCGTGGTCATCGAGGAAGTCAAAGTTGAGCAGATGCTCAACGGCGGGGCCGCAAAAATGTCGGAAACTATCGATAATCTTGCCCTCAACGCCGACGATCTCGAACCGCGCGAAGCTGTGGCCGTGCTCGTTGGCTACCTCGAAATCGAAAAGGAAGCTCAGGCCTCCCACAAACACAAGACTGTGCTCGAAACAATCCGCAAGTTTGTAGATGTCTACGATATCGTCATCTCCAACCACGGCGACAAGATGCGCGACGCTATACGCCGCAACGCTTCGTCGACCGGCATCGACCTGACAGCAGTTGCCTCGCAATTCCGCAACCGTCTCCACGGCGTTGACGAAGGCTCCGGAACCGAAGCTGCGCCTGCTGTAGCCACAGATTCAACATCAACCGAGCCCACCGATACCGAAGCGGTTGCTACCGGTTCGGATTTATTTGACTGAGGCGTCGCGATAAACATCGCCGACAATCAGCCCGGCAAGTGTCATGCCAAATATCGCCGTGATATGGCACATGGCGCCATTAATCACGGCTTTACCAAATGACATGGCGCCCGAACTGTCGGCCTCGCAGTCGCGGTTGGCTATTAGCTCGTCGGAATAGACACAACGTATCTTACGCCGTGGCATGACACCCGATTTTTTGAATTTGCGACGTAATGCTGCCGCCAGCGGACACCCCTTGACTTTCCAGAACTCAGCGACCGCGATACGCGTCGGGTCCATTTTAAGCGCCGCTCCCATCGACGACACCACCTTTGTAGTTGCGCCGCATGTGGTGGCGTTGATGAGCAGCAGGGCCTTGTCGGCGAGCGAGTCAATGGCGTCGACCACATAATCATAGTCCGAAAGCTCAAACTCTCCGGCAGTCTCGGCCGAATAAAGACGCTCTACGGCTGCGATATCAGCCCGTGGATTGATAGCCATCAGGCGCTCACGCAGAACCCCGACCTTGCTTTGCCCGACAGTAAGCGTGGTAGCCATAAGCTGACGGTTGATATTGCTGACGGCTACGCGGTCGGCATCGACTATGGTAAGATGGCCTACTCCGGAGCGCACAAGCGCCTCAGCCGTCCAACTGCCCACGCCTCCGACTCCAAACACAATAACCTTTAAATCGCCAAGCCGCTTCATGGCCTCACCACCGAGGAGCCTCTCCGTGCGATTGAACATTTGCGAGGCCGAAGGCACCGTACCAACATTTGTAATTTCTGAATCCATAATTATTCAAAGAAAGCATCAAAAGCGATTGAATCGCTCGCCAGTGTAGCGATTGCCGGAGCCGGTATGGTTTTCAGAGTCTTTGCCGGTCCGGTCGTAGTTTTATTGTCTGGTTTATTCTGCGGTTTGCTCTTGCGGGTATTATCAGCCAGCACCGGAGCACGCCGCTCCGACGCGTCGCGGAGATTCTTTGTCTCCCGCTCTACAGCAGCCCAATATGACGACACCCGACCCACGGAATGAAACCGCGACTTCGCCCACGGCGAATCAATGGCCATCAGCGCAACCCCGGAATTGGAGGCGTGAATCATATAGCCCGACCCAACGTATATCCCGACGTGATTTATATTTCGGCCTGAAGGTGCAAAGAAAATCAGGTCGCCTTCAGCAATTGCACTCGGGTCGAGCGGCTGACAAAACTCCTGCTGTTTGGCCGAACTGCGCGGCAACTTAATGGCGAGTGCATCGCGGTAGACATTCATCACCAGTCCGGAGCAATCGACGCCCGAACGCGTCTCGCCACCGTAGGCGTAGGGCGTCCCCAGCCAACCGTAGGCCTGCTCGAGCAGCTTCTTCGACGATGGCGCAAGCGATGACGGGATAGGTAGAGGCGCTACAGGCGTCAGCGCCGACGGTTTTCCTCCTATATTATTATAGCTGACCGATGCTGTGTGATGTCGGGATGCAGTTACCCCCTTGCTGCTGCCACACGACGAAGCCACGCCGAGCAAAGCCACAAAAATCGTTGCGACCACCGGCCATTGCGACACCCGACGGCGAAAAGGAGTGATAGATTCCTGACAGTTATACATCGCTATGATAGGATTATTACACTTACTCATGCAAAAATAATAATAAACACCGGAAGTTCCTACGGCCGCAGCTCCGAATTGTCCTTTTTGTTCTTCGCTACCGGCCGTCTGCAGCTCGCAGATTACAATTATTTTAGCACTCCGGCATACATTTTCACACTTATAGACTAAATGATTGTGAAAAAAATGTCCGGCGTATTAAATCAGTTTAATTCGCTTCCGGGGCTATAATGCGATAAAGAATTTCACGTTATATTTGCACAGACAAAAGTTAAAAATTAACATTTAGCCATTCACATATTTAACAAATCACCATATCACATCAATTATGAATCTCTACGGAAAGATAGCTCTTGTAGGCGCCGGTATATTTGTCGGCGCTGTTGCCGCTGCATCAGTTGCAGGCGGTAACAATTCTGTCGACTCGCCGGCATCTGGCGTGACCTCGTCCATGGGCGCCACCACAGCCGATGAGTTTCTCACGGTCGCACAGCATCCCGGTGTGACCACCGATTTCACCAAAGCAGCCGAATCGACCATCAACGGTGTGGTAAGCATCAAAAGCTATGCTTCCGCGCCATCCTATAGTCAGGGCGGTAGCCCCGAGGCATTCAATGATCCGTTCTTCGAATTCTTCTTCGGTCCGCAACGCCGCCAACAGACGCCCCGCCGTCAGCAGCCACAGTCCAACGAGGACAATCAGCAGCCCCTCGGACTCGGCTCGGGCGTAATCCTGTCGGCCGACGGCTACATTGTCACCAACAACCATGTCATCAACGGTGCCGACCGCCTCGAGGTGACGCTCAACGACAATCGCACATTCAATGCCACCGTCGTTGGCAATGACCCTGCTACCGACCTCGCCCTCATCAAAATTGATGCGTCGGGACTTCCCACCATACCCATGGGCGACAGCGATGCTCTCAAGGTTGGCGAGTGGGTGCTCGCCGTCGGCAACCCCTTCGGCTTCACCTCGACCGTGACCACCGGTATTGTCTCGGCCAAGGCCCGTAGCATTTCTTCGTCTACCCAGAGCCGGCAGATGGGTATCGAATCATACATCCAGACCGATGCTGCCGTTAATCCCGGCAACTCCGGCGGAGCGCTCGTAAACCTCAACGGCGAACTCGTAGGCATCAACACCGCCATCTACTCACAGACCGGCAACTATGCAGGTTATTCATTCGCTATCCCGACCTCGATTGTCACCAAAATTGTGACCGACATCAAGCAGTATGGCCAGGTGCAGCGCGCCGTCCTCGGCATCTCCTATCAGGAAGTGTCGCCCAAGCTCGCCAAAGAGAAAGGCCTTAAAGACATCAACTCCGGTCTTTATGTAGCTGAAGTAGCCGACCGCAGCTCCGCCATGGAAGCAGGCATCAAGCCCGGCGACGTCATTACCGCCGTAGGTGGACATCCCACCCACAACTCAGCTCAGCTTCTCGAGCAGATTGCGCGCCATCGTCCCGGCGACAAAGTCGACGTAACCTTCGTGCGCGACGGTAAAATCTCGACCGTCCCTGTCACCCTCTATAACTCACAGGGTTCGACAAAAATCACTTCCGCTTCGTCGGTCAACGACCTTGGTTGCGCATTCCGCAAAGTCAGCGAAGAAACCATGCGTTCGCTCCACATTTCAGGCGGACTTCAGGTTTCGGGCCTCAAAGACGGTAAGCTCAAGGATGCCGGCGTAAAAGACGGCTTCATCATCCTCTACATCAACAATGCCCGCGTTAGCTCAGTCGACGACGTTGAGAAAATCCACTCCGCCATCACTAAGAGCAACGAGCCCGACAAAGTGATGTTCCTCACCGGCATCTATCCCACAGGCAAAAAAGCCTACTATGCCGTTGATCTCGCAGACTGAAACCAACTCTCATCTCCCCTCCCTCCTCCCGCAGACTTCACCCATTAATTGGTAATTTCTGTATAGCCAGACCGAGCCGGTCGCCCCACCCGCGGGCCCCGGCTCGGTCTTTTTTTAAAACAATTTTCATCTCCATATTTCTATAATGGCAGGGGATAT
>CAYUYQ010000173.1:0-4389 GCA_964449335.1 uncultured Bacteroides sp. | reverse complement strand
CATCTTTGAGCGAGGAGAGTGCACTGTCTACAAGGTAAGACGGCGCATCTTTTACAGCTTCGATAAAGTTGTAGAATTCCTGAAACAGATCAGCCAGTCCTTCTGAGACGTTGGCGGCAATCGGAGTATCGGAATACTTCATATCCTCTTCGAATACCTCAAGGTAGGAGTCTTCTCCCCCAAGTATCATAGCAATGTTCTGTCTCACTTCGTTGTAATGATTCTCGTCAAGTGCGGCATCAAGCCCGAACCCCTCGTCTAAACTATCGGTTGTAAGGTCGCTTGCCGATATGTAGATACGAGGCAAAAGTTTCAGCATCGAACCGACCAGTGTCGTGGCATCAAGTTCGGTAGCGTTTTCAAGCGTCGCGCAGTACTCGTTGCATAGCGCTATGAGGGCGAGAGAGTTGGGGCTGAGTTTATTTGATTCGGTCATAATTGATTAATCATTGTTTTGTTCCTTGTATAGGTTATGGCTTGTAATATAGTCCCATACCGGTGGTGTGACGAAATATTTCATGTCGTAGCCGGCGGCAATGGAGTCGCGTATAAATGTGCTCGAAATGTCGAGCATCGGAGCCTTTTCAAGCAAAGTCACTCCTGAAGGAAGTTTTTCAGCGCTTATTTCGTATCCCGGGCGGGGATAGACAATCGGGGAAAACCGCTCAACGATTTCTTTTGCCTTATACCATTGGTCGAAAAGCAGCCAGTTGTCACTGCCGATAATAAGGGAGAAGCGACAGTCGGGATTAAGACGGCTGATTTTACAAAGCGTATCGATAGTGTAGGTTGGGAGGGGGAGGCTTAGCTCCAGTGTGCTCGTTCGTAGGACGGAGCTTTGTCCGATGGCCAGAAGCAGCATAGCTTCACGGTCGGCATCGTCAACCGGCTTGATTATTCCGGCCTTGAGCGGATTAAGGGGGCTAACTGATAGCCAGACCTCGTCTAAGTCGGTAAACTGTGCGATATAGTCGGCAAGAATCACATGGCCTACGTGCACGGGATTAAACGTGCCTCCGAAAAAGCCGATGTGACGTCTGGCTGTCATCCTTTTGTCGATTAGGATATGAAATCCAGAATTTCTTTCTCTGTAGTGTCGACAGCTTCTGAAAGCATGTCGTTGACAACGGTTACGTCGTAGCGCGGAGCGAATGTCAGCTCAAACTCTGCTTTTCCGACCCGCTCATTGATAGCTTCGGCCGAATCGGTAGCGCGTGATTCGAGACGGCGACGCAGTTCTTCGACCGACGGTGGCATGATGAAAATGCTTTTAGCTCTGTTGCCGTACATTTCCTTCACTCTCACACCGCCTTTGACGTCGATATCGAGCACTACGTTTTCGCCACGCGCGCACCGCTGTTCTACCTCGCTTTTAAGCGTCCCGTAGAACCGTCCGGGATATACTTCCTCAAATTCCACGAACGCATCGTCGGCAATAGCTTTGCGGAACTCTTCGTCAGTAAGGAAATGATAGTGCACACCATCTGTCTCGCCTTCACGCGGAGCGCGGTTGGTGGCCGAAACAGAGAATTTCATATTGACCCTGCCGCGGTCCATGATTGCATTGATTATGGTGGATTTGCCGCAGCCCGAGGGTGCGGAGATAATTATGATTTTTCCTTCTGATGCCGACATTTAGCGGAGTTTAAGGTTATTGAATTGGTATATTGGGTTAGGAACGGATAGAAAGTTAGAGTACGTTGAGCACCTGTTCTTTTATCTGCTCAAGTTCGTCTTTCATCTTGACCACAATCTTCTGCATCTCGGCGTGATTGCTCTTTGAACCGAGTGTGTTGATTTCGCGACCCATTTCCTGACTGATGAACCCCAGTTTCTTACCCTGTCCGGGTTCGCAGGCGAGGGTCTCCATAAAGTAGGTGAGATGCTGTGAAAGACGTTGCTTTTCCTCACTGATATCGAGTTTCTCGATATAGAATATCATTTCCTGCTCCAGCCGGGCGCGATCGTATTCGACCTGCGGTAGCTGTGACAGATTGTCGATAATACGGCTTCTGATTTTCTCTACGCGCTCCACTTCATAGCCGGGAATCTGAGCCAGCAGATTGCGTATGTTTTCAATTCTGACGGTGAAAAACTCTTCAAGTTTTGCTCCTTCGGTGGCGCGGTAGTCCATGAGTGCATCCAGGGCCTTCGATGTTGCTGCGACGCATGCCTCGAGTTCCGCGGCATCGGTGGCGGCAGTGGTATCTGATTTCGTCACGTCGGGGAACCGGAACAGCACCGAGTACCAGTCGGCAGGCAGATTAATGTTGAGGCTTGTAGCCATGTTCTCAATCTGCTTTTTATAGGCTTCCATCAATGGAATGTTGAATTGCACGGCTGTATCGCCGGTGATGCTTTCGAGATATACATTCATCTCAACTTTGCCGCGTAGCGCTTTGCGGGCGACGGCGTTGCGCAGCTCCATCTCCTTGTCGCGGAAAGCCGATGGTACACGCACTGACAAATCAAGCTGCTTGCTATTGAGCGATTTGATTTCTACTATGATTTTTTTCGAGGGAAGTTCGACAACCGATTTGCCGAATCCGGTCATGGATAGCAACATGATGTTATGTATTTTTGACAAATTTACGAAATGCAGGGGAAATTATCTAACTTTGCTGCAAAATTTTGAATCATGGCTTTAATTCTAAATATAGAGACTTCTACTTCCGTGTGCTCTGTGGCCCTGACGGCCGAGGGGGCGGTGCTTTGTCATTTCGAGGACTTTAATGGGCGTAATCATGCCGCTTTGCTCAGCGGCTACATCAAAGGCTGTCTTGATTGGGTGCGCGATCATGAAATGAAGCTTGAGGCCGTAGCCGTTTCGATGGGCCCGGGAAGCTATACGGGGCTTCGTATCGGATTGTCGGAAGCCAAGGGCCTTGCGTATGCTCTCGATATACCGTTAATCGGTGTCGATACGTTGAAAATCATGGCCGTCCACACAATGTTTAATTTCGATATTGAACCTGATGATAGATTCATGCCGATGATTGACGCCAGGCGTATGGAGGTCTACACTGCTGTATACGACATGGCGTTGCAGACCGTCGAGGAGCCTCATCCTCTAATAGTGGAAGCAGACAGTCTGGTGAAGGCGGTAGACGCCGCCGCTCCCGGTCGGCTCCTTGTGATGGGCGATGGGAGTGCAAAGATCAAGAGTGTCGTAATGCCGATGGCGAATCTTATGTTTGTAGACGATGTGGTGCCTTTGGCCGTGGATATGATGCCCCTTGCCGAGCGCGCATACCGCGACCGCGAATTTCTTGATTTGGCTTACAGCGTGCCGGCCTACCTAAAAGATTTTCAGGCTACAAAGCCTAAGAAACTTTTCTGAGGCCGAAGCCTACGAGCGGGAAATCTGCAGTCCTTTGCGGCACAGGCTCATTTCGACCATTCGCGCGCGCGGATTGGGCGTATTCTCCTGCAGGATGCGTCGGATACGTGCGGCTGCCTCGGGGTCTTTTGCAACCATGTAGAGGAAGCCGCCGCCGCCCGCACCCGGTAGTTTGAGGCCGATAGTATAGTCTTCGATAAGACTGATGATGCGTTGGACTGACTCGGGATTGGTGCCGCAATCAAGCTGTTGATTCTGAAGCCATGTTTTCGCCACTTCTTTACCGTAGGCCGTGAAATCGCGGCGCTGGATGGCTGCTGCCGTGTCAGCGGCATGGTTCTTCATTTCGCCGAGCAGATCGAGTGTGGCGGCTGCGTTGAGAAACATTTTCTGAACGATTTCCTGCAGTATGTGTTTGGCCGTGCGCGTAACTCCGGTGTAGTACAATAAGTGGCACGGTGCAAATTCCGGGTCGGTGAAAATGGCTCCCGTAAGCCAGTTGACTGACGGCTGCTGAAGAATACCTGGAGTCGTTTCAAGCAGTTTTACTCCTCCGAGCAGACCGCCGTACTGGTCCTGCCACCCGCCGCCGGACGTCAGTAGCTGTTCCAGAACGAGTGTGCGCGTGCCAATCTCGCTTTCGGTCCAGCCTAGTCGACAGAAGTCGTTGAGCGCACCGAGCACGGTCGATGCAAGGATCGAACTCGTTCCCAATCCCGAGCCGGCGGGGATTGCCGACAGTAGCGTGAGCTCGATTCCATAGCCGAAATCGTCAAGTTGCTGCTTGAGCGAACGATAAGTTTTCTCGCAGAAACCGGGAGCAAAACCGCATAAAGCCAGAGCCGCTTTCGGAATTGAGAATGGTGAATTGACGCGTTTGAAATCAAGCAGGGTCTCATAGTCGTCGATTGTCTCCGAGGCTCCGAGGTCGATAGATTTCAATATGATCTGTCGGTGTGCGGCCGGCTTGATGAATACTTGCAGCGGGGGCTGTCCGTTTAATTCGATTGCCAGATTGACCACCTTTCCACCGTTGAACAGCGAGAAGG
>CAYUYQ010000172.1:0-4426 GCA_964449335.1 uncultured Bacteroides sp. | reverse complement strand
TCCGACTTGCCATCTCTTTTTACAAGAATTAGATAGATTTCTCCTCTTTAATTTAAATTTAAATATTTCTTTCCCAATAAAAATTTTATCATAAATGAAATTTTATTACGCAATAAAACCAGAGCTTGAAGAGGAAATAATCTTGAAGCTCCCTTCTCCGTATGTGCTTGAAGAATTTGCAAGATCGCTCATGCAACAGTTTGTTGCGGGTCAGCCAAAAATGAAGGCCATTCCTGATGGAGTATATCTTATTGATCTGTATAGAGAGACTATGCCTATTGATGAGAAAATTGGAGTGACTAATAGTTTTGTAAAGAACGCTGATACAATAAGGTTTATTGAAACAAACTATGACCAAGATTGATCTGACCTGACCAGTGAGATTATTTTTTCTGAAGGAATAATTTATTCAAATTGAGAATATACTCAAAATCAAATAGTTTTAATTATGAATTTTGCTTTGATTGGTGCAGCTGGTTACATTGCACCTCGCCACATTAAGGCCATTGCCGATACAGGCAACAATCTTGTGGTCGCATACGACCGATTTGACAGTGTAGGTCGTCTCGACAGCAGTTTCCCAGAAGCTTCCTTCTTTACAGAGCAGGAACAGTTCGAGAGATTCTGCCATAATCAAATGAAGACAGATAGCCCTCTTCAATGGACTTCAATCTGTACTCCAAACTATACCCATGCACCTTTCATCGAATCAAGTCTGCGCCTTGGTACTGACGTGATTTGTGAAAAGCCAATAGTGCTTCATGCTAAAACTATCGACGAACTTATGAAGGTGGAAGATGAAACAGGACATAAGGCTTACAACATCCTCCAGCTTCGTCTTCATAAGGCCATAGCCGATCTCAAAAAGAAGATAGATGAAGGTCCTAAAGACAAAATCTATGATGTAGATTTGACCTACATCACATCTCGCGGAAAGTGGTACTATGCAAGTTGGAAAGGCGATGTGCATAAGAGTGGAGGTGTAGCAACCAACATTGGTGTGCATTTCTATGATATGCTTCAGTGGGTATTCGGTCCCGTGAAAAAGAACATAGTCAATGTTATGAGCTTCGATCGCGTAGCAGGTTACCTTGAGCTCGAAAAAGCAAGGGTTAGATATTTCCTCAGCATCAACGCGGAAAATCTTCCAGAGAACGCCGTGCAGGGTGAAAAAAGGACTTATCGTACTCTCAGCATAGATGGCGATGAGTTCGAGTTCAGCCAGGGCTTCACAGAACTTCATACAGAAAGCTATAAAAATATACTTAATGGAAATGGATTCCGTATAAGCGAAGCTCGTCCTTGCATTGAGATTGTCGAGCAGATACGCACATCTACTCCAGTAGGTTTGGTGGGTGACTATCATCCTCTTGCAAAACTTCCTCTTTCCACTCATCCCTTTGGATGGGATGAAAAACGCTAATCTAATAGGATCGAATATGGGAAATAAAATTCAAATGGTAGATCTTCATGGCCAATATCTGAAGATTAAGCCAGAAGTTGATAAAGGCATTCAGGAAGTCATAGATACTTGTGCTTTCATCAATGGTCCTCAAGTAAAGCAGTTTGCTGAAGACTTGAAGAATTATACAGGATCAAAACATGTAATAACATGTGCAAATGGCACAGATGCACTTCAGATTGCATTAATGTCGCTTGATTTGAAACCAGGTGATGAGGTAATAGTTCCAGCCTTTACTTACGTAGCCTCGGCAGAAGTAATCGGTTTATTGGGACTCACTCCTGTGATGGTTGATGTAGATCTAAGGTCGTTTAATGTGACTGTTGACAATATTAAGAAGGCTGTCACCGACAAAACTAAAGCGATTATACCAGTCCATCTTTTTGGACAGTCGTGCGACATGGAACCGATTATGGAAATAGCGAAGGAACATGGTCTTTATGTCATTGAAGACAATGCGCAGGCTATCGGTGCTGTATATTCATTTTCTGATGGAACTGAGAAGAAGACAGGTACGATAGGGCATATAGGATGCACCTCATTTTTCCCTTCAAAAAATCTTGGATGCTATGGTGATGGAGGAGCAATATTTACAGATGACGACGAATTGGCAGAAAAGCTTCGTATGATTGCAAATCATGGCCAAAAAATAAAATATCATCACTCTGTAATTGGATGCAACTCTCGTCTTGATACAATTCAAGCAGTAGTATTGAAAGCAAAACTTCCTCATCTTGACGAGTATTGCAAAGCTCGAAAAGAAGCAGCTGATTATTACTCTGAAAACTTGAAGGACGTTGAAGGTATAGTTATTCCTACTGAGATACCAAATTCAACTCATGTGTATCATCAATACACTCTTCAAGTTTTGGATGGAAAAAGAGATGAGCTGAAAGAATTCCTTGCATCCAAAGGTATTCCTGCGATGATATATTATCCTCTGCCTCTCCAGAAGCAAGAAGCTTTCAAGAACATAACCCGAGCGGCAGAGTCTCTTGAAATCTCTCAACAACTCGCAGACTCTGTCCTTTCTTTGCCTATCCATACCGAACTGACTCATGAAGAGCAGGATGTGATAATAGATGCAGTAAAGGAATTCTTTAAAAAATAATATTATGGCAGAATATTTTGCACATCCTTCTGCAACCATAGATAAGGGAGCAATCATAGGAAAAGATGTCAATATTTGGCATTATAGCCATATAATGGATGGGTCGGTACTTGGAGATAAATGTAATATAGGCCAAAATGTTGTGGTGTCTCCTGGTGTCGTACTGGGATGCAATGTGAAAGTCCAAAACAACGTGTCAATTTATACGGGTGTCACTTGTGAAGATGATGTATTTCTCGGACCATCTTGCGTCTTTACAAATGTCACAAACCCGCGAAGTGCTGTCAATAGACATTCTCAATATGCAAAGACGGTCGTTGGGAAAGGTGCAACGATTGGAGCAAACTCTACGATAGTTTGTGGGCATGATATCGGAGAATATGCATTTATTGGAGCTGGTGCAGTTGTCACGAAAACCGTAGCGCCTTATGCTCTTATGGTAGGCAATCCAGCAAGGCAAATTGGCTGGATGAGCGAATATGGACATCGCCTTGAATTTGACACTGAAGGAATCGCAGTATGTCCTGAATCGGGTCAAAAATATCAACTCAAAAATAATGTAATAACCAGAATAAGTTAAATCATGATTTACGACAAACTTCTAAAAAAAGAAGCGAAATTGGCGGTGGTAGGCCTCGGATATGTAGGTCTACCGCTTGCTCTTGAATTCGCTAAAAAGATTTCGGTGATTGGTTTCGACATCAACGAAGAGCGACTTGCTAAAATGAGAGAAGGAATAGACCCTTCTCAGGAGCTCGATCATGAGGCTTTTGAGAATGCGGATATCGAGTTCACCTCTTCTCTCGATAAACTTCGTGAGGCTTCATTCTTCATCGTTGCTGTGCCCACGCCAATCGATTCTCATAATCAGCCAGACCTCACTCCTGTGCTTGGCGCTTCTCGTTCAGTAGGCAAGTGCCTGAAGAAAGGGGATTACGTGGTATTTGAATCCACAGTTTATCCTGGATGTACTGAAGAGGACTGTATTCCTATTCTTGAGGAAGTATCAGGACTTAAGTATAAGACAGACTTCAAGGTTGGCTATTCTCCCGAACGTATTAATCCTGGAGAAAAAGTCCATACTCTCCCCAATACAATAAAAATCGTCAGTGGTTGCGATCCAGAATCGCTGGAACAGATTGCTAAGGTTTATGAGCTTGTTGTTAAGCCAGGTGTTCATCGTGCTCCAAATATCAAAGTTGCTGAGGCAGCAAAGATTATTGAAAATACCCAGCGAGACGTCAACATTGCGCTTATGAACGAGCTCTCTATCATTTTCTCTCGTATTGGCATTAACACTTACGATGTTCTTGAGGCCGCTGGCACCAAGTGGAACTTCTTGAAGTTCTATCCGGGACTCGTTGGAGGCCACTGCATCGGAGTTGATCCTTACTATCTCGTATATAAGGCAAATGAGCTCAAGTATCACAGTCAGATTATTTCTGCAGGTCGCTTCATCAATGATACCATGGGTGGATATATAGCAAAGAAGCTTGTAAAGAAACTCATTGGCATGGGTAAAGCAATCCTTGGCGCAAGAATCCTTGTAATGGGTCTCACTTTCAAAGAGAACGTTGCGGATATTCGTAACACTAAAGTTCTTGATATCATAAACGAACTCAAAGACTTCGGTGCAGATGTCGACGTGGTGGATCCCTATGCCGATCCAGAGGACGTGCGCAGAATGTATGGTATCAATCTTATAGAGAAACCACGTGGCAACTATGATGCGATCATCGTAGCAGTTGGTCATGATGCATACAAGGATCTCAACGAAGACTACTTTGACAATCTTACCTATGACAATGCGGTATTGGTTGATATTAAAGGCCTCTATCGTGACAAAATCCACA
>CAYUYQ010000171.1:0-4441 GCA_964449335.1 uncultured Bacteroides sp. | reverse complement strand
ATAAATCTGAGTCGTGCGAATCTGGCTGTGGCCCAACAGCTTCGACACCGTGTAGATGTCCACGCCAAGCGAGAGAAGCAGCGTGGCGTTAGTGTGGCGGCTCGTGTGAAACGTAATCCGCTTGCCGATACCAGCCGACTTAACCCACTCCTTCAGCAGCCAGTTAATCCGACTGACCGACGGCAGCGCGAAAATAAAATCGCTGTCTGACGCCTCGCCACGCTCCGGGAGCCAGTGCACAGCCTCGTCAGACAGCGGTAGCCACAGCTTACGCTGCGTCTTCACCATCCGAATCGACGCCCGCCACTGATGGCCGTCGCGCTGAATGTCGCCCCATCGCAACGCCCTGATATCCGACAGCCGCAGCGCGCACATGCACCCGAACAGATAAGCCATTTTCACCTGCGCGTGGGTGCACGGCGTATGGACCAGCCGCACAATCTCGTCGCGCGTCAGATACTCCCGGTTGCTCTCCGGAATCTTAATCCTGTCCTCTGTCGCTATCTTCGCAATCGGATTAGTCTTGATGACGTCGGCTCTCACCGCCGCATTGAGAGCGCAATTCAGGCAGCGGAAATAGGCCGCGGCAGTGATTCGCGACATCGTCGTTCGTCCCAGATAGTCAATAAAGCCCAAGCAGAAATCCCTATCCACGTCCTTCAGCGCCACCCGCTCGCCCCGATAGAGCTTCAGATGGCGCGTAGCCTTAGTGATCAGCACCGAATACGATTCGCTCTGCCCCGTCTGACGCTTCTTCTCGGCAAAGCGGCCCATCCACTCCACCAGAGTCAGCGGTGCTCGCGACGGCACGGGCGCCACCCGCCCTACGGCTGATTGACGCAGCTCGCTCAGCCGACGACTCCTGATGCTCTCCGCCTGCCTCATCGTGTCGCGGTTGGCCCGGCGGTCAGCCACCGTGCGCTCCGGCACGATATATAGCCGCAGAAACTCATACCATCTCTTACCATTCTGATACGTGTCGAGATAAAGCGACAGATTCCCGTGGGCCAATCTCTTGGCCCGCAGCTTCACCGGCTCCTTAGCCTTACTGCCTCTGACGCTCACTTTACAATTCTTCATACCCTTACTTTTATACCTTATTATATATACTTCATTTACTATGTGGCTAAATTGCGTAACAGCGATTGATACTCGATGCAGCATCGCAAAATTAGAAATACGCGACGATTAGCTCAACATTTCGGTAACAAACGGGTAACAGAACGGTCTCATTCTGTTACCCGTTTTCGTTACCCGCCATATCACCATCAAAATTAAACCTCTAATTATCACCCACATATCGACACTCAACCGGATAACTTACGGTTATTGGAGAGAGCCGCCGGAAGTGGTGGAAATCTCTGAAAGCGAGGACGCAGTGCATAATACGGAGTGCCGCGAAGGAGGTGCGGAAGCATCTGTGCGGCGCGATGTAGCAAAGGTAAAAAGGAAAAAGTACAAAAGGTAAAAAGATTGAATTAACATTATGTATAATTTTTATTTAGTATGAAAAAGCTGTTTCTATTACTTACAGCTATCGTGACGATGGCCGTGTGCGCCGCACAGAACCGCACATACCACGGCACGGTAGTAAGCGCCTCCGATCAGGAGCCCCTGGTCGGCGCTTCGGTAGTACCCGTCGGCAGCCCCAACGGTGTTATCACTAACGCTGACGGCCAGTTCACCATCACGGTTCCTGCTTCAGTCAAGGAAGTGCGTGTGTCTTATGTCGGAATGAAGTCTCTGACTCTCCCTCTTACCGACAACATGTTCATCGCTCTTGCCGATGCAGCCGTAAACCTCGACCAGGTCGTTGTGACCGGCTACGGTTCAGGTAAAAAACTTAGCTCCGTGGTGGGCAACGTCTCGGTGGTAGGCAATAAGGTGTTTAAGGACACTCCTGCTCCTAACTTCCTCGACGCTCTCCAGGGTCAGGTGACCGGTCTTAACATCAACTCTTATTCCGGTGACCCCTCTTCGACCAATCAGGCCGTAATTCTCCGCGGTATCAACTCACTCTCGCTGTCGAGCACACCTCTTTATATATGCGACGGTGCTCCTATCGCGGCTGCTTCGTTCAACTCGATGAACCCCGCCGATATCGAGAGCGTGACCGTCCTGAAAGACGCTTCGGCTATCGCTATCTACGGTTCTCGTGGTGCTAACGGTATCATCCTTATCACTACGAAAAAGGGCCGTTTCAACACCGACGCTCAGGTGACCGTCAGCGGCAAGTATGGCTGGTCAGCTATGGTTAAGGACAACGTCGACATGATGACATCGGAGCAGTACGTTCAGTATCGCGACCTCATCGGCCGTCCCGTGAGCGACCAGATCCGCAAAGTCGTTAGCGACTACGGCATCTCGACCAACTGGCGCGACGAAATCTTCAAGAGCTCGGCTCCTTCTTATGAAATCGCAGCTACGGTTCGCGGCGGTTCGGAAGCTCTCGGCTACTATCTGTCGGTTACCAACGGTATGGTCGACGGTATCATCGAGCACTCTGCTCTGCGCCGCACCAACGTGAACTTCTCTCTCGAGAGCAAGGTTAAATCGTGGCTCCGCATGGGCTTCAGCGGCAATATCGCTTATCGTAAGTCTGACGTAAACGCCCAGACTGTTGAAGAATCAGGCAGCCTCTACACTCAGAACCCCATGATTCAGGCCCGTATGGCTTTCCCCTTCGATTCGCCTAATTATTATACGATCGACGATGCCGGCAAACCCGTGTTTGGTGATAAAGCTTATTATCTCCACTATTCGGGCATGCAGACTCCGGCCTGGATGTACGAGCACACATTCCGTGGCTCCAACCGCATCACCGCCGACATGCGTCTCTATGAGGAAATCACTCCTATCAGAGGTCTCGTTCTCCGCGCTCAGCAGGCTATGTATGCCTACGACAACCGCTACTCTATGAACAGCAATGCCTACGAGACATTCTATACCCCTATGGGCGACAAACTTGGCGCTAACAACGAAGGCTTCATCAATGCCGGCGCCGCTCAGGAATCATTCGCTCGTCAATATCAGTTTACCTATACCAACACGGCTGAATACACCTTCGATGTAGCCGATGTTCACCACATCCGCGCCCTCGTAGGTCAGGAGTCAATCATAACCCGCTCGAAAGGCTTCGGTGTCTACACCTCAGGTCAGAGCGATGCCCGTCTCAACCTGCTCAGTCAGGGTACGTCAGTGGTGATGGGCGACGTTAGCTTCTCACAGTCTGAAATCGTCAACAACTCTTTCTTCATCAACGGTAACTACGACTTCGACAACCGTTACTTCCTCGACTTCTCATGGCGCCGCGACGGTAGCTCACGTCTGGCTCCCGGTCACCGCTGGGGCAACTTCGGAGCTTTCGGTGTGATGTGGAACGCTAAGAACGAATCGTTCCTCGAAGAAGTAAACTGGATTGATGACCTCCGCGTTCACTACAGCTGGGGTGTTGTTGGTAACGCCAACGTGGGCAACTTCGCTTGGCAGGGCATCGTAGGCAGCAAAACCGGCAGCTACGCCGGTGAAGGCGGTATAGGTGTGACAGGCGCTTCTAACTACGACCTCACTTGGGAGAAAGTCTACAGCCACGACCTCGGCGTTGACTTCGCATTCCTCAACCGCTTCAAATTCAACGCTACATGGTACCGCAAGGTTACGAAGGACATGCAGTACGACGTGCCTTATTCGATGACTCAGGGTGTAGAGTCAGCCCTTGCCAACGTTGCTTCGATGAGCAACACCGGTGTCGAGGTTGAACTCAATGCCGACATCTACAAAGACCGCGACTGGTACGTTGGTGCCCGCGTAGGTTTCGCTTACAATAAGAACAAAGTTGAAGAACTCTGGGACGGCGTTACCGAGAATCCTCTGCCCAACACCGGTCTTATCGACAAGGTTGGCGACGTTGCCCGTCAGTACTACGCTGTTCGCTACGTTGGTGTTGATCCCGCCGACGGTAAGCAGGTATGGCTCGACAAAAACGACAACCCCACCAAGGTGTTCCCCGCCGACGCTCTCGTCTGCACCGGTAAATCGGCTTATGCTCCCTGGACCGGTGGCTGGGGTCTCAACGCCCGCTGGAAAGGCCTCGCCGTTAGCGCCAACTTCGTATGGCAGTCAGGCAAATACATGGTCAACAACGACGCTTACTTCATCCGCAACAACGACATGGGCACCAGCTACAACCAGTCTGCTGACATGCTCAACGTCTGGACAACTCCCGGTCAGATTACCGACATCCCCGCCTACGGTCAGACTATCACCTACGCAGGCGACGACACCCGCTGGCTTGAGGACGCATCGTTCATGCGCATGAAGAACCTCACCGTAAGCTACAACTTCCCCGCTAAAATCACCGACGCTCTCCACCTGAGCGATCTCCAGCTCCACTTCACCGGCCGTAACCTCTGGACCGTAACCAACTTCTCAGGCTACGATC
>CAYUYQ010000170.1:4018-4530 GCA_964449335.1 uncultured Bacteroides sp. | reverse complement strand
GATAAGGATAAGGAAGATGAATCCGACTCCGGAGATAATGGCTTCCCGCCATTCTCGACCGGCGAAGCAAAACCGCAGCGTGGCGTAGGCCGCCGCGAAATCGGCCACGGCAACCTCGCCCACCGCGCGCTGAAGAGCATGTTCCCCGACGAATTCCCCTACGTTTGCCGCATCGTGAGCGACATCCTTGAGTCGAACGGCTCATCGTCGATGGCCACTGTATGCGCCGGCACTCTCGCTCTGCTCGACGCAGGTGTGAAGATGAAAAAGCCTGTTGCCGGTATAGCCATGGGTCTCATCTCCGACGGCTCAAAATATGCTATCCTCAGCGATATTCTCGGCGACGAGGACCATCTCGGCGACATGGACTTCAAGGTGACCGGAACGAAAGATGGCATCACAGCTACCCAGATGGACATCAAGTGCGACGGTCTGAGCTATGAGATTCTGGAGCGTGCGCTCAATCAGGCTCGCGACGGCCGTCTCCACATACTCGGCATAATCAACGACAC
>CAYUYQ010000170.1:0-4008 GCA_964449335.1 uncultured Bacteroides sp. | reverse complement strand
CTCCGCGCGAGGACTACAAGCCTCACGTTCCGCGCATCGTCACCATGCTCATACCCAAAGAGCTTATCGGCGCCGTGATTGGCCCGGGCGGAAAGGTGATCCAGGGCATACAGGAAGAGAGCGGCGCGACCGTAAGCATCGACGAAATCGACGAAGGTGGCTACATAGAAGTGGCTGCATCCAACAAGGAGTCAATCGACAAAGCGCTGTCGATGATCAACGCTATCGTCGAGCTTCCCGAAGAGGGTAAGACCTACAAAGGAAAGGTTCGCTCGATTCTCGATTTCGGTGCGTTCGTAGAGTTTATGCCCAACCGCGACGGTCTGCTCCACATCTCGGAAATCTCGTGGGAACGCCTCGACGATATGGCTGCTTCGGGTCTGAAAGAGGGTGACGAAGTAGAAGTGAAACTCATCGAGATTGACAAGAAAACCGGCAAATACCGCCTGTCGATGCGTGCGCTGCTTCCCAAGCCGGAAGGCTATGTGGAGCGCGAGCGCGCACCTCGTCAGCCCCGTGGAGAACGCGGCGACCGCAACAACGACCGCCGTCCGCGCCGCGAGGGCGGTGACCGCCGCGATCGCGGTCCCCGTCAGCCCCGTAACGAAAATTAATAGAAATCAACATTTGTAAATTACAGCGTCCGAGACCGTGAGGTTTCGGACGCTGTAATTTAATTAGGCTAATAGGAGTAATAAGGCTTAGAGCTCGTGGAGGTGGTCCATCACGGCGGCCGGGGGGCGCTGGGCGAGATATTCGCGGGCCATCCACTGCATGGCCGGAGCGGAGTGACGGAAGAAGCGGGCATAGCCTTCGCAGAGATAGTTGAGGCCCGGCTCGCCGTCGGCAGTGATGGCTATGCGGTTTTTCGGGCATTCACCGTTGCATAGTTTCAGCCAGCGACATTCGCGGCACTGACGCGGGAGCGACGCGCGCTTTGCCTCGCCGAACTCGCGGGCCACCGGACCACACATCATTTCGACCATCGATTGCGAATGGATGTTGCCCAGACGATACTCGGGAAAGACGAAATGGTCGCACACATAGACATCGCCGTTAAACTCCATGGCTCCGGCATGGCCGCACGTAGGGGCCAGAGTGCAAACGCCCGGTGCTTTGCCGACCCAGTTGGCAAGCGTCGAGTCGAAAATCTGCACGAAAATCCGTCCGACATCACTGACAATCCAGCGGTCAAACACCCGGCATAGAAATTCGCCCCATTGCTGCGGACTGACGGAGAATGGCGCAAGAGGAGCGTCGGTCTGCAGTGGCGAGGCAAGATGCCGGCCGTCGGCGTGGCGCGCCAATCGCTCCACAATCGGGGTGAACTGCAGGAAGCGGCAGCCGATTGACTTGAAGAAGTCATAGAATTCTTCGGGATGGTCGGCATTGTAGTCGTTGACTACGGCAAGTGCGTTCCATTCGACGGAGTGCTTGTTGAGAAGCTCGATGCCGGCCATCACCTTGTCGAACGACGGCGCGTCGGCACGGTTGCGCCGATACTCGTCGTGAAATTCACGCGGCCCGTCGATTGAGACTCCTACGAGCCAGCCTTCGTCGTGGAAAAACCGGCACCACTGGTCGGTGAGCAGTGTGCCGTTGGTCTGTATGCAATTGTCGATGGGTCGTCCGCCACCGTATTTTTTCTGAAGTTCGACCACGCGTCGATAGAACGAGAGCGGGCGCAGCAGCGTTTCGCCGCCGTGCCACGTGAACAGCACTTCGGGAGTGGTCTGTGCTTCAAGATAGGAGCGGATGAAGCGTTCGAGCGTAGCGTCGGTCATTGTGGTCTGGCGCCGGGCTGTCTCGCGGGGATAGAGATGGGCCTTTTCGAGGTAGTAGCAGTAGTCGCAGGCGAGGTTGCATGCGGCTCCGGCCGGCTTGGCCATCATGTAGAATGGGGTTGCAAAGGGGAAATTGATATCCATGGCAGTTACAAAGTTATAGCGTGCGCTCCTTTTCTGCAAGCCAGGCGCGACAAAAATAGAAAAATGGCTAAATTTGCAGAGGGATTAAGAAGGCGAGCTAAATGCCCTTCTTGCCGCGGCTGCTTAGGCGCAATATAAATCAAAATTTAAGAATATGAGAAGTGTAATAAGTAAAGTTTTAATCTTCGTGCTGGCTGTTGTCGGCATGTCGGCATGCCACAAGAATGTGCCAGAGGCCAAATTCAACGTGGCAACGTATAACCTGCGTCAGCACAACCACCATGATTCCGTGCAGGGCGACGGCTGGGGACGGCGCTATCCGGTGATGGCCAAGCTCATCCAGTTTCACGGATTCGACATCTTCGGAACGCAGGAGGGTTACAAGGTGCAGCTCGAGGAGCTTAAAGGCGAGCTTCCCGGCTATGATTATATAGGTATAGGCCGTGATGACGGCAAGGAGGAGGGCGAACATTCGGCTATCTTCTACCGCACCGATATGTTTGAGGTGCTTGACCACGGTGATTTCTGGCTCTCGGAGCATCCCGACAGTCCCGGCCTGGGATGGGATGCCGTGTGCCCGCGCATCTGCACATGGGGCCATTTCCGTCACAAGCCGTCGGGGCGCGAATTCCTTTTCTTCAACCTCCACATGGACCACGTAGGCACCACCGCCCGCGTAGAAAGCGCTAAGCTCGTTCAGCAGAAGATGAAGGAATTCGGCAGCGAGTTGCCCACGTTCCTGACCGGCGACTTCAACGTAGACCAGACACATAATTCCTACAAAGAACTGGCCGAATCGGGCGTCTTGGCCGACTCATACAATGTGGCGGACCTTGTCTATGCTCTTAACGGAACGTTTAACAGCTATTATACCACCGGATTCACCGACAGCCGTATCGACCATATATTCGTTTCGCCGCAGGTGAAGGTGAAAAAATACGGTGTGCTGACCGATACATACCGCTCCTACGAGGAGAACGACACGATTGAGCCTGTCGACGCTCCGAGCGAAATCGAACTCAAGGGATATCGCGCCCGCACTCCGAGCGATCATTTCCCGGTGAAAATCGAAGTCGAACTCTGATTGAGTGACTGAAAATGCAAGGCGGCGTAGCACCGGACATCGGGGCTGCGCCGCTTTTCTTTAGCGGAGTTGATAGATAGAAAAGTCACAGGCGGGAGAAATCGCACGATGCGAACAAAACGAAAGCAATTGCTTTCAAAACGAAATGGCGCGGATTGTGCAATGATTCTAAATGAATCTAAACAGTTTTTGACAAAATGATGGTGAAAAGCGCAAATTCGAGGACATAAAAGTCCTAATTTTAACAGATGATGGGTTGTTTGAGTGTTAATTTAGTGGATTTATGTTAAAAATAGGCTGTGTTCATTTCATAATCGAAACGTAAGGTATATATTTGCGACTTCAATTGGCAAATCGACACATAGGAATCAATATAAGTAGCATTTTGCTGCAAAAACCAATTATTAATTACACAATAGGTATGAAAAGACTGTTTTTAGTACTTTTATCAGTGGTGTTCGTTTTGGGCGCAATGGCCCAGGACTTGCGCACGGTTACCGGCACAGTGGTCTATGAGGGCGACAATGAGCCCCTGACCGGTGCCACCGTGATGCCTGCGTCGGGAACGTCCGGCGTCATCACCAACATTGACGGCAACTTCACACTCAAAGTGCCCAAATCAGTAAAGAAAATCCGCGTAAGCTATGTAGGTATGGTGACCCGCGAAGTCGACATCGTCGACGGCCCGATGCTCATCAAGCTCAGCAACGCCGACAACACCCTCGACGAGGTCGTTGTGACCGCCTTCGGTATGAAGAAAGAGCGCAAGGGTCTCGGCTACGCCGTTCAGGACCTCAAGGCCGAGGACCTCAACACCGACGGTACGACATCGCTTGCAAGCGCCATGCAGGGTAAGCTGACCGGTGTCGACATCCGTCCGTCGTCGGGTGCTCCCGGTGCTTCAAGCCAGATTGTGATTCGCGGTGCACGTTCGTTCAACGGCAACAACCAGCCTCTCTATGTGGTTGACGGCATGCCCGTGGAATCAAATGCTGA
>CAYUYQ010000169.1:0-4550 GCA_964449335.1 uncultured Bacteroides sp. | reverse complement strand
GGCCGTCGAGACGCACACCCTCGTCGAGCACACAGCGGCGCATGGCCTCTTTCTCAACGTCGTGGTAGTAGCGCTTTACGAGCGGAGCTTTCTCTTCGCGTTCCTCTTCGGGAAGCGATTCGATATATTCGTCGCAGATGGCTGCGAAGCTCTCGTTGCGCCAGTGCTTGTCGGCGCTGCCGGCTTTTGCTATGGCATAGGCTTTGTCGTAGCACTTGTCGTGCACGTCCTTGCGGAGCTCCTCGTCGTTGACTTCGTGGCAATATTCGCGCTTGACGGTGGCTTTGGCGGCCTCGGCAAACTCGATCTGAGCCTTGCACTGCACCTTGATTGCGTCGTGGGCGGCCTTGAGGGCAGCCAGCAGGTCCTGCTCGGAAACCTCGCTCATTTCGCCTTCGACCATCATGATGTTGTCGTAGGTAGCACCTACCATCAGGTCCATGTCGGCTTTTTCAAGCTGCTCGAATGTGGGGTCAATCACAAACTCGCCATTGATACGGGCCACGCGCACCTCGGAGATGGGGCCGTTGAAAGGGATGTCGCTCACAGCGATGGCTGCCGAAGCGGCCAGACCGGCCAGTGCGTCGGGGATATCGACACCGTCGGTCGAGAAAAGGGTGATGTTGACAAAAGTGTCAGCGTGATAATTATCGGGGAAGAGCGGGCGGAGCACGCGGTCAACCAGACGCGAGGTCAGAATTTCGTAATCGGAAGCACGACCTTCGCGCTTGAGGAAACCGCCGGGAAAACGCCCGAACGATGAAAATTTCTCTTTGTACTCTACAGTCAGGGGCATGAAATCAACGCCCTCGCCGGCTTCCTTGGCCGAAACCACGGTTGCCAGCATCATGGTGTTGCCCATGCGCAGTTCTACCGCTCCATCGGCTTGCTTGGCCAGCTTGCCGGTCTCCAGCGTGATGGTGCGGCCGTCGGGAAGCTCGATGGTTTTTTTAATTGGATTAAGCATAAACTTTGTTATTGTTTCTAATTTCGTAGTCTTCTGAAAATTCGCACAAAATTACTAACTATTTATGAGATAATTAACATAATTCTTGATTTTATATCCCGTTTTCGTCCGTTACGCCGCATCTTTTTGCGCTTTTAAGTGTTATATTTTCATAATTTCAACTATTTTCCGCTTTTTTACAGCATTAAATCATTCATCGGCATGTTTGGATTCAAAATCTCCCGCACCCCTAAACACGAGTACAGAATAGGCCTCGCCCTCAGTGGCGGAGGCGCACGCGGCTTCGCTCATCTCGGAGCCATCAAAGCCCTCGACGAGGTGGGCCTGAGGCCCGACATAGTTGCCGGCGTTAGTGCGGGCTCGGTTGTAGCCGTGATGTATGCCGCCGGCATCCACCCCGACGAAATCGTCCGACGCTTCGAAGCCGCGAAATTTTCCGATTTCTGCGAATTCAACGTGCCGCGCAACGGCTTCTTCAACCTCGATCGCTTCAAAGCCTTCATCGAGGAAATGGTGCCCTACAAACGCATCGAGGAGTTGCCGATTCCCACCGTTGTGTGCGCCACCAACTACGACACCGGGCGTCCCGTAGCCTTCACCAAAGGCGAACTCGCTGACCGCGTCGTGGCCTCGTGCAGCATCCCTATTGTGTTCGACCCCAAAGTAATCAACGGCGTGCGCTACGTCGACGGCGGCCTGCTCCACAACCTCCCCGCGTGGGCCATCCGCAAGAAATGTCGCTTCCTCATCGGAGTCAACTGCTCACCGCTCGCGCCACCTTCGGGCAAGTCAGGCCTCGTGTCGGTTGCCCTCCGCAGCTACGAACTCGTCACCAAGACCAACGCACTCGGCGACATGGCGCTCTGCGACATGCTCGTGCGCACCGACGACATTGCCCGCTACAAAGTCTTCGACCTCAAAGGCATCGAAGACGTCTACAACTCCGGCTACCGCGACACCCTCCGCTTCCTCCGCCAGCACGGCATCGAATCCCGCAGCTAACCGGCCTCTTAATCGCGCGATATATTATTGCATTGTTAAGGTGATTTGATTATTTTTGCGAATAGCAAAATTGAATCAAATCACCTTAAACTTTATTAGCATGAAAATCAAACTGATATTAACCGGAGCGCTTTGGATTGTCGCTTCGCTGACGGCGGCGGCAGTGTCGCCCGGACTGAATGAGGCCTACAGCCGCGAGACGTTTACCGACGATGCCGGGACAGTGCTCCCCTACCGCATGCTCCGGCCCGAAACGATTAAACCGGGCGAGAAGTATCCGCTTGTGGTATTCCTCCACGGCTCGGGAGAGCGCGGCAACGACAACGAAGCCCAGCTCACCCACGGCGCATCGATATTCTCCAACCCGGTCAATATGGAAAAGTTTCCGGCGTTTGTCGTCTTCCCGCAGTGTCCGGCCGACGAACGCTGGGCCGAATATAACAAGGCGATCACATTCAACGACGATTCCCCCGCCCCAACCGAAAGCGCCAACGAGAAAGCCCTCCTCAGCCTCATAGCCCGGCTCATCGATGAAAACCCCATAGACACAGACCGTCTATATATCACCGGACTCTCGATGGGAGGCATGGGAACGTTTGACATCGTGTGCCGACATCCCGAACTCTTTGCGGCCGCCATACCCATCTGCGGAGCCGTCAACCCCACGCGACTTCCTGCGGCCAAGGATGTAAAATTTCGCATATTCCACGGTGCTAACGATGAATCCGTCCCCACAATCTGGAGCCGCAAAGCCTACAAAGCTCTCCGCCAGGCCGGAGCCGACGTCGAATACATCGAATTTGCCGGAACGCCCCACGACTCCTGGACGCCCGCATTCAACCGCCCCGACTTTCTTCTGTGGCTCTTCTCCCAAAAGAAGAAATAACTCCAAGTGCGATTACCGCTCGATGATGCGTCGCGCCACGTCATGCAGTCGCTTGTCGGCCAGAAGCTTCGAGAGTGTCTGCGCAGCCTGGCGCAAATCGGCCTCGGAATGAAGATTCTCGACAACGCTTTTTGCCTCGACAAGCATCATAAATAGAGCTCCGAGCGTGGTGAGCAAAGGCATTACGGGCAGACTCCACCCCGTCATCGAACGCAGACACATGGCCGACAGCGCGAGAATCACGTCGACGAGCGTCAGCGACAGAAGCGTAGCCAGATAGCGCAGCCCCTTGTCGACCGTGCGACGGTAGCCGCGCGAAGTCTTCGGCTGTCCGCTGCGTGCGGCCTTGCACAGACCGCTGCGCAGATCCACGGCGACAGCCACAATGACGCCCACATAGTCCACACCAAGGAGCGTGAGCAGCCATGCGAGGCTACTCAGAGTGTCAGTTGATAGATGTAATGTTTCCATAGCAGTTACGATTGATTAAGCAACCGCTAAATTACATCCCTCAACCGTCGCCCTAAGGTTCAATCACCACATGCGAAGCCCGCCAGTCGAGCCAGATATTTTCCTATAATGTCAAACTCGATATTGACCAACGAACCCTCGCTGATATTGCAGAAATTGGTGTGCTCAAGCGTGTAAGGGATTATGGCCACGCGGAATGAATCGCGCTCCGAATCGCAGACGGTAAGACTTACGCCGTTGACCGTCACCGAGCCTTTTTCCACAGTCATATAGCCTTTGGCGGCCAGTTCGGGCGTCACATCGTAGGTAAATTTGAAGTACTTGCTTCCGTCGACTTCCTCAACGCCCGTGCAAGTGGCCGTGCAGTCAACGTGACCCTGCACTATGTGGCCGTCAAGACGCCCGTTCATCACCATCGAGCGCTCCAGATTCACCAGCGATCCTTCCGTCAGGAAGCCAAGGTTCGAGCGGTCGAGCGTTTCCTGAATCGCCGTGACAGTATAGGCCGACTCCTCGGGATGTAGCTCTACAACGGTCAGGCACACACCGTTGTGAGCCACCGACTGGTCGATTTTCAGATCGTTGGCAAACGAACACTGAATTTTGAGATGACGGTTACCGCCCTCATCGTGCACGCCCGTCACACGGGCAGCTTCTTCTACTATTCCTGAAAACATATCTTACTTCTGTTTTTTTGAGCCGACGCTCAATTCCGCCGGTTCGTTATTTATAACCATACAAAATTAGTAATTACACGCTTGATTCGCAAACCATTCGCAATCTTTGCCTCTGTCCGCTCTCCAACAAATTCCCCGCTGCCCATGAGCGCCCGGAGGGTGCGACGCCGTTAGCAACCTCAGACGCAGCGGCGGAGCTGCAAGCCTGAGGATTCCCCACCGAAAAAGCCGTAAGGAGCCTCGAGCGGAGGCGACGCCCTATAAACTGGCCACGAAAAGCACAGCGTCGCCCCTTCCAGGGACTCCACCTAAACCATCACCCACTACAACCCCAAGCTGACCGCTCCGCCGCTGCGCTCGGGGCTACCCACAGCATCGCGCCCTCCCGGCGCTCCCCCTTATTCCACATCAGCACCATCCCCATTAGCTCCATTACTTCCATCTGCCTCATCAGCCGTCCCTCCATAAGAAAGGCGGTGTGTCAAAATTCAAAAATTTTGACACACCGCCTTGTTTGAATCCGGATGGTGAGGGTGGTGTCAGAATG
>CAYUYQ010000168.1:0-4552 GCA_964449335.1 uncultured Bacteroides sp. | reverse complement strand
CACCGACATCATTCAACCTCGGCAACATCCGGCTTGCCACCGACGCCATAGCCCTGGCCAACGTCACCGTCACAGCCCGAAACATCTCCCGCGTCGACGACCATCTCGAAATCATCCCCGACAAACTCTCCCTCAAACACGCCTCCACCGGATACCAATTACTTCAAAATCTAATGCTGCCGGGAATAAGTGTCGATACGTGGAGCGGTTCCGTAAAACTTTTTGGGCACGACGTCAATCTCTACATCGACGGAGAGCCGGCAGATGCCAAGATTATACGCAATATCCGTCCTCGTGATGTCGAGAAAATCGAATACCACGATGTGCCCTCCGGCCGTTATGCAGGTAAATTTGCTGTCATAAACTTCATAACCCGTCAGCCGCGTTCGGGCGGTTATGTAACTCTCGATGCCTCACAGCAAATCGGTTACTTCAACAGCGACTTCAACGGCTTTGCAAAAGTGTCGAAAGACAAGCTTAGTTTCTATACATATCTCGGATACGGAAACGGCTATAAGGATATTTACGGGAACCGTACCGACGAACAATTTATGTTTGACTCTGGAACCGTCGGTCGCGAGGTGTCGGGCCAATCCCGAAGCAAGTCCGTTCCTGCCTACGGACAATTCCGCACAGTCTACCGCACCGACAAAACCAATCTCAGCGGAAATCTGGCACTCGTAGGGAGCGAATCTGAGAGTGAAGATTACGGAGAGATTGATTATTACTCAACGGAGGCGATATCCGAGTCGACGCACACCAAATCCGTAAATCACAGCCTAAGCCCATCGGTCGCGTTAAGCGGACAGTTTGCTCTTCCGAAAAATCAGTATATCAATGCTTATTTAAACGGTAATTATGCCCGTAATAACCGAGACTATATCTACCAGGCCGGTAACTTCGGCCTCACATCGCTCACGAAAGAAGACTTTTATAGCTTCAGTTCTCAGCTTACATACGGCAAAAATCTGAACCACAACAACATCCTGAACATCTATCTTGTCGATGCCTACTTCAATACCGATGCTGCCTATCATAGTGATTCGCCTTCCGAACAGCGGCTGTGGAGCAACGAGCTGTTGCTTTTCGCCCAATACGGTCAGCGCCTTGGGTCATTCAATATCTTTGTACGCCCCGGACTCACCATACTCTCGTCAAGACTTGACGGAATGGGAACAAGAGTGAAATATAATCCCCGTTTCTACATGCAGGCCAACTACCGGCTTGCAAAAGACCATCTTCTCACAGCCTCCGGAGGTGTGGGCAACTCTTTTCCGTCGCTGTCAAGTATGAGCGCCGCCGAACAACCCGTTGACCGCTATCAGGTCAGCCGAGGCAATCCTATGCTGAAAACTACGGCCATGTATTCCGCCTCGCTTCACTACAGCGGCCAATTTAATAAAGTCAATCTGGCGTTTTACACCGACTACAGCTATAGTCACAATTCAACGATTTACGACTATACCATTGAGAACGACAAGCTCATACGAAGCTTTATCAACGGTACCCGCCAGAGCCTCTCCGTCAATTTAGCTGCTTCATGGAACATCCGCAATAACTTCCGGCTGTCATTTCCCCTCCAATATTATTTCTTCGACAACTCGGGCCAAGTAAAGCGCCTCAGCAACGTCCCGGTCGCGGCAATCGAAGGCATGTTTTTCTGGAAAGACTTCTCACTTAGTTTCTGGGCCAAGAATCAGGCTGCATATCTTTTGAACGATATGTGCTATTCGCGTGACCCGTCGACCTATGGGTTAAATCTCTCATGGAGTCATCGCGGTTGGAATATTCAGTGCCGGGCCACCCATCCTATCGGTGACCGAAAACATAAAAGCTGGATTGACATTCCCAACGTCTATAGCATGCATCGTCTTGCATGGAATAAAAAATTTGTATCCTTCAAAATCTCTTACACCTTCGATTTCGGTAAAAAGACAGAGCGCGACAGTCAGGCCGGCGACGTAAACCGCACTATCAACAGCGGTATCCTCAAATAACCTTCAATTTTCACCAATCAAAACAGGTTTTCCCCCACGCATTAGTGTAATTTTTCACGCCTATGTGTCTTTGTAATATAATTAAATCAATCAGATATAATGATGAAGAAAATAATACTGGTTATATTATTGGCTTTTGTGTATCTTGGGCTTGCAGCACAGATTAACTTAAAAGGCAAAATTGTTGATGCGAACGGTCGGCCAATGCAAAATGTATCGGTCGTCTTTAAAAATCCAGCATCCCAAAAAGCTTATGACGGGAAAACGGATAGTTTAGGAATATACGATATCAAAGCCTATACCGGAACCTATGAGCTGGAGATATCTTTCCCGGAATATAAGACTCTTAAAGGGTCTCTAACGGTTGATGACAATATGGATGAGACTGAAAACCCTATTGCAATGAAAAGACTTCCGGTAAATCATGTGGAAGAAAAGAAGTCTGATTATAGAATAAGGGGCACAGTTATTTCTGATGGGAAAGAGCTGGAATTTGCAGTTGTAAGAGCGTTTATGGCTGATTCATCTTATGTAGGCGGGTGTGCCACAAATGAATTAGGCCAATTTGAAATGGGATTGCCCGAATCAGGAAAATATCATCTACTGGTAACGGCATTAGGTTATCAACCGCAGACTCTTAAGCTGACCATAACGACCCCTGTAAATGAATTACCGGCTATTTTGCTTGAGAAAGAAACCAAAATGCTCGCCGAGGTAACTGTAAAAGGGCAATCAATGACGCGTGTAGGCAATTTTCTGCAGATTATCCCTGATAAAATGTCGGTAAAGCATGCGTCGACCGGCTACCAGTTGCTGCGCAACCTGATGCTGCCGGGCATGGACGTCGATCCGTTTGAGGGCAAAGTTTCGCTATTCGACAATAAAGTATCGCTGTATATCAATGGAGAGCCGGCCGATGAACGATTAGTGCAAAATCTGCGTCCGAAGGATATCGAGAAAATCGAATATCACGACGCTCCCGTGGGCCGTTACTCCATGGACTTCGCGGCTATCAACTTCATCACCAAGCAACAGACCACGGGCGGCTACGCCACGCTTGATGCTCAGCAATGCGTAGGCCCGTATCTCAACGGACGCTATAACGGCTTCGCCAAAATAAACAAAGGGAAATCGACATACTACCTTTTCGCCGGCTATAACTTGCAGAACGCGGCTGCAGATACGGAGGAGAAAATCGAATCATTCAATCTTAATTCGCGCTCGATTGACCGCATTTTCAATTCGACCGGCGGACGCAACCGCAATTACGGGGAATACGGCCAGATTTCATATAATTATAGTGGTGGCGGCGCTTATTCGAGTCTGTCAGCAGGGCTGTCGGGAAGTCATTCCGTAGAGACTTCTTCCGGTAAGACAGTCTATTCCGATCCGGTTAATATCAAACAGGACACACGCTCACGCACGTCAAACACCGGACTAAGCCCTCATCTGAGCTACTACGGGCAATATAAAGTCAGCGGTAATGACCTAATTCTTGCAACCCTTAATGCTTCGTATTCACGAAGCAAATACGGCCATCTGTATGCAGCTGATGACAACGATGTGGTGGCCGACACACGCGACAAAATGTGGAATCTCTCTGCTCAGCTGATGTATCAGTTTGACCTGAAGCATCGCAACACCCTTACGCTGTCACTGATGGATTTTTTCAAAGTGGCTTCGACGGACTACTTCGGCACTTATAGTTCATGGCAGCATATGTGGAACTCTCAAGCCCTGTTTCTTTGTGAATACACCCACCGGCTCAATGATAAATTCCGGCTGACGCTCCGCCCCGGTATATCGATGGTCAATATGCGCATCCACGGTTACAAGCAGCAGAACTACTATTTCCCGAGATTTTTCACCCAGCTCACTTACAATCCGACCCGCACGCAGCAACTCAATTTCAGCCTGGCCATCGGCAATTCAACTCCCGGGCTCTCCTCGCGCACGGCAGCCGAACAGCCGATTGACCTCATCATGTATCGTCGGGGAAATCCCGACCTGAAAGATGTCAAGGAATACAATGCCGATGTGAACTACAGCCTGCAACTTGGCAAAATCAACATCAATTCCTTGCTCAGACTCAACTACGTGGCCGATATGCTTTCAACTGCCTATCTACCGGAAAACGACAAACTGGTTCTGATGTACTGCAACGGAATCTATAAGAGCATAGGATTCAATCCTCACGCAACATGGAAATTCACCGACTCGTTCAGAGCCGAGATAGGCGGTTCGTACTATTACGTCAAACGCTTCAATCCCATGGAGGAAAAGCAGCACAATAGTGCCACCGCAATGATTTCGCTTCTTTATTTCTGGCGTGATTTCTCAGTGAATCTGAAAGGCAATACCGCAAGCCGCGTTATGGGCATGGACTATTCCTATGGCCATACCCCCGCCAATCTTCAGCTCAATCTGTCGTGGACCCACCGCAACTGGCGCGTTGATGCCTGGACGACTACTCTAAGCCGCCAATCTGTCCGCCGCACGCTCGACGTTGCCCCTTACCGGATGAATCTGACGTCCCACGGCCGTTTCTACGGGAT
>CAYUYQ010000167.1:0-4557 GCA_964449335.1 uncultured Bacteroides sp. | reverse complement strand
GCGGGCACGGAACTGCCGAGGCGCTCCTGAACCGCACCCAGACCGGCTGTGGTCTTGCGGGCGCCGGCACAGCATCCGAGCGTGACGGCCGGATGAAACTTAAACAGTTTGTGTCCAATCAGTATGGCGAAAAAGAGTGGCACGAGGGTCACAATCAGTCCGGCTACGAATATTTTCGGCCCGACGGCTTGAAACGAGCTGATAAACGATGGCCCTGAGGCAATACCGATTACGGCTATATACATATTGAGGCCCAGATTATTGAACACCCACAGCGAGGCTTTCGGTATCGCTCCGTAGACGGGGCGTTTCGACCGCAGCCAACCCATGACGAGGCCGGCCACAAGTGCGCCGCCGCTTGCGCCGAGGCTCACCGACACGTTGCCGAGTTTTACGGCCAGAGCGCCGATAAGGCCGCCTATGAGTATGCCCAGACCGACGAAAACGAAGTCGGTCGAAAGCGTCCGGCGGTCGGGGTAACCGATTTCGGCAACAGCTTTCTCCACATCCTTTTTGCGGCCTACGAGCTCAAAGACGTCGCCCGGCTCTACCGAGATGGCGGTAAAGGGTTTGAGTGTGACACCATCGCGGATTATACGCTTAATTTCCACACCCTCCATCCACGGCCGCGCCAGCATGTCGGCCACGGTCTTGGTGGGACATTTTTTCGACACGGTAACTTCGACATCCTCAACGGCAAACGTCAGCAGTCCGACGCCGGCCACCTCATGGCCCAGCCAGCTGTTGTCGCCTACGATGCGCTCGCGACGTCCGGTGAGTACAACCGTGTCGCCCGGATTCACCATCGTGTCGGGTGTCGGGTCTATTGCGGTCCCGTCAGTTCGCGCAATGCGCTCAATCGTCAGACGCCGGTTTTCGTCGGCAAAATGCCCTTCAATATCAGCAACACTGCGGGGGCTGCTCATTCCCTCACCGTCGGCTACGAAGGCTCTGAACGCAACCGGACGGCATGCGTCGAAGTATGCCGGATCGTCGCCGATGCCTGCGGGCGATAGTGTCTTTTCAAGCTCGTGGGTCATGGCTTTGACCTTTTCGAGACCGCCCATCATCCATGGGCCTATGTAGCCAAGGAGCCATACGGCTCCGAGTGTGCCGAACACGTAGGTCATGGCGTAGCAAACCGGTATGGCATCGACCATGGCTTTGATTTCAGCCGGGTCGCCGCTGAGCGATGAGACGGTGTCTTCGGCCGCGCCAACCACGGGTGAGGCCGTAGATGCCCCGGCCATCATGCCGGCAGCCTGCCCCGGATTGAGTCCGAGCCACAATGCCACCACCCACGAAACTCCGAGAATCATCGCGCAAACCACTACGGCAAACATCACCTCGCGGAGACCATCGCCGCGCAGTGACTTGAAAAACTGCGGACCGACGCTGTAGCCTATACAGAAGAGAAACAGCAGAAACGAGACGCTTTTTAGCGGGCCGCCGACATTGATGTCCATCTGCCCGACGAGCACACCTACAATAAGAACCGAAGTAACGGTGCCGAGCGATATACCTTTGAATTTCAACTTGCCGAGCCAGAATCCAAGCCCGATTGTGAGGAACACCGCCAGTGCCGGGGTGTGTCGGAGCGCTTCAATAAACCACATAATGTGTCAGAATGGTGATAAACATTAGTAAAATCAATATAGCGCGGGCTATATTTTCTGTTAAACAATTTGCGGCGCAAGTTTGTTTCGATAATGGTAGGCTCTTATTGTGCGCCGACTATTTTTAAGAAACATCATCACACTAAAACTCCAATCACCCCCGGATATGAAAGTTGGCTTTTTCGTCCCTTGCTACATCGATGCTATCGCACCGCAAGCGGCCATCTCGTCGTTCAAACTGCTTCGACGGCTCGGACTCAATCCGCAGTTTATAGAGTCGGCGGCATGCTGCGGACTTCCGATGAAAGACATGGGCTACACCCGCACGGCCTGCAAGGTCGAGAGAGCGGTTGCGAGCCGTTTGGCCGGATTTGACCATATCGTCATGCCTTCGGGCATCTGTGCCGACCAGTTTCGCCACCATTTCGACGACCTTGAGCAGACACCCGAAGTCGAGCAGATCAGAAACGCCTCGGTCGATCTTGTGACGTTTCTCCACGATATCGTGAAAGTCGATTCGTTACCATGGGCGTCGTTTCCCCACCGCGTGGCGCTCCACAACGGCTGTCACTCGCTCCGTTATCTCAACGAAGCGCGGCCAACCGAGCTGATGGTTGCCGATTTCTCCAAGACGGCCGATCTTCTCAATCTTGTCGACGGCATAGAGGTGGGCTACGCCACGCGCCGCGACGAGTGCTGCGGCTTCGGAGGCACATTCGCCATCTGGGATGCAAGCTGTTCCGGTCAGCAGGGCCTCGATAAGGTCAATGATTATGCACGCAACGGATTCAAATACGTCACGTCGCAGGATATGTCGTGCTTGCTCCATCAGTCGTGTGTGGCCCGCAAATTCGGACTTGATATTAAGTTTTACTATATCGCCGAGATTCTCAACGGCGACGCAAAATAATCCCCTCCCATCAATGAGCAGACAGGTAAATCAGGTGAAACTCGGCGCAGAATTTATTGCCGACACACCCCACCGCGAAAGCAACGACCGTTGTCTATGGGCCGCACGCATGCGGCGCGATAAAGTGGCCTCCACTCTGCCCGAGTGGGAGCAGATGCGCGATTTGGCTTCTGAAATAAAAGAGCACACGCTGTCGCATCTCGACGAATATCTCGTAGAGTTTGAATCGAATCTGCAGAAGCGCAACATTACGGTTCATTGGGCCGAAGATGCCGCCGAACACAACAACATCGTGCTCTCTCTACTGCGTTCGCATCATGTGTCGACGCTTACCAAAGGCAAGTCGATGACAATGGACGAATGTGGCATGCGCGAATATCTCGAGAAAAACGGTATCGAAGTCAACGAATCGGATCTGGGTGAGCGCATCCAGCAACTCGACAATCAGCGCGACAGCCACATCGTGATGCCCGCAATCCACAAGTTGCGCACCGACGTGGCCCGCATCTTTGCCAAGAAACTCGGCTCCGACCCCGATAATGATAACCCGGCCTATCTCAACAGCGTGATGCGAGCCGACATGCGCGGCCGTTACGTCAAGGCCGAAGCCGGCATGATTGGTTGCAACTACGCCGTGGCCGAGACCGGAACGGTCGTCATGTGCTCCAACGAGGGCGATGTCGATATATGCGCCACTGTTCCGCCGCTTCTCATCGTCACCATCGGTATCGAAAAGGTGATTCCCCGTCAGACGGACCTGCCGCTTTATCTCCGTCTGCTTTCGCGCAGCTCGCTTGGTTACGACATTACTCAATACACCTCCCATATATCCGCCCCCGCGCCCGGTCAGGAAATCCATGTGGTGCTTCTCGACAACGGTCGCTCCGAGCGTCTCGGTCAGGAATATTGGCCGGTGCTCAAATGCATGCGCTGCGGCACGTGTATGAACACCTGCCCCGTCTTCCGCCGCACATCGGGCATATCCTACGATGCCAACTATATGGGGCCGCTCGGACTGGCGCTGATGCCGTCGTACGACCTGCACCGATATGCGCGCCTGCCGTTCTCATGCACTCACTGCGGCTCGTGCGGCGATGTGTGTCCCGTCAAGGTGCCGCTGCCGGAGATTATATTCTACTGGCGTCAGGTTGTGGTCGAGAAGCGTGAGTCGCTTTTCAGCCACGATCTCGAAGAAGGGCTGATGGGCGCCGTGCTCCGTAGCTCCGCCAATCTGCAGATGGCCGAAAAGCTTGGCCTGATGGCCCTCCGCTATACTCCCGAGGCCATAGCCGAGAGCAGGATCAATCCGTGGGCTGAGTGGCACCGCAATCCCATACCGCCCAAGCAGACCTTCCGTCAGTGGTATAAAGACCACTCGGCAGACCAATCCGACGACCAACCTAACAATCAAGCCAACTCATGACCTCAGATAACACCACCACCAAACCCCTCAGCTCCCGCGAGCGCATACTCGCCCGCGTGCGTGCCAATCGTCCTCAATCGGTTGAGCATCCCGACGTACCGCTGTTTACGATAGCGGGTGAATGTGAGACGAACTTCATCAGCCACGTTGAAGGATTCGACGGCAAGGTCGTGACGCTCGGTTCGCGCGGCGAAGCGATCGAATGGCTCCGCCAAAACGTCGCGATGTCTGATGCGGCTCCCGTCTACAGTGCCGTGGCCGAATTTCCGGGTAATATCACGCTTGAGAAAATGCCGCGTCCGGCCGACGCCCACGTGCTTCAATCGTGCGTAGGCGAGGGCTTGCTCGGCATAGGCGAGACCGGAAGTGTGCTCGTCGACGCCGACACATTCGGTCGGATGGCCAACGGTCTCTTCGCCCTCAATCTCTATCTTCTTTTGGACCGCTCCAAAATAGTAGACGGATTGCAGCATGCCTACGCGCAGATGGATTTGAGCGCCATCCAGTATTCCTCCCTATTCTCGGGCCCGTCGGCCACGGCTGACATAGAGGCCGTCCACATCACCGGCGCCCAGGGCCCCGTCTCGCTCACCGTGCTGCTTTACTAA
>CAYUYQ010000166.1:0-4614 GCA_964449335.1 uncultured Bacteroides sp. | reverse complement strand
GCCTGACCGGTGCCGGGAACATAGTAGCTGATGGCATCGATTGCATTTTGAGCCGCATTTTTACTATTATAGCCGGTCTCGTTAATCACGTTGCCATTTGCACGGCGAGGCGACCACGTGGTCAGCGGATGCTCGATAGTGAGCACATTATTGCCCATCGCGTCGCTGGTAAGCTGATATGTATACAGGCTGTCACCGGCGTTCTTTATTCCGGTCTCATGGTTCTGCTCCATCGTGATAGGGATATTCATCACCTCACTGTTGTTGCCATACATATTGAAGCGCTGATAAGTCATAGTGATGTTTCTCACCACGACTTCGTGCGACGAATAGAAAGGTATGGAAATAGTCGACTGGTTATCGACCGTATAGTTGTTCTGATTCACCACGAGATAACGGTAATCCTTGATATCCACACCGGTTTCCACATCAGCCCAATCGACGGCAAGATACGTCGGGGTCACCTCGAGAGGCTCCTCCTTGATGAAACTGCCGAGCATACTCACGTTGAGGTTGACCGTATAGGCGGTGTTGCGAAGGAGTTCGGTTCCGCCCGTTACGGGCAACTTGTAGTAGCATGTACGGTAGGTGTTTGCGCCTTCTATGCGCCACGGAACGATTATTGTCATCGTGGTTTTATGTGTTTCACCCGGGCTGCTCTCCCATTGGTTGGGATAGGTGTAAAACGGGAGTATCTGCGTCCACCTATAGGCCGTCTCGCCGGTTTCACCGTTATCAGCAAACGTAAATTTCCGTCCTTCACCAATAGAGAAGTAAGCGTTATCGACCGGACGCGCCGTGAGCACCGACGGATCGACAGCCGATACATTGACGCCATTATCGAGAAGCACCTGCATGCCCGATGCCTGCGACTCCCAGACCACTTTTGCGTCCGAACCATTCTCTGCTACTTCGATTGTCTGCGGCACGCGGACATTGAGCGAGATTCGTGCTGCGGCGCGGACGAGCATCACGTTGCCCTCGGCCGTTCCCCCTAAGTCGTTTTCGGTATACTTTACCTTGACCGTCCCGGCACGCCCCTCGTCAGTGTCGCCAAACATGACGAAACTCGTCTGCGGCCGGTCGCCCTGCTGAGCGTTAAGCGTGCCGCTGATGGCAGTAGAGCGCAAATTCGTCACGGTCTTCGAGGCCGGTAGCGTCGACGCGGCCGGAAGATTGGCTATTGCCACCATGCGGCACTCCGACCCGTCGCCATCGGGGAAAAGAGCCGCTGTCTGCTCTTTGGTGAGCGACATTTTCACGGTCGTCACGGCATTACGGTTCAGATTGCTGAACGATGCTGTCGCAACCGGCTCGGCCGTTTCCGAATCAGCTCCGTCGGTGTAAAGAAACACCGTCAGCGAATTGATTAGGTCTTCATTGTTGGTAGCGTCCGTAGCACGCGAGGCGTTCTTGGAGCTCCGAAACGTCAGCGTGACGTTGCCTTCCCCCACCACATCGGGGGTGTCGGGCGAGTCGATATCGTCGGCCGAGCATCCGCCCAGAGTCATTGTTGTGGCGGCGATGACCACGGAGGTAAGTATATTGATAAACTTCATTGGCTGAAAGGTTATTGTTGCTGATTCTGAAGTAATGACCACTTGAGTAGGATATTGCCGTCAGTAGCGATGCTATAGCCCGCGCCACCCTGAGTGACGACTACAATCTGGAGCGAAACCTTATTGTTCTGCGCCGGAGTCTCGGAGGTGGTTTCGATTCGGAGCGTCGCGAGGTTGCCGTCGATGCGTCCTTCAATCGATGTGGGGCTCAGTTCGTTTCCGTCTGCATCGGTGAACGGTCCGTTTTCGTCGACAAACCGGAAGGCGTCCGTACTGCCCTCCTCGAGTATGAGTGAGGCGGTCCACAGAGCTCCGACGGGCGTAGCCAGACCGAACGTGCAGACGGCCGGCACAGGGGCTCCGTCGTGCCACGGATTCATGATCAGCGTCGTCTCGTCGACTATGCTGTAGTAGCTGCCTGCCTCCCATTCGATTTTTCCGGTTTCGGGAATCGAGCTGACGTCGTCGGAGAAGTCGAAATCAAACGAGGAGTCATCCCAGTCGGCCACCGTAGCGGTCAGGGTGAGCGAAGCGCCGAAATTGACTTTGATTACGTTGAGGGTGTAGACGTGGTTGCGGAGCATCGTCGCGCCCCACATCGTGGCGGCCGCCAGTCCGGGGAATCGCTCCGGTGTGATGTCGACCTCGAAACGCTGCGGAGCCGAAGCGGCGTCGCGCTGCACATAGATGTCCATCGCGGGGGCGTAGGCCGTGATTGTCTGGGGCGGAGCGCACCCCACGAATGAGTTCTCGACAATCGTTCCGGCGCGTAGAGGCAGGGTGTTGGGCGCCGCGTCGGCCGGCTGAGGAAGCAAGACACGGTCGGTGTGGACCTGCGTCGCGTTGACGTAGGAGCCGGGCGCCTCGGGAGTGACGAAGCCGTCGACAGCTCGGTAATAAAGCGTGGCCGAAGTCACTTTGGGATAACCGTCGGCGGTCTTGTTCTCGATATTATCGACCACGCGCATCTTCATCATGGCGCGCAGCATCGAGATGTCACCAAGCTCTATGCGCGCGTCGGGACGGCTGTAGAACATATCGCTCTCCGAGAGCGTAAACGTCGAAAGTCCGTACATCGGTATGTGAATCTGCGTGGCCGATGTCGAGGCTGCGTAGGTCAGCGTCTCGGCAATCGCCGTGAAGTCCGACAGATTCGACACTGTCGTGAAGTCCTCGGTACCCAGAGCCGTCTTCAGTGAGGCGAACTCATCATAATCGCTATGGTTCTGGCTGCTTCCGCCGATGTTGGCCAGCATAGCCACGGTGAGCTTCATCGAGCGCGTCCCGGTGGGGCTCAAGGGCGCAAATGTTCCCTGAGTGTCGAGCAGATGCTCCACGAGCACGGCCGGCAGTGTGAGCGAAATCGTGTAGTCGCCAATAGAGCCGGTCATGGAGAATCCGGGCTGCGACTCGGTGACACTCGTATTGTAGTAGAGCAGTATAGGGTCGGTGTCGCCGCTCTTCTGGCCGAAGATAAACACGCCGAAGTCCGACGGACAGATATAATCTTCAATCTGGGCGTTGTCGCTCAGCTCCTCGTCGTGGCCGTTGAAGTCGGTTCGCGACGCAGCTGTGCGACTGCCGAGCTGCTCGGCCGTGGTGTGGACGCGAAACTCAATTGCCACCGACGAGCGCGAATCGGCATCCGTGTCCGGACAGTCGCGGCCCGACTCATTGAAGGCGCTGCACGCCGGGAGCAACACCGGGAGCAACAGACCAAGCGCCATGGCTGCCATTGGGCGAAAACGCGATAATGACTTTCGTGAAATCATAATACTCCGGAATCTTGCGGGGGAACTACCACCCATGAGTTGATATAGATGCCTCCGGCCACATACCAGTTGTTGGTGCGGTCGAGAATAAACATGAGCGAATAATCATCCTGTCGGTCGAGATATTCCTGATCAGACATCTGGCCGTAGTGACCCTTGATGAGAAGCAGGTATTCAATAAGCGGTATGTGGATTATCTCCACACCGTCGGTGTTGCGCGTCACCGTCAGCCAGCACGTCTGCCCTGCCATGAGGCGCGACATCGACAGCTCGCTGAGAAGCGTTGCCACAGTGTCAATGGCCTTCGACTCGGTGGGTGTATCGCCCACGGCGCCGAAACTCGTCATCCACGGTTGATAGGTGATGGTCGGTCCGCTCAGCACCGCATTGTTCCAGCCCAGATTGGAGTTGGCATCAGTTATAGCCACCGAGAAATCCTCAGGCTTGAGTTCGCGGCCGTCGAGATTCTGGAGCAGCACGCGGATAGCGTTGGTGTCTTTGGTCAGCGAAACGGTCACATACTGTATGTCGTTGAATGTGTTTGCGGGCTTGAACTCGTAGCCGCTGACCGAGCCGTGGTAGAGTCCGCCGAGTTCGGTGTCGCTCACAAGGAGAGTTCCGCTCTGAGCGGCCTGCAGGGCCACTTCAAGCTGCTGTTTCGACGTCGGTTCGTAGGTTGCGAGCGAAAATGCCGGGTTGTCGGCCAGACCACACCATGCCACGAAATCGTACTTTCCGGCCTCGATGGGAAGCTCCATTTCAAATCCGGCTTCATCTGCAAGCACCTCGCCCGATGCCGAGCCTTTCCAGACGGGCGCACCCGAATCGGAGTCGAACACCCAGAGATTGACGCTCGTCACTTCGGCGCGGAATGCGTCGGCAAACTTCATATTGTAGTCATACACGAATTTCACGCGCAACTGCGCGGGACACTCCGAGATGCCCTGATGCACCCAGCCGCATCCGGAGAGCATCATCGCTACGATTAGCGCTCCTACAAGCCTGAGTCGATTGATAATTACCGTATTCACTTCTGTGTTTATTAGTTGTTAAATTAGTGAGTATGCCGCCACCCAAGGCGGCATACCCTATGCGAGAGAGAGGGTGAGGAGAGAGGCAAGTATATCGAATTCTAATTTAAAGGCACGCTATCAAAGCTCAACATCCTGCGTAGGAACAACCGCCCACTGAAGAACATTGACACGATATGACACATATACATCCTGTGTTTCTGCCGGGGGAATGATGGGCGACGCCTGCGAACCGATACCGGAAGCAAGACC
>CAYUYQ010000165.1:0-4634 GCA_964449335.1 uncultured Bacteroides sp. | reverse complement strand
GACCAAGCAGGGTAGTATCACATCTGTGCAGGCCATCTATGTGCCGGCCGACGACTTGACCGACCCCGCTCCGGCCACAACCTTCAACTTCCTTGATGCCACTACCGTGTTGAGCCGAAAGATTGCTGAGCTCGGTATCTATCCGGCTGTTGATCCTCTTGATTCCACTTCGCGCATTCTTGATCCGAATATCATCGGCGAAGATCATTATAACACTGCGCAGGCTGTCAAGCAGCTTCTTCAGAAATATAACGAGCTTCAGGATATCATTGCCATCCTTGGTGTCGACGAGCTTTCCGATGAAGACAAGCTTGTTGTAGCGAGGGCCCGCAGGGCGCAGCGATTCCTTTCCCAGCCGTTCTTTGTGGCTGAACAGTTCACTGGTCTGCCCGGAGTCATGGTGCCTCTGGCTGAAACCATCCGTGGTTTCAAAATGATTCTTTCTGGCGAAATGGACGAATATCCCGAGCAGGCGTTCCTCAATGTCGGCACTATCGACGAGGCTATTGAGAAAGGAAAGAAACTGCTTGCAGAAGTGAAGTGACACAGTTAACCCTCAGAGACAGACACAATGACGTTAGAAATCATATCCCCGAGTGAGATCCTGTTCAAGGGAGAGGCCGAATCGGTCACACTCCCCGGTCAGCTTGGTTCGTTCACCGTTTTGAAAAATCATGCTTCCCTCATTTCCGCCTTGAATCCCGGAGCGGTGGTATATCGTTCTTCCGATGGTTCTGAAAAGAGCATCGATATAAAGGGTGGAATTGTGGATGTCGACATGAATGTGGTTTCGGTCTGTGTGTATTGATTTGGGAAAGAATATTGAAAACGGATATAAGCGATGAACAACAGGCGCTTCAAAATATTGTCAGCTATTCTTGCGGTGGTCTTCATGTTGCCGCAGATTAGTTTTGCCTCTTCTGGCAAACAGGAGGAAGGGGTCAATGTCAAGGAGGTGATGTTTCACCACCTTGGTGACGGCTATGGATGGGAGGTCCCTTTCAGCCATGTCTATAGAATCCCCCTGCCCGTTATTGTCAAGACGGAAGATGGCAAATGGGTTAGCTTTTCTTCATCGCGTCTGCTCAGGCATGAGGAGGTGGTTGATTCCGCATCCGGCAAGGTTGAGAGTGTCTCTGTTCCGGAAATTGTCAAAATTGATAAAGACGGTCAGCCCTATTATTTTGTTCTTGCCCATCACAGCAAGCATAGTAATAAGGTTGTTCAGATTTTCCCTCTTGACTCCACGGAGGAAGCTGGCGTCAAGGGTAAGGCTGCAGCCTCGGAAGATGGAATTGTTGATGGATATGTTGACGTAGATGGCACCTTCTGGCGCGAATATCGTCCTTTCGATATCTCCATCACAAAGAATGTCCTGGCGCTTTTTATTGCTGCTGTGCTCGTGACCATCATGGTGATGTCGGTTGTGAGACATTACGGAAAGAAGGGTCTTAAGGCTCCTCGTAAAGGGATGGGCTTTTTTGAGATGCTTATCGACTTTATTTATACCGGAGTCATCAAGGCGACACTTGGAGATAAGGCAAAGAAGTTTGCGCCGTTGCTTCTGACGTGTTTCTTCTTTATCCTTACAATGAATCTTCTCGGATTGATCGTCATTTTCCCGGGAGGAACTAATCTTACGGGAAATATAAGCATCACGCTTGTCCTTGCGGTGATCGTATTCATCGTTACGAATATCAACGGGTCCAAGCATTACTGGAAGGAAATCTTCTGGCCGGATGTGCCTCTGTTCCTGAAGTTCCCCCTTCCCATCATGCAGTTTATCGAGATCTTCGGTATATTCACCAAGCCGGCAGCTCTATGTGTCCGTCTATTCGCCAACATGATGGGAGGTCACATGATAGTGATCACGCTGACTCTTCTCATTTTTATTCTTGCAGCTTTCGGAGCATCAGCAGCCGGAGGATCGGTGGTTCTTTCCGTGGCATTCTCCATCTTCATGCTTGCTCTTGATGTGCTTGTGAGCTTTATCCAGGCCTATGTGTTCACCCTTCTTTCCACTCTGTTCATTTCAATGAGTGTGGAAGATGGACATGGCCATGAAAAGAAACATGAGGATGTTGAGAAGGTTGAATTAGCCGTTCCCTCATCGTCCGGAGAAAAATAAATAGAAATAATAAACAAGAACAATAACTTAAAAATTCAGAATTATGGTATCAATGATTTTAGCAGCAGTCGCTCCTCTCGCAGCTCTGGGCGCAGCCATCGGCGCCGGCATCGCAGCCATCGGCGCAGGCCTCGGCATCGGCAACATCGGATCTTCCGCCATGGAGGCTATCGCACGTCAGCCTGAGGCAGCCGGCGACATCCGCTCGAGCATGATCGTCATCGCAGCCCTTATCGAGGGTGTTGCTCTCTTCGCTGTTATCGTTTCGGCTCTTGCTCTGTTCCTCTGATAATAAAGCTCCATCATTTAACTCTACCATAGAATGGAATTATTCACGCCCGATTTCGGCTTGATATTCTGGATGTTCATAGCCTTCCTGCTTCTCTTCTTCGTGTTGTGGAAGTGGGGTTGGCCTGTGATTATAAAGAATATGGAGGAGCGTGCTGACACCATTGACAAGGGCGTTGAATATGCCCGCGAAGCAAAGGCTCAGCTTGATTCGGCACGTGCCGACGCTCAGAAATATATTGAAGAGGCCCAGAAACGTCAGGCAGAAATGTTGCGTGATGCCGCAAGAATGAAATCCGAGATCATCGAGGATGCTAAGAAACAGGCATCCGAAGAGGCTAAGAAAGTAATGGACGCGGCCAAAGTGTCAATAGAACAGTCACGCAAGGAAGCTGAACTTCAGTTCAGAGAAGAAGTGAGCCGTTTTTCTCTTGAAATCGCCGAAAAGATGGTCAGAAACCAGCTTAAGGACGATAAGGAGCAGAATGAGCTCGTAAGCAAAATGTTGGACGAAATAGAGAAAAACTGATTAGATGGACAACGGACTCATCCCATATCGCTATGCGAAGGCGCTCTATAAGTTTGCGCTTGAACAGAACAGGACAAAGGAGGTTTACGACATCGCCAAGCAGGTTGCCGCTGTGTTCGACAGCCATCCCGACATGCAGAAGGTCCTTTCAAATCCTTTTGTGAAGGAATCTGACAAATCCGGAGTGCTGATTGCTGCTGCGGGAAAGAGTTCCGATGACGCCTACGAAAGGTTTGTGAAGCTGATTGTGGAGCATCACCGCGAGGCATACGCACGCCTCATGATGCTGGCATATTGCGACATCTACAGGAAGGCCAACCATATCCTGCAGGCGAAGATCACTACGTCGGCTCCTCTTGAAGAGAAGCTGCGTTCCCGTCTCCGCAAGCTGGTGGAGGATTCATTTAAGAATTCAAGTATTGAATTTTCGGAATCTATCGACAAGGATCTTATCGGTGGTTTCGTTATCGATGTGGATTCCGTGCGCATGGATGCCTCAGTCAGCAACGAACTCGAACAACTACGTCAAACCCTATTAAGAAGCAAGTGAATTAAAGATGCTTAACCCAAGCGAAATATCTGATATACTTAAACAGCAGCTCGACAATATCAATTCCGAGGTCAAGTTTGAGGAAGTGGGCACCGTTCTCGAAGTCGGCGACGGTGTGGCCCATGTCTATGGCCTCGAGAACGTGAAGAGCAACGAGCTGGTGGAGTTTGAAAACGGCGTCAAGGGCGTCGCACTCAATCTTGAGGAGAGCAATGTGGGTGTTGTGCTTCTCAACAACGTTAATAAAGTGACTGAGAACATGTCGGTGCGTCGCACGGGTGAGATCGCTTCTATTCCGGTAGGGGAAGGACTTCTCGGACGTGTCATCAATATTCTCGGAGAACCCATCGACGGCAAGGGACCTATTGAGGGCGACCTCATCCGTCTGCCTCTTGAGCGCAAGGCTCCCGGCGTTATCTTCCGTCAGCCTGTTAATCAGCCGCTCCAGACGGGTATCAAGGCTGTTGACGCCATGATTCCTATCGGACGCGGACAGCGTGAGCTTATCATCGGCGACCGTCAGATCGGTAAGACTGCAATCGCTATCGACACTATCATCAACCAGCGTCAGAACTACCTCGCAGGAAAACCCGTCTTCTGTATCTACGTTGCTATCGGCCAGAAGGCATCTACAGTGGCATCTATCGTGCAGACTCTTAAGAAGAATGGAGCTATGGACTATACAGTCGTAGTCTCTGCTACTGCTTCTGACTCTGCAGCTATGCGCTACTTCGCTCCCTTCGCAGGCGTGGCAATCGGCGAGTATATCCGCGATACCGGTCGTGATGCTCTCATCGTCTACGACGACCTGTCAAAGCAGGCTGTGGCTTACCGCGAGATTTCTCTTATCCTTAAGCGTCCTTCCGGACGTGAGGCTTATCCTGGTGATATCTTCTATCTACACTCTCGTCTGCTCGAACGCGCTGCTAAGATCATCGACAATCAGGAAGTGGCGTCTAATATGAATGACCTTCCTGATGTGCTTAAACCTATAGTGAAAGGTGGCGGTTCTCTTACTGCCCTACCAATCATCGAGACTCAAGCCGGCGACGTTTCTGCTTATATTCCGACCAATGTGATTTCTATCACCGACGGCCAGATCTTCCTTGAGACTGCACTCTTCAACCAGGGTATCCGTC
>CAYUYQ010000164.1:2700-4784 GCA_964449335.1 uncultured Bacteroides sp. | reverse complement strand
AATGCGGCGGTTTGCGCCGGATTTATGCTGCTGGTGGTGTTCTTGGGATTCTTGGGAACGTTCTGGTTCCGCACGCAGCAGCGCGTTCCGGAGATTGCTGTGCGCAAGGTCAACGGCGCCACGCGTGGCGATGTGTTCCGCCGCCTGATTTCCGAGTCGATGATTATGCTCGCTATTTCGCTGGTGGTGGCTGCGGTCGTAGCCGACCCGGTAATGAAATCGGACGTGCTCAACTTCCTGATCGAAGACAACACGACGACCCAGTTTGTCTATGGCGCCATAGCCACGGTGGTGGTGCTGATGATAATGATAGTGGCCGGCGTTTGGTTCCCGGCGCGAACAGCAATGAATGTTAATCCTGCAGATGCACTTAAAGACCAATGAAACGCTTCCTACTTTCTATACTTTTCGCCGCGCCGCTGCTCACCGGGGCAGCGGCGGGCGAAATAACCCTGACGCTTGACGATGCCATAGCGATGGCCCGCCGCCAGAGCGTCGATGCAGCGATGGCGCTCGACCAGCTCAAGACGGCCTACTGGGAATGGCGCACGTTCCGCGCCGACCAGTTGCCCGAGGTTTCGTTTACGGCCACGGCTCCGAGCTATGCCAACCAATACACCTCGTATATGAACAGCGAGGGCGACTATAGCTTCGTGAAAAACAACTTTCTTGAGGCAAAAGGTCAGCTATCGGTGACGCAGAACGTAAGGCTTACGGGCGGTAAGATCAGTCTGGTGTCGTCGCTCGATTATCTGCGGCAATATGGCTCCGATGTCGGCAATCGCTTTATGACCATCCCTGTGGCCGTCACGCTACAGCAGCCGATTTTCGGCGTCAACACTATGAAGTGGGACAGCCGTATCGAACCGGTGCGCTACAGCGAGGCCAAAGCACAGTTTCTGAGCCTCACCGAGGAGGTGGCATTGACGGCTGTTTCCTACTACTTCACGCTTCTACTGAGCCGCGAGAATCTCGCCACGGCCCGTCAGAATCTCGAAAATGCCGAGAAACTCTATTCAGTTGCGGTCGAAAAGCGAAAGATGGGACAGATAAGCGAGAACGACCTGCTGCAGATGGAGCTTAACCGCCTCGACGCGCGCTCGGAGGTGACCGACTGCGAGAGCACGGTGAAAAGCGATATGTTCAGACTCCGCTCGTTTCTGGATATGGACGAGTCGACGGAGATAGTGCCCGTAGTGCCGTCGGCCGTACCCTCGGTGGAGATAAACTATGCCGACGCTCTTGACCGGGCGCTGGCCAACAATAAGTTTGCCAAGAATATCCGTCGCCGTCAGCTCGAGGCTGACTATGAAGTGGCGAAAGCCAAGGGTGATCTGCGGCAAATCAATCTTTTCGCGCAGGTGGGCTATACGGGAACGGCTGCCGAGCCGGCCGACAGCTATCGACGTTTGCGCGGCAATCAGCTCGTCGAGGTCGGTTTTTCGATTCCACTGCTCGACTGGGGCAAGCGCCGCGGGCGCGTGAAGGTGGCCGAAAGCAACCGCCGCGTGACTGAAAGCCGTCTGCGTCAGGAGACGATGGATTTCAATCAGGAGCTCTTCGTGCTCGTGGAGCGGTTCTGCAACCAGCAGTCGCAGCTCTCGCTGGCCACGCGCTCCAACGAGATTGCCCGCAAACGCTACGACACCAATGTGCAGACCTATATGATCGGTAAGATATCGACTCTCGACCTCAACGACTCGCAGAGTAAGAAAGATGAGGCGATGCGCCAGTACGTCACCGAGCTATATAAGTTCTGGAGCTATTGGTATCAGATTCGTTCGCTGACGCTCTACGACTATGAGCACCACAACAATATCACCGCCGACATCGAGCGGCTGGTGAAGAATTAACCGTGGTGCCGAGCACGGCGTCGCCCCCTCGGGGGGGCTCCATGCCGAGGCGGCGGGTGGAGGCTGCCCCAAGCTTGCAGCTCCGCCGCTGCGCATGGGGATGTTCATGGCGTCGCCCCTCCGGGGCTCTCTCACGGTGTGGCGGCGGGTGGAGGCTGGGTGGAGCCCCGGCAGGGCTCCACACGGTAGCTTCAGTGTTGGGTTAATAAGGCGGAGAGCATCGGAGATGCG
>CAYUYQ010000164.1:0-2600 GCA_964449335.1 uncultured Bacteroides sp. | reverse complement strand
GAGCATCGGAGATGCGACGCTGTGCAACACACATGACGGCGTCGCCCCCTCCGGGGGCTCTATGCCTGCGGCGGGTGGATGTTGCCCCAAGCTTGCAGCTCCGCCGCTACGCATGGGGATGCTCATGGGGTTACCCCTCCGGGGCTCTCTCACGGTGTGGCGGCGGGTGGAGGCTGGGCATCGCCCTCCGGGGCTCATACTGCGGGGCGATGATAATTTGGATTATTAATGTTATATTTGTGATATGATTTTGATTGTTGATGATGATAGGTCGATAAGGCTGTCGATAGGGCTGATGCTGAAGACGGCCGGGTTTGAAAGCGAGGAGGCTTCGACGGAGGCCGACGCTCTCAGACTGCTGCGCGCCGGAGGCGTGGAACTGGTGATTCTCGACATGAATCTCTCGCTGTCAACGTCGGGGCGTGAAGGCATAGAGCTGCTGCGCAAGATTAAGATTCTCGCTCCGGATGTGCCGGTGATTCTGATAACGGCGTGGGGCACGATTGATCTCGCCGTAGAAGGCATGCACTTCGAGGCGGCCGATTTCGTCACCAAGCCGTGGAGCAACCGCGATTTTATGGCGAAGGTGCGAAAGGCTCTTGCCGCAGCCGAGGAAGCGAGGCGCAAAGCAGCCGAGGTGTCGACGCTCGACGACACCGAGCGCGACGCGATAGTGAAAGCCGTTGACCGCTGCGACGGCAATCTGACAAAGGCGGCCGAGCTCTTGGGAATAACGCGCCAGGCTCTCTACCGCCGAATAGAAAAGCATGGGATTAAAACTGATTATAAGTAGCCGAAAGACTAATGAGTTATAAGATATATAGCACGGTGCTTGGAGCCTCCATCGTATTGATGGGGGCTTTACTGCTTTTTGACGTCGAGAGGGTATGGGTGTTGCTGACACTGGTTGTAGCGGCCGTGGCGTTCGTGCTGTTGATGTGGTCGATGATGACGCCGCTCAACGCCGTGGAGAACGGAATGTATCTGCTGCGGGAGCAGGACTACAGCACGCGGTTGCGGTGGACCGGACAGCGCGACGCCGATAAGGTGGTGGAGCTGTTCAACGGCTTGATTGATACCATGAAGGCCGAACGACTGAAAACTCTCGAACAGGAGAACTTTCTGGAGCATCTCATTAAGGCCTCGCCGATGGGCATAGCTATCTGTAATTTCAACCGCGAGATTATCAGCAGTAACCGTGCGTTTGAGCGCATGGCCGGTCCGGCGGTCAGAAAGTTGCTGTGGGAACTGCGCGAAGGTGAGAGTCGGGTCGTGAGACCGACGGCCTCGCAGGTGCTTCGATGCTCACGTCTGTGGTTTATGGATTCGGGATTTAAACGGACGTATTACCTTGTGGAATTGTTGACCGATGAAGTGATGAACGCCGAAACTAACGTGTTCAACAAAATAGTTCGCACGATGGGTCACGAGGTAAATAATACGCTTGGTAGCGTGGTGTCGGTGCTCGAAACTGTCGAAATGCTTAATGCCGGTGACGAGGGCCTGTGTGCGGCCGTTGGCAGCAGTCGAGAGCGGTGTCTGAGTCTGGTATCGTTCGTGAAGTCGTATGCCGATATAGTGAAACTCCCCGAACCAACACTGCAGCGGCTGAGTCTGGGCGAATGGATCGAAGGTCTAAAGCCGTTTCTTGCGGGAATGGCCGGGCGCAATATCACTATGGCGTTTGAGCGCAGTGACGATTCTGTCGATGACGGCGATGAAGTGATGGTCGATCCGATGCTGCTTGAGCGGGTGGTGGTCAACATTGTGAAGAACGCCGTGGAGAGTATCGGCGTGAGTAAAGGGCGCATCACGGTTAGCATCGCTCGCCATCGGCTGACGGTGACCGACAACGGTCCGGGCATAAGCGCCGAAAACGCCGCAAGACTTTTCACTCCGTTTTTCAGCACGAAGAAAGCCGACCGCGGATTGGGGCTGATGCTGGTATCGGAAGTGCTCCGACGCCATAAGGCCGCCTTCTCGCTGCACACAGACGAGACAGACGGCCTTACGCGGTTCGTTATAGAATTCCGGCCTACAGCCGGGCTGGTTGTCAGCAAGCCTTGAAGCTCATGTCGAGACCCTTGACAGAGTGGGTCAGCGCGCCGACTGAGATATAATCGACGCCGCACTCGCCGTAGTCGCGGAGAGTGTCGAGGGTGATACCGCCCGACGATTCGATTTCGGTGCGTCCGGCGATTAGCTTGACAGCCTCGCGGGTGCGCTCGGGGGTGAAATTGTCGAGCATAATGCGGTCGGCTCCGGCTTCGAGAGCCTGCAGAATTTCGTCGGTGTTGCGCACTTCGACCTCCACCTTGAGGTCGCGGCCGGTGGCCTTGCAATAGTCGCGTGCAGCTTTGACGGCCTGGGGAATGCCACCGGCGAAATCAACGTGATTGTCTTTAATCAGAATCATGTCGAAGAGACCGATGCGGTGGTTGCAGCCGCCGCCTATGCGCACGGCTTCTTTTTCGAGCATACGCATGCCGGGTGTGGTCTTGCGGGTGTCGAGCACTTTGGTCTACAACCCTTCAAGACGCTGCTGATAGCGGGCGGTGGTAGTGGCTATACCGCTCATGCGCTGCATGATGTTGAGCATG
>CAYUYQ010000163.1:0-4818 GCA_964449335.1 uncultured Bacteroides sp. | reverse complement strand
AGAGGGCTTCCTGCTGACAATGTATGACGCCCGTCTGCGTCTGGCCAACCAGATATATGAGGAGCTGAAGACTCACTTCGGCGACATGGTGTTCACCACCGTAATCCCCCGCAACATCCGTCTGTCGGAAGCGCCATCCCACGGTCTACCCGCCCTCCTCTACGATGCTGAAAGCCGTGGCGCGACATCGCATATTGCCCTCGCGCGTGAAATCATAGCGAAAAACAAGCGCAAAGCCCACAAGGCGTAACGCAGACCCTCACCGCGCTCTCCACTAAACATCCAATCACCATCATCTCTCTTAACAATCATCTAACCCTGAAAACATCATGGTAAACCGACGCAACGCCCTCGGTCGCGGACTCGACTCGCTCATACCGATGGACGACGTTCCAGCCCGTGGCTCCTCAGCCATCAACGACATAGCACTTGACCAGATCAGTCCCAATCCCGACCAACCGCGAACGACTTTCGACGAGGAAGCCCTCGAGGAGCTCGCGGCATCGCTGCGCGAGTTCGGCGTCATCCAGCCACTGTCGCTGCGTAAAACCGGACCCGATTCCTATCAGATTATAGCCGGTGAGCGCCGCTACCGTGCTGCCCGTATGGCAGGACTGACCTCGGTGCCGGCCTACATCCGCACCGCCAACGAAGCCGAGCTGACCGAAATGGCGCTGATCGAAAACATACAGCGCGAGGACCTCAACGCAATTGAAATCGCTCTGACATTTCGAAAACTGATTGACCAGTATTCGCTCACACAGGAGCGCCTGAGCGAACGCATCGGTAAGAAACGTGCCACAATAGCCAACTTCCTGCGTCTGCTTCGTCTCCCGGCCGAAGTGCAGCTCGGTCTGCGCGACAAACTCGTCGACATGGGCCACGCCCGCGCCCTCCTTTCGGTCGACGATCCCACAGTGCAGCTCCGCCTCTACAAGATGACGCTGAAAGAAGGGCTGTCAGTGCGCCGCGTCGAGGAACTGGCTAAAGAGTACCGCGAGGGTGCTCCGGCCAAACCCAAAGATAAGGCAAAGAAAGCGTCTTTGAGCGAAGACTTTGAGATTCTCCGCCAGCATCTGTCGCAGCGTTTCTCCACCCCTGTGGCCTTCAACTGCGACGCCCGCGGCAAAGGGAAAATCACGTTCAGTTTTAAAAATGAGGAGGAACTTGAGCGATTAATTACTATCTTTGATGAATTAAAACCAAACGACAACTGACCCATCAGTGCGTCAGCCGCTCCACATGCGCGCTGAATCATCTGATAATAAACCAATTGACAGCAAACCACCCGAATAGTGAAACCAAGGTCGCTGAATTTGTCGAAAACGTTAATAGCCCTTCTGGGAGTGATTGCAATCGCTCTCAGTTGCCCTTTTAACATTTTTTCATCAAATCCCAATAAGCCCGTAAAACCGGCTCCGCGCCCCATCTCTCCGGTCCGTCAGATGCCTGATTCGATAAGCCTTACGGAGCCGCTTCCCGACAGTGCAGCCATCGTTGGCGAAGAGTTCAGCGTGGCTGGCGATTCGTTGCGATTCACTCCGGTCGACACGCTGGCCATCCGCCCGTCCGGCGATCTTTTTACCGACACCATAATGGCGGCCGGCGTTCCAGCGTCAAAAAAGCGGGAATTTAATCCCGACCCGATCAGAGCCGTATGGCTTTCCGTGCTTTTCCCCGGTCTCGGCCAGATTTACAACCGCCGATTCTGGAAACTGCCGCTGCTCGTCGGTGGCTTCATGGGTCTGGGCTACGGTGCGTCGTGGAACAACAACATGCTCTCCGACTACACCCGGGCCTACACCGACATTATGGACAACGACCCGAATACCAAAAGCTACATGGACTTCTTCCCTCCCACAACCAAGGAAGAAGACATCAATAAAGACTGGCTCAAACGTACCCTGCAGTCCAGAAAAAATTATTTCCGACGCAACCGCGATCTCTGCATAATATCGATGGTCGGCGTCTATGCCCTTGCGATAGTCGACGCCTACGTCGACGCCTCGCTTAGCCACTTCGACATTTCGCCCGATCTTGCCATCAGCGTCGCACCGACCGTCCTGCCTGACTATACCGGCCGACGTCCGGTGATGGGAGTGATGTGGACCATAACCCTCTAAGAACATGAAACGAATGCAACATATTGAAATGAAGAAAATCATCCTGACGGTAGTCACCGCGGGCATAGCGCTTGCCATGCATGCGGCCCCATCGGTACTCGATATAAAACACTCCATAACCGACGACAACGTCGTGCCACCCGAAAGCTTCGAGACCAAAACCCGTCAACTTCGTGAAGGCTACTATCTAAAGCATTTCACGGCCGAGGCGCCGACCGACGGCACCGGAAAAGTCGGCAACCCCACCGAGTATGAAGACCTGTTGTCGCGTCTACCGACCGAAATCGAAATGCCCTACAATCAGATTGTAGGCAAACTTATCGATATGTATCTCGGCAAACGCCGCGACCTCGTCAGCGATATGCTTGCCCTCCACAACTACTATGGCCGAATCTTCGTCGAAGAGCTTGTGAAGCAGAAAGTGCCGCTTGAGCTTCAGTATCTTCCTGTGATTGAGAGCGCCATCAACCCCAACGCTGTTTCGCGCGCCGGCGCCGTAGGCCTCTGGCAGTTCATGCCGGCAACGGCTCTCGACCTCGGCATGGAAGTAAACTCGCTCGTTGACCAGCGACGCGACCCGCGCCTGTCGTCGCACTACGCCGTCAAATACCTCAAGCAGCTCTACGGCATCTACGGTGACTGGTCGCTCGCCATCGCTGCCTATAACTGCGGCCCCGGCAACGTCAACAAAGCCCTGCGCCGCGCCGGTGGTGGCAAAAAAGACTTCTGGGAAATCTACAACTATCTTCTTCCCGAGACACGCGGCTACTTCCCCGCGTTTATTGCCGCCAACTACGTGATGAACTATCACAACCGCTACGGCATCAAGCCCACGCTTGTAAAAAATGCCCTGATTACCGACACCGTCGAGGTTGCGCAGCGCGTAAACTTCCAGCAGATAGCCGACGTGCTCAAAATTCCCGTTGAGGAAATACGCATGCTTAATCCTCAGTTCCGTAAGGACATCATCCCCGGCGATAACCATCCCTATACACTCGTTCTCCCCTCTCAGCAGGTGCTGAGCTACATAATGAGCGAGCCTCAGATTCTTGCCAACAATGCCGACGAATACGGGCGGCGCACCTATGTAGAGCCCGGCACGCCGCTGGCCTCTACCGACAACAGCCGCTCCAATCGCGAAGCAGCCGACGCACAGACAAAAAATACCGACGTCAACAATTCGCTCACGACCGAAATCACCAACGAACCGGTCAAGAAAATCCACGTTGTGGGCCGAGGCGAGAACCTTCGCGACATCGCCAAGAAATATGGCGTCAGCGCCACCGATGTTAAGCGCTGGAACAACCTGCGTCGCGGCAAAGTGAAGGAAGGCGACCAACTCGAAATCCAGATTTACGAGCGTGAGGTTGCCCAGGCCAGCACCGTTCCTACAACCGAAACGACCGTCACCGAGCGCGTTGCCTCACGTCAGACCGTAAGCCAGGAAAACCGTTCGACCTCATCGCGCACCAACCGTGCGTCGGGCCAGTCAACAGCATCGGCTTCGTCATCTACGTCACGCGCCGCAACGACCTATACCGTCAAGAGCGGCGACTCACTCGACAAGATTGCCAAGAAATTCGGCGTAGGCATCAACGATATCCGCAGTGCCAACGGCATGTCGCAGGGCACTACCCGCATCAACATCGGACAGAAACTCAAGATACCCGCAGCTAAAAGCACCTCGACGGCAAAAAAATCTTCTTCAAGCAAATCGAAAGGCACCAGCCGCTCCTCGACCAAGAAAAAATCGAGCCGTCGCCGCTAAACCGACAGAATGTGACGATTACGCGTAAAAGCGTGTCAAACTGACAATCCGGCATCATAACCGCCAACTCCGGGAGGCGAAATTATGGTGCCGGATAATTTTATTTCTGCAATTTTATTTCCTACATTTGCCTCCATAACCAACAATCCGACATAACAATCAAAACAATCAAATACCAAAACACCCCCGGTTATGGACATTAACAAAATCATGAGCTCTCTCGAGATGAAACATCCCGGAGAGAAAGAGTATCTTCAGGCAGTGAAAGAAGTGCTGATGTGTGTGGAAGAAGTCTACAACCAGCATCCCGAATTTGAAAAAGCCCGCATCATCGAGCGCATGGTTGAGCCCGACCGCATCTTCACATTCCGCGTGACATGGACCGACGACCGCGGTCAGGTGCAGACCAATCTCGGCTACCGCGTGCAGTTCAACAACGCTATCGGTCCCTACAAAGGCGGCATCCGTTTCCATGCATCGGTCAACCTCTCGATTCTCAAATTCCTCGGCTTTGAACAGACTTTCAAAAACGCACTGACCACTCTCCCCATGGGCGGAGCCAAAGGCGGCAGCGACTTCTCGCCCCGCGGCAAGAGCGACGCTGAAATCATGCGCTTCTGCCAGGCTTTCATGCTTGAACTCTGGAAAAACATTGGCATTGATCGCGACGTTCCTGCTGGCGACATCGGCGTAGGCGGCCGCGAAGTGGGCTATATGTACGGCATGTACAAGAAACTCTGCAACGAATGCGATGGCTCGATGACCGGCAAAGGTCTTTCGTTCGGCGGTTCGCGCATCCGTCCTGAAGCCACTGGCTTCGGCGCTCTCTACTTCGTTCAGAGCATGCTCGCCATGAAGAATACTGATATCAAAGGTAAAACCGTGGCCATTTCGGGCTTCGGCAACGTTGCATGGGGCGCCGCTCTG
>CAYUYQ010000162.1:0-4830 GCA_964449335.1 uncultured Bacteroides sp. | reverse complement strand
TGGGAGCGCCGTCTGGAGATGGCGATGGAAAGCAGCCGCTACTTCGATCTCCGCCGCTGGGGGATTGCATCGGAAGTACTCAACAATTATTTCGAGCTGGAGAAGGATTCGGAGTATCAGGGCGTCCGTTATGGGCAGTATTATGACGATGCCCACTATACGGCCGGCAAAAACGAGTTCTATCCCGTTCCCTACAATCAGATGTACTACGTTCCCGGGCTTTATAAACAAAACAAAGGTTATAATTAATCTTTGACACATCATAACTTCCCATAAAAGAATCAACCCGGCCACCTCTCGTCAGATGGCCGGGTTGATTCTTTTATAATCGTTTCGTCAATGTTTGTTGACCGGTCAATATTCAATCGTGTCGGGGTCGAGGCCGGAGGCTCCGCAGGGAGCCATGGCGTCGATTGCGGCCATGTCGGCATCAGAGAGAGTGAAATCCCAAACGTCGAGATTGGCTTTGATGCGCTCGGGCGTAGCCGACTTCGGTAGCACGATGATGTCATGCTGCAACTCCCAGCGCAGACAAATCTGCGGCACGGTCTTGCCATAGCGGGCGGCGATTTCGTTGAGCAGCGGATTGTCAAACACACGTCCGCGGCCTAACGGTGACCACGCCTCGATGCGGACGCCTCGCTCAGTGCAGAAGTCTACACACTCAGGTTGCATGAAGCCGGGATGATATTCAATCTGATTGACCATCGGCACAATCTCAGCCTCGTCGAGCAGCGGCTGCAGATGGTGGGGCATAAAATTGCTGACTCCTATTGCGCGCACACGCCCATCGGCGTAAAGGCGCTCCAAGGCATGCCATGTCTGTAGATTTATCTCTTTCCAGTCGGGGAAGCGGTTAGGAGATGCGGGCCAGTGGATAAGATAAAGATCGAGATAATCAAGCCCCAGATCGGCGAGCGAACGGTCGAAGGCGCGGAGCGTATAGTCATAGCCACGGTCGGTGTTCCACACTTTGCTTGTCACAAACAGGTCATCACGGGCCACGCCGCTCCGGCGCAATCCCTCGCCCACGGCTTTCTCGTTGGCATAGACAGCGGCACCGTCGATATGGCGGTAGCCGGCTTTGATTGCATACTCTACGGCAGCAGCCGTAGTCTCGTCATCGGGCAATTTGTACGTTCCGAAGCCTATGGCGGGTATCATCACGCCATTATTCAGCTCAAATTCATGTTTCATATATCGTTTTTTTCTCTTTTAAATATAACGCATTTAGGGGGCGGAAGTGTTTTTACACCTTTTCTGTTATCGATTTTTTTGTGTAGCTTTGAGGTCGTTAAAAACAGGCGTTTTGCCACTTAACCAATCAAGCACCACAGAACGATTATGAAAAAATATCTGATTATGGCTGCAGCCGCACTCATATCGGCTGCGGCTCCGATGCCTCTCCAGGCCCAGACAGCTGCCGATGCATGCACGAGTATCATGGTGGGCCGCAAGGCCTCGACCGACGGCTCAGTGATGACGAGCCACACGTGCGACTCATGGTATCGCACATGGATACAGACTGTTCCGCCGGCTGATTACCCGCGCGATACGGTGATGACGGTCTACCGCGGCCGCATGCACACGGAGTATCCCAACGATTTCAACGGCGTCACCCGGGCCGGAGAGATTCCACAGGCACAGCATACGTTCCGCTTTGTCGATACGGCCTATCCCTGCCTCAACGAGCGGCAGCTCGCTATGGGAGAAACCACCTACGGCGGACGCGACACGCTGCGCAACGATAAAGGCATGTTTATGATCGAAGAGCTGCAGCGCGTGGCCCTGCAGCGTTGCACTACCGCCCGCGAGGCCATCAAGCTGATGGGCGACCTGATCAAGAAGTATGGCTACGGCGATTCGGGCGAGTGTCTGACGATTGCCGACCCGAAAGAGGTCTGGATTTTCGAGGTGCAGGGCCAGGGACCCGACTCGATAGGCGGTGTATGGGCCGCCCAGCGCATACCCGACGACGAGATAGCCGTTTCGGCCAACATAAGCCGCATCGGACGCCTCGACCTTTCCGATCCCGACCGGTTCATGGCTTCTGACAATGTGAAGAAAGTGGCGCTCGACCTCGGGCTTTGGGACGGCAAGGAAGAGTTCTCGTTCTGGAAAGCCTACAGCGGCGGCAACTACTCTAAGGAGCCGAAAAACTACAGCGTGCGCGAACTCTACATCATGCAGCAGCTCGCCCCGACCGCGGGATTCACAGCCGAGATGGACGAACTGCCCGTCAGCGTAAAGCCTGATCGAAAGGTGAGCGTCGACGATGTGGCCCGTCTGCTCGGCTCGTACTATGAAGGCTGCCCCACAAACCTCAGCGGCCGACTCAAAGTGAAAAATCCGGCCAAGAAAGCCGACTCTGGCCCCGAAGTGCCCGACAGCATAGTCAGCCCGCGTGCCAATCCGTGGATGCGCCCCGACGAGATAGCCGTCTACGAGGCGTTGGGCGACTCGGCCATGCACAATATCCGCACGGTTAGCGTTTCGTGGTGTGCCTATTCGACGATTCTGCAGTGCCGCGACTGGCTTCCCGACGCAGTGGGAGGCGTGGCGTGGATATGCCTCGACAATCCCGGCGAATCGCCGCGATTCCCGGTGTTTGCCGGCAATACGGCGCTCCCCGACATGCTGGGCATCTGCGGTCAGCACCGTCGCCGCCCCGACGCCGCGCTGTGGCACTACCGCGAACCCAATCGCCTTGCTACCGTGCGCTGGGGCAACAGCCGCAAGCAGCTCGAACCCGCCCGCGACTATTTTCTGGCCAAGGGTCAGCGTGAGCTGCCGATGGTCGAGAAAAACTACCAGGAACTTGTCAAAGCCGGACGCTCCGACGAGGCCACCGCTATGCTCGACGGCTATACACGCGATTTCTTCGGCGCAACAATTCTGCGCTGGGACGAACTCGGCAACGCCTTCTGGCGAGCCAATGCCAACGGATTCTGAGCGCAGTCCAACTTAATGGCCAAATAGGGGCATGATTAAAAAATTAGTGTGTATATTTGCAGAATAAGAATCAATCTCATACCATGTATTTATTAGGATATGATATAGGAAGCTCTTCTGTGAAGGCTTCGCTTGTCGACGCACAGACAGGCAAAATAGCAGCTTCGTCGTTCTTCCCGAAGACCGAAGCCCCGATAATATCTCACCGGGCCGGATGGGCCGAACAGGAGCCCGAAAGCTGGTGGCACTACCTCAAGGAATCGACAGCCGCAGTGCTGGCCGAATCTCGCATCGACCCGTCCGATATAAAGGCAATCGGCATAAGCTATCAGATGCACGGTCTGGTGGCCATAGACAGCGAGCGGCGGCCGCTGCGTCCGGCTATCATCTGGTGCGACTCGCGCGGCGTCCCGTTCGGCGAGAAAGCCTTCCGCGAGCTCGGCCCGGAGACCAGCCTAAGCCGTCTGCTCAACTCGCCCGGCAATTTCACCGCCTCGAAACTCCGCTGGGTCAAGGAAAACGAGCCGGAACTCTTTGAGCGAATCTACAAGATAATGCTTCCCGGCGACTATGTGGCAATGCGACTGACCGACCGCATAGCCACGACCATCACCGGACTATCGGAGTGCATGCTATGGGACTTCAGCAACGACTCTCCGGCACAATTCCTGATGGACTATTTCGGTTTCCCGTCGTCGATTCTGCCCGAACTCGTGCCGACGTTCGGCGAGCAGGGGCACCTGACGGCCGCAGCCGCGGCCGCGCTCGGTCTCAAAGAAGGGACGCCCGTCACATACCGCGCCGGCGACCAGCCCAACAATGCATTGTCGCTAAACGTGTTTGAGCCCGGCGAAATTGCCTCTACGGCAGGAACCTCGGGTGTGGTCTACGGCATCAACGGCGAGGTGCGCTACGATCCGCGTTCGCGCGTCAACACATTCGCTCACGTCAATCATGCCCCGGGCCACACACGCCTCGGCATAATGAACTGCATAAACGGCACCGGCATACTCAACTCATGGATTAAACGCAACGTTGCCCCCGAAGGCATCAGCTATCCTGAACTCAACGACCTTGCCTCCCGGGCGCCTATCGGAGCCTCCGGAGTGAGCATACTGCCGTTTGGCAACGGCGCCGAGCGCGTGCTCGAAAACCGCGAAGCCGGCTGCTCAATCCACGGACTCAACTTCCTCACTCACGGCCGCGAGCATCTGGCCCGCGCCGCTCAGGAAGGCATAGTGTTCGCTTTCCAGGCCGGTATAGACATCATGAAAGACATGGGCATGGACGTGAAGAAAATTCATGCCGGCCATGCCAACATGTTTCTCAGTCCTCTCTTCCGCCGCACACTCGCCAATGTGAGCGGCGCCGCAATCGAACTCTACGACACTGACGGCGCCGCAGGAGCAGCCCGCGGTGCGGGAATCGGCGCGGGAATATATGCATCGCCCAAAGAGGCATTCTCGACACTTAGAGTAATCGAGCGCATAGAACCGGTTGAAGCGGAGCGCGACGCCACACTCGACGCCTACGGACTGTGGAGCCGCCGGTTGGCAGCCGAATTGACCGCCGTCGACTCTCTGCGCTGACACCCGACGCATAAACCGAACTTCATTCAGAAAATAACAATCATAAAAATCACATTATTATGGCAACAAAAGAATATTTCCCCGGTATCGGGAAAATCAAATTTGAAGGCAAGGACTCGAAGAATCCTCTGGCCTACCGTTACTACGATGCTGAGAAACTCGTGCTCGGACGCCCGATGAAAGACTGGCTAAAATTCGCCATGGCGTGGTGGCACACACTCTGCGCCGAAGGCGGCGACCAGTTCGGCGGAGGCACAAAGAAATTCCCCTGGAATGTTTCGACAGACCC
>CAYUYQ010000161.1:0-4835 GCA_964449335.1 uncultured Bacteroides sp. | reverse complement strand
GCAACAACCAGCCTCTCTATGTGGTTGACGGCATGCCCGTGGAATCAAATGCTGACTACGGCACAGGTAACTCCGTGTCGGGTGCCAACCTCGCCGACCGCTCGATTGATATCAACCCCGAGGACATCGAGAGCATCAACGTGCTCAAAGGTCAGGCCGCTTCGGCTCTCTACGGTATCCGCGCGTCCAACGGTGTGATTGTCATCACCACCAAACGCGGTAAGTTCAACTCCAACCGTCCGACCATCACCGTTTCGACCAACCTTTCGGCCGAGCGCGTTTCGCGCAAGTACGAGCGTCAGACCGTATATGCTCAGGGTAATTCCCTCGCATCCGGCTACAACCCCACCAGCTCGATGACCTGGGGCCCGAAAATCACCGACCTCGCCAATGATCCCCGCTACGGCGGCAACAGCCAGGGTCACACCGGAATGTACTACAATCCTAATCGCGAGAAGGCCGGTCTCGACGGCTGGACTACCCCCGAAATCTACGACAACGTTGGCGACTTCTTCAACACCGGATTCACCGAAAACGCCAACTTCAACATCAGCCAGCGCACCGACCGCGCAAGCTATTCGTTTGGTGTCAGCAACTCCTATCAGGAAGGCATCATCCCTTCGACCGGCATGAAGCGCTGGGGCGCACGCGGTCTTGTTGACTGGACCATCGACAAGGAATGGAAGACCGGTTTCTCGGGTAACTATTCTTCGACCAAAATCAAATCGGCTCCCGGTGCAAACTCGGGTATCATGAACGTGGTTTACTCGGCTCCGGCGGAATATGACCTCGGCGGCATACCTTACAACGTGCCCGGCACTCCCACCTCGCAGGTGCTCTTCCGTTCGGTAAGCTTCAACAACCCCTACTGGTGGGCAGCCAATAACTCCTACAATCAGCACACCAACCGTTTCTTCGGTAACGCATACGTAGAGTATCGTCCGACTATCGACTGGGGCGACAACTTCGACCTCTGGTTCCGCGAGCAGGCCGGTCTTGACATGTACACCACCAACAACTCCGACATTCAGGAAGTTGGTTCGGCAGGTCAGGCAAACGGCGATATCGAAAACTTCGGCGTTGAGCGCAACGTTTTCAACAACCTCTTCACCATCAACTTCAACGGCCGCTTCGGTGACGACTGGGACCTCGACGTGATGCTCGGTAACGAAATCAACCAGAACAACGCTCGTTGGTGGGATTACTACGGCTCAAACTTCAACTTCTACGGCTTCCCCGTAATTGCCAACGCCACCTCTTACAGCTCGAGCGAATATATGCGTAAGAGCCGCACCGTAGGTTTCTTCGGTAGCATAGGTCTCAACTGGAAACAGATGCTGTTCCTCACCGTGACCGGACGTAACGACTACGTTTCGACCATGCCCAGCAAGAACCGTTCGTTCTTCTACCCGTCGGTATCACTCGGATGGGTGTTCACCGAACTTGAAGCCCTCAAGGGCAATCAGGTGCTTTCGTTCGGTAAACTCCGCGCCAGCTACGCTCAGGTAGGCCAGGCCGGAACATACTACAGCACCTATTACAGCAAACCCGGCTACGGCGGCGGTATGTATCTCTATACTCCTATCTCGTACCCGATTAAGGGCGTATCGTCCTACATCCCCTCAAGCTCGAAGTATGATCCCAACCTCAAGCCTCAGAATACGGAGAACGTTGAGTTCGGTGTCGACCTGCGAATGTTCAAGGACCGCGTACGCTTTGAGTACACGTTTGCATACCAGAACGTGACGGATCAGATTTTCTCCGTTCCGGTAGCTTATTCAAGCGGTTATAGCTCGAAAGTGACCAATGCTGGTCAGATGCGCACACTTAGCCACGAGCTCGGTCTCAACGTCGCTATCCTCCAGCACCGCGACTACGACCTTAACCTCGGCATCAACTTCACTACGATTAACAATAAGGTCGTAGAGCTCGCCGAAGGCGTAGAGTCAATCATGCTCGGTGGTTTCGTTGAACCTCAGGTGCGTGCTCAGGCCGGTAACACCTATCCTAATATCTACGGTACGGCCTTCAAGCGCGACGAAAACGGCAATCTGCTCCTCCTGGGCGGTCTGCCTCAGGGCACAGCCGACAGCCAGGACCTCGGCAACTGCTCGCCCGACTTCACTATGGGTATCAACTTCGGCGGCCGCTACAAGCGCGTGAGCCTCTCGACGACCTGGAGCTGGAACAAAGGTGGCCGCATGTACCACGGTACGAACCTTACGATGAACTACTTCGGTGGAACCAAGGAGTCTATCCCCTACCACGAAGGAACGATGGTCGTAGAGGGTATCGACGAGGCAACCGGTCAGCCCAACACCATCGAGGTGTCGAAGCAGGATTACTGGATGTCGTATTACGACGTGACCGAAGCCGGTGTATATGATATGAGCTTCGTCAAACTGCGTGACCTCACCCTCACTTACAAACTTCCGACGATTGCCGGCAAGTTCGACGTCGATCTCTTCGGTTTCGCCCGCAACGTGCTTGTATGGGCCAAGATGCCTAACTTCGACCCCGAAGCTTCGCAGGGCAACGGCAACATGGGCGGTTACTTCGAGCGTTTCTCAGTTCCGAACACCGCATCGTTCGGCGCCGGTCTGAAAGTGACATTCTAATAAATCCTCTCATCCACCATTATAATATATAATAAATAGAAAGAAAATGTTGAAGAAATTCTTATACATAGCTTTTCTCGGACTGATGGCAACTTCGTGTACCGAGGATACGATGGACGATATCAACAAGAATCAGGCCAACCCGCCGGCTGAGGCTGTCAACGCCAAATTCCAGGTTACGGACGCGGTTGTCAACACCGGATTCTCGACCTTCGGCGGTGCATACGCATGGTATGTAAGCTCCTATACCGAGCAGACGTTTGGCACGGGCAATAACCAGCTGATGAAAACCGAGCTGCGCATGCGTGGCGAAACTGCAGCGAGCACCACATTCAACAATGAGTGGGGCAGCACATATCTCAATCTCGAAAACATCCGCCAGATACTCGAAAAGACTGAGGAAGGCGGCACGAACGAAGGTCAGCTCGACGTGCGTGGCATCGGTCAGGTGCTTTGGGTGATGAACTTCGGTCTTCTCACCGACCTCCACGGCGATATCCCCTACAGCGAGGCGCTCGTGACCGAGCAGCCCAAGCTCGACAGCCAGGAGTCGATCTACAACGATCTGCTCGCGCGCATCAACGAGGCTATCACTGACCTCACCGAAGCTGCCAACAATGGCGAGAACCATTGCGGCGCTCAGGACGTGATGTTCGCCGGTAAGCCCGATAAGTGGCTCGGTCTGGCCTACGCCGTAAAAGCCCGTCTGCTGCTCAACCTCTCCTATCGTGAGTCTGCCCGTCTGGCTCAGGCTGCTACGGCCGCTCAGGCTGCTCTTGATGCCGGATTCAATGGCGCCGAACTCACATTCTTCAACGGTGTCGACCAGGATAACCCCTGGACCGCTTACAACTGGAGCCGCTACTATGTTGGCGCCAATAAGACGGTTGTCGACCTGATGGAAGAGCGCAATGACCCGCGTCTGGATGTTTACGCTGTCGACCTTTTTGGATCCGATATTCCCTATGCAGCTCCCGGCGACGCCGAACTGGCTAAGATGACCAATACGGTTGGCTATCCTCTCTGGCTTGAAAATGGTGGCGCTAAGCTCCATCTCTTCAGCCTCTCGGAGGTTTACTTCACCCTCGCAGAGTGCAAGGCTCGCGCCGGTCAGGACGCTACGGCTGACCTGACGGCTGCCGTAGAGGCTTCGTTTGCCGATATGGAGGATGCCGCCGGCGAAGACTTAGGCTCGGCTGCCGACTACGTAGCTTCGCTCGGAGCAATCACCGTGAAGGAAGTTATGGTTCAGAAATACCTCGCCCAGATTCGCGACGAGCAGATTCAGACCTACAACGATATCCGTCGTTGCAAGGCTCAGCACGAGGAGTTCGTCAAGCTCCACAATCCCTGCAACACTCAGGGTGGCATGAACCAGTGGCCGCTGCGCTTGCCCTACGGCAACTCCGACGTGATTTCCAACCCGAATGTCGCAGCCGCTTTCGGCTCTGGCAATGAAGCAGGCAATTATCTATTCACCGAAAACATATGGATCTTCGGCGGTTCTCGCTGATAGGCATATAAGACAACGATAAAAGGACCTTCCTGAAAGTCCTTAAGCTGTTTTCATACTAAAATGCAGGGGGAGGGCAGAACGAATTGGTTTCGTTCTGCCCTCCAAACTGTTTTTTTAGACCTGATTGGTCTGATTGGACTAACAGGATTTTTTTAGATTTCGGCTGCTATGGAGCGAAGCTGTTCGATTTTGTGCCACTGGTCTTCTTCGGTCAGTCCGCGCTCGGCAAACGACGAGAGTTTAAATCCGCTCGTGGGGCTGATTGAAATGGCGTCGTCGGGCAGATATTGGCGCGCATGCTCGATGGAGTCTTTCACGTAATGGATTTTGTCGGAAAATGGCATGTGGGCCGAAAGCAGTCCGAGTGTTACGATGCTTCCGGGGTGGAGGAAACGCAGGATGTCAATCTGCTCGGGCTCCGACGGGGAGAAGGGGAGGAAGAAATGGCGGATGTTGACGTTGCGGAGCAGGTTGGCCATGATGTTGTCGGGGGCGTCGTCTGTTCGCCATGCCGGCACGACGTTCGGACCGCCCGAAAGGTAGAGCGAGATGCCCATATCGGCAGGCAGGCCCTCGATTGACTTGTTGAGAAGACGGATAATATCGTTTTCAAGCCGCACCGGGTCGATACCACCGCGTATGAGGCTGTTGAGAAACGTCGTGTCGCAAAGCTGACCGGCTGCGCTGTCGTCGATCTGCAG
>CAYUYQ010000160.1:0-4857 GCA_964449335.1 uncultured Bacteroides sp. | reverse complement strand
GGAACGGCAGGTTGTCGATAATCACCTTGCGCACCGTGGTGTCGAGCGTGGCAAACAGCTTGTTCTCGGCAAAGACGTCGCTCTTGCTCAGTATGTTCATCAGTGTCGATTTGCCGACGTTGGTATAGCCCACGAGCGCCACGCGCGTAAGCTTGCCGCGATTTTTGCGCTGCATTGATTTCTGGCGGTCGATGTGGCGAAGCTCCTCTTTGAGCCGTGATATTTTGTCGAGAATGATTCGGCGGTCAGTCTCTATCTGGGTCTCGCCGGGACCACGCATACCGATGCCGCCTCGCTGGCGCTCAAGGTGAGTCCACATGCGGGTGAGTCGCGGCAGCAGATACTGATACTGTGCCAGCTCGACCTGCGTCTTGGCGTTGGCGGTCTGCGCGCGTTTGGCGAATATGTCGAGAATCAGACTCGTACGGTCGAGAATTTTGATTTTCAGCTCGCGCTCTATGTTGGCTACCTGTTTCGACGTCAGATCGTCGTCGAAAATCGCCATGCCTATCTCGTTTTCCTCCACATATTGCCGGATTTCATCGAGTTTGCCTTTACCCACAAAGGTGCGCGAGTCGGGTCCGCCAAGTTTCTGCAGAAACATTTTTTCGGTTACGGCTCCGGCGGTGTCGGCCAGAAATGCCAGTTCGTCGAGGTATTCACGCGCTTTCTGCTCATTCTGGTCTGGCGTGATAAGGCCTACGAGAATTGCGCGTTCGGAAGTTTCTTTGCTTATGATGTTGTCGTTCATATTCTCTGTTATTTATTTGCATTTGACGGTTTGGGAAACTGGCGCCGGATAGCGCGGCCGATAGCGGCGAAGTTGAGGAGGGTGATCACTGCGGCAATCCCCACGGCGGTGAGTATCGACGCCACAGGCGACGCACTGCCCGCACCCATGGCCGCAAGCGGAGCGCGCCACAGTGACGACGCTCCAAGCGTCAGACCTATAGCGGCGGCGAGAACGCCGATGTTGACTATCGCGACAAGCCTCATGTAAGTCGCGCCGACGGCGGCAGGCGAATAGCCGAGCATCATCAGCGCCCGGATTTTATCGCGGTTCTTCTGCATGAGCAGAAAGATGCTGAGCATCAGTATGGCGAAAGCGAGTGCGCAGATTACCGACCCGACCGTGACGACTGTAGCGGTCACGACGCTGAGCATATACGACGCGCGGTGCGACGTGGCGTTGTCGCCCGCGGCTTCATAGCCATGCTCGTCGAGGTAGCGGTCGATGGCCGGGTTTCCGGGTGATGTGACCTCGATTATCAGTCGCGAGGGGGCCGAGGGCTTCGTGTCGGCGAACGTCTCGTTGGCCCATGTCATGAAGCTTTCGGGCACGGCAATGGTGTTGAGTCGCGACGAAAAGCCTACGATGCGCGCGTCGACCCACTGCTGACGTCCGGCGCCACTGAGCGAGAGCTTTACGGGGAGCATCCCGGTCATCGATTCGCTTATCTGCGGCATGCCCCGCGAAGATGCGAACCCGAAGTTATAGAGCGTCAGATAATCCTTGCTGAGAATCACCGGCACGGGCTCGCCGCTGTCCGGATGGTAGTCCCACCCCTGCGGGAGTGTGTCGAAAAACTGTGAGGGAATTGATTCGAGAAACAGGGCGGTGGAGAGTCCGCGCGAACCGACGTCGACCGATGCGGCCACGTTGAAAGCCGAGGCTGTGAAGCGGCCTACGTCGCGCACCCACGGCTGCGCCTCAAGGTCGGCGATGTCGGACTCGGAAAATGTTGAAGGAGAGCTGCCGAAAAGTCCGCCCAATCCCGAAACTTTACGCGAAATCACGAGATAGTCGCGCGATATGTAGGAATCGTCTGCTTCGATTACGGTGTTGACGTCGGAGTGGAACTGCACGGCCGTAGCCACGAGCGCCAGCCCGACGAGGTTGGCTAAAGCATAGCCGAGCAGCTGGCTGACGCTGAGATTGCGCCGCAACAGGCGCGTGAGTGCTGACGATGCTTTCATAGCTTTATGGTGGCGGTAAATGGTAATTGTATCTTGTTTCCCACCGATGTGGCTATTACGGCTGCTCCGTTGGCGCGGGCTTCGTCGGCCACGAGTGAGGCCACGGCCCGGTTGTTGCGCTCGTCGAGATGGCTCACCGGCTCGTCGAGCAGCAGGAAGTCAAACGGCTGACAGAGTGCGCGCACTATCGCCACGCGCTGCTGCTGCCCGACCGAGAGCTGCGCCGCGGGCCGCTCGACTTTGTCGGCGATTCCGAGGAGGTCGAGGGTGTCGAGAATCCAGCGGCGCGATTTGTGACCGGTCAGCCGGTTTTTTATTTCGATATTGTCGATTACGCTCAGCTCCGGAAACAGCATCAGCTCCTGGGGAAGATAGGCCAGCGAGCGCTGACGCAGGGCGCACCAACGGTCGACCGACAGGCGCCTTACGGATTCGCCGTCAAACAGGATGTCGCCGCTGTAGTCGCCGCGCGAGCCGTAGATAAAGCTGCACAGCGACGATTTCCCGGCCCCCGATTCGGCTTCGACCATGTAGAAGCCGGGGCGCGAGAAACTGATATGCGAGAGCCACACCTGCGACGAGCGCACCGGTTCGTCCTTCTCCATTCCGGCGAAAGCGTCGGGCAGGGGCGATTTGAGCGTAATCGTTTCAATCATGCGCGTTGATCAATCAGAATGTCAGTGTGATAAATAGACCCATCAATGAGCCCAGCACGGGCGAAGATTCGTCGACCGGCGACAGCTTGACGTGCAGACGGTCAGTTTCGAGCTGCATGGCTATCTTCATGCCTTTTTTCATTCCCGGCACGAAGTCGAGCGGTGGCAGCGAGGCGTAGAGCGCGCCTTGCTTGCCGTTGAACACCGGTGTGAGTGAATTTTCGTCGCGTCCGTCCATCGGAGTGTTTGATATGGCCAGATAGCCGTCGACGGGGCCGACGTGGAGCATGGAGCCATAGAACGGCACCGTCATCATGCCGGTGCGTGCGTCGGTGGTGACTTTCAGTCCACCTAATGCGAAGTAGCTGCGGAAGGTGTTGAGAGCGTCGTTGACTTTATGCTGAGGCATGTGGGCCATGACGGTCACGCTCCAGTTGGCCAGCGAGGGCTCCTCCCATGCTTCGTCGTTGGCTGGAGCCAGAGCTACCGACACCGTGCCGTCGACGTCGGCCATCAGCGGTGCTACCATCGAGATTGGCGAGGCGCCGAGGCCGGTCATGTTCTCAATCGTGTTGGCTACGGCGTTCCAGTTGACCGACGATGTGAACTCCGGGCGGAGTCCGACGGCGGCTGCTATGGCTGTTGCGGGGCCGGTGTAGCGCAGGAAGTCTTCCGAGAGGGTCTGCGTCTGGGTGAGCGTCATCAGTGCGCCGTCGGGTTTCATGGCTCGCACGTCGATGCCGAGCGCTCCCGATTCTTCGTTGCCTTGAGCCACGTAGCGGTATTCGCCGCCGGTGTTGAGCGCGAAGTTAAATAGGTTGTTGTTGTCCTGCAGGGCGTTGGCTACGCCTATCGACTGCATCACCGATTGCTCGGCCGCGCGGTCGACTATGCCTTTGAGCGAGACGGCCGCCTGCGGGTCGCGGCTTATCCAGCCCTGATTGCCGCGCAGGGTAAATTTCAGGCCGTCGGGACCGTCCCAGGTCTTGAATCCCTGCGACGTCTGCGCATCGCCGTATTGCTCCATTATCGTCCCGAATTTACCGCTGTCAGTGACTATGAATGAGAGATAGGGCACGCGGGCGGAGCTGACAAAGAACACCGTGTGGGCGGCGTCGATGCTTTGCATCAGCTCGCTGTAGGTCTCGGCGCCAAGCGGAGCGAGGTCGAAGGGCGAGTGGGCTATCGATGGCTCGGCCGTCAGCGTGGAGCCGTCGAGCCGCAGCCCGGCTGCAGCCATGAACCGGTTGGCATCGAATGTCATTACCACCGGGGCCGAATCGGGCACGGTGGAGAGTACGTTTACCTGGTCGGGCGAGCACGAGGTGAGGGCGCCGCCGAGAGCCGCGAGGCTGACCGAGGCGATAATTAGGCTGCGGATAATCGGTGATTTCATCATTGAGAGCTTAGTTAGATATTATGGTTATGACCACACTATTGTATAACGCACCGGCGGCGGCAACGGTTTGATGAAAACTGCTGCTGCGCCGCCGGTGGTGTTGATGAACCATGCTATGGGATTACACCTCGAGATCAAGGTCGAACACCTCATGCCAGGGAAGACCCTGCAGGTTGAGCTGCTCCATGAACGGATCGGGATCAAACTCCTCTACGTTGTGAACGCCGGGTTTATTCCACTTGCCGGTGAGGAACATCATGGCGCCGATCATGGCCGGAACGCCGGTGGTGTAGCTGACGGCCTGCATGCCGGTCTCGCGATACGATTCCTCGTGGCTGCAGTTGTTGTAGATATAATAGGTGAGGTGCTTGTTCTCTTTGTCAACGCCCGATATGCGGCAGCCGATGGAGGTCTCGCCGTGATAGTTCTCGCCGAGGTCCTGCGGGTTGGGAAGCACGGCTTTGAGGAACTGCAGGGGCACGATTTTGGTGCCGTTGTAGTCCACTTCGTCGATGCGGGCCATGCCGATGTTCTGAATCACGCGCAGGTGGGTCAGATATTCCTGACCGAAGGTCATCCAGAAGCGGGCGCGCTTGATGGTGGGGAAGTTCTGCACGAGGCTTTCGAGCTCTTCGTGATAGAGCAGGTAGCTGTCGCGTGCGCCGATGCGCGGATAGGTGAGCGGGCCGTGGATTTCGAGCGGCTTGGTGGTGACCCATTCGCCGTTCTGATAATATCGGCCGTTTTGCGTGATTTCGCGAATGTTTATCTCGGGGTTGAAGTTGGTGGCGAAAGCCTTGCCGTGGTCGCCGGCGTTGCAGTCTA
>CAYUYQ010000159.1:0-4880 GCA_964449335.1 uncultured Bacteroides sp. | reverse complement strand
CCCTCGCGCAGGCGGCCGGAAGCGGCATGGGCGCGAGGGCTTTTATAGGCGGTCAGCCGAAGCGGGGTCAGGCACGTGAGCGCAGACGGGCTGAACGGAATCCGTAGATTGTCACGACGATGAAGCAGATGAGCGGCAGGACGAACGAAGCGTTGACGGCCGGGAGCCAAGCCACACGGCCGAGGTCGATAATCGTGCCCTGCAGCGGGGGCATGAGCGCACCGCCCACGATAGCCATAACGAGGAAGGCTGCGCCGAGCGAAGTGTCGCGAGCATCGACTTTTTCAAGAGCGATACCGTAGATGCTAGGGAACATAATCGACATGAAAGCGCTGATAGCAACAAGACATATCAATCCGGCAAATCCGTCGATAAATATGGCTCCGCAGGTACATAGAGCGGCGCCAACGCCGAACGAGCCCAGGAGACGGCCGGGGGCGATATACTTCATGAGGAACGTGCCCACAAAACGGCAGCAGAGGAACATCACCATGGCCAGAATGTTGTAGCGCTGAGCTACGGCCTTGTTGATGCCGAGATTGTCGGCATACTGAATAATGAAGGTCCACACCATAATCTGAGCGGCGACGTAGAACATCTGGGTCAGGACGCCTTCGCGGTATTCAACGTTGTGCCACAGGCGGCGAAGAGTCTCGCCGGCGCTGACTTTCGGGCCTTCATGGCTGGTAACAGGCATTTTCGTAAGGGCGATGATGATAAACATCACCACCACGATAAGGCCAAGAGCAACGTATGGGTCGCGAATCACAGCCAGGTCGTGGAGACGAATCGAAGCCTGCTCGGAGGCGCTGAGAGTCGGGAAGATGATTTCGCCGGCGGCGTTGCGCACGTCGCTGAGGAGGTCGGGCAACACGATGAACGAGGCCACGGCCATGCCGCAGAGCGAGCCCATGGGGTTGAACGCCTGGGCAAGATTGAGACGGCGGGTAGCCGTCTGCTTGCTGCCGAGCGAGAGTATGAACGGGTTGGCAGTTGTCTCGAGGAATGCCAGACCGAACGTGAGCACGTAAAGCGACAGACAGAAGAACGAGAACTGCTGATAGGCCGCTGCCGGGATAAACATGAATGCACCGACGGCATAGAGACCCAGACCGAGCAGAATAGCCTTCTTATAGCTGTAGCGACGGATGAAGAGTGCCGCCGGGATAGCCATCGTGGCATAGCCGCCATAGAAAGCAAACTGCACCATCGAAGCCTTGGTAGCCGAGAGGTTCATCACCGTCTGAAACGCCGCCACCATCGGGTTGGTGATATCGTTGGCGAAGCCCCAGAGGGCAAAAAGCGAGGTTATGAGCACAAACGTCAGCAGATAGCGCCGCTCGACCAAAGCCGGGCGTTTGCCGGGTGCGTCATTGAGTTTTTCCATGATAGTAGGTCTTTAGTGTTAGGAAACTTATATTGCATCGACGTCAGTCGGCGTCGATGTCGATTGTAGCGGGGTCGATACCGGCCGTTGCCGCCTGAATGAGAATATTGCCGATAGCGGTGGCCTCAGCGGGGCCGGCAATGACGGGAAGCCCGGTGGCTGCGCCGGTCAGTTCGTTGAGCAACTCGTTGCGCGAGCCACCTCCGATTATGCGCAGGCATGTGACGGGCGACGGCAGCAACTGATTGATGGTTTCGATGCCACGGCGATAGCGCTCGGCGAGCGACAGCATCACGCAGCGTCCGAAGTCGCCCTTGGTCTGCGGGAGGTCGAGACCGTGGGCGCGACAGTAGTCCGTTATGGCGCGCTCCATGTCTTTGGCCGACGCAAACGACGGGTCATCGACATCGATTACTGTGGCACACGAACTTTCGCGCGACAGCCCTACGAGCTCGGGATAGCTGAGTTCCTCGCCACGGGCTTTCCAACCGGACATAAGTTCCTGAAGCAACCAGAGACCTGTGATGTTCTGGAGCAGGCGGATTTTTCCACCCACGGCACCTTCGTTGGTGAAACCGCCCTGACGTGCCTCTTCGGTCAGCACCGGTTCGTCGGACAGAACGCCGAGAAGCGACCATGTGCCGGAACTTAGGTAGGCCGTGGTCGATGGGTCGGCTACGTCGGCCATCGCGGTATAGACGGCGCTGGCGGTGTCGTGACTACCCGCGGCTACGACGTCGACGTCGTAGTCCACACCGATTTCCGTACAAACCGACGGCTGGATACGCCCACGGACAGTGCCGGGCATAACGATAGGCGGGAACATGTCCGGATTGAGTCCGAGACTCTCGATGAGCGGGAGATTCCAGTCGCGGCGACGGGCGTCAAGCAGCTCTGACGAGGAAGCTATCGAATACTCGCAGTTCACTTCGCCGGTGAGATAGAAGCTGAACAGGTCGGGCATAAACAACAGATGGCTGGCCACCGAAAGGAGCTCGGGACGCGAGCGTTTGAACTCCATGAGGCGGAACATCGTGTTGATTTCCATAATCTGGATTCCGGCGACGGCATAGTGATCGGCAGCCGAATGGGTCGAGAAATACTCTGCCGGCAGTCCGGCGACTGCGGCGTCGCGGTAGCACACGGGATTGCTCACAAGATTGCCGTGGACGTCAATCAGACCGAAGTCGACACCCCATGTATCGACAGCCACCGAGCGCAGCCGATAGCGTTTGGCCGCACGGCGCAAACCCTCTATCATATCGGCGTAGAGAGCCGGGAAATCCCAATAGGTTGTCTTGCCCAGCGTGACACGACGGTTCGGAAAACGGTAAACCTCGTCGAGGGCCAGACGGCCCCCGACGATGGTTCCCGCGATGACTCGGCCGCTTCCGCCGCCGAAGTCAACCGCTATGAAAGCATCTTTCATTTCTGTACCTTGCCTAATATATATTTGTCGAGATCGGCTATTTCGGCATCGGTAAGAACGGTATGATCTTTACCCGTGGTAAGGACGATACGGCAGGCCATCTCGAAGAACATAGCGCGCTCGAATGCCTGGTCGAAATCCTTGCCGCAAACTACCTGACCGTGTTTGAGCAGGAACACTGAATTGTGATCCTTCATGGCCTCAATCACGGCCTTAGCCAGTTCGGGCGAACCGGGACGGTAGAACGGGATGCAGGGAATCTCACGGCCCACGTGGATAGGAATTTCAGCAGTGACGTTGAAATCGGTGGGACGGTGAGCCATACATGCCACGGCGGTGGCATAGGGGCTCTGGAAGTGAAGAACCACGTTGACGTCGGGACGCTCACGCATCACGCCCATGTGGAACGTGCTTTCCATCGAGGGTTTTACGCTGTTGAGCACTTCGCCTGTCGAAATCTGCACGCGCGAAACCTGATCGACACGAAGCTGGGGAACCCACGAACCGGTGCCGCTGACCAGAGCGGTGTCGCCGCCCTCATCGACACGCCACGAAAGGTTGCCCGATGAACAAATAGTAAGGCCGGCGTCGCCAACACGATGGGCCTGACGAACGAATTCGTCAATCTGATATTGCTTAATCATGTCGCAGAGTTTTATTTATAGATTGGACCATAGTTCTTGCAAGCGCGGTAATCGGCACCTTCCTTATCCATGCCAAAGGCATTCCAGGCAGCCGGACGCATAATCTTCTCTTCGGGGACATTGTGCATGCACACGGGGATACGGAGCATCGAAGCGAGCGTGATGAGGTCGGCACCGATGTGACCGTAAGAAATTGCGCCGTGGTTTGCGCCCCAGTTGTTCATCACGTCGTAGACGCTGCGGAAAGCGGCGTTGTCGGCCAGACGGGGAACGAACCAGGTCGAAGGCCAGGTGGGGTCGGTGCGCATGTTGAGTTTCTCGAATACTTCGGGGTCGAGATCAGCGCTCCAGCCCTCGGCAATCTGAAGAACCGGGCCAAGGCCTTTAACAAGGTTGAGACGGCTCATGGTCATAGGCATGCCGCCTTTTGTGAGGAAGTGGGTAGAGAAGCCGCCGCCACGGAAGTAGTCACGGTCGGCAGGATACCATGTGGTAGCCTTGCAGATAGCGTCGATGTCGGCATCGGTGAGCTCCCAGGGCTGTTTCATCACGGGGTTGCCTTCGGCGTCGACAGCGGCACCGCTGGCGTCCATGGTGGTGGCACCTGAGTTGATAAGGTGAATCATACCGCCTTCGGCACGGCCGGTGAGTTTTTTGCCGGTTACGCGCTCAACGGCTTCGGGGCTCCAGTAGGTGCGGACGTCGCTGAACAGCTGCGGACGGTTGGTGAGCAGATGGCCGAAGAGCATAGCTATGCCGTTGCAGGCATCGTTCTCGGTAGCGAGGATATAAGCTTCGCGGATGCCGTTCCAGTCGAAGCTGGTATTGAGAAGCGTCTCGGTATAGTCGCCGTTGGGATAGAAGTCGGTCCACTGACGCTGACCCTGGAAACCGGCAGCGATAGCGTTGTGACCCAGAGCCTCTTCCTTGAAGCCCATCTCGAGGAGTTTGGGATTGCCGATCATGAGGTCGCGCATGATGATGGTCATTTTCACAACGAATTCCCAGTCGGCGTCTTTCTGCTCGCGGGTCTTGCGCTTTTCGGGACGATTCTTGAAGTCGTCGCCTTCGTTGCACTTGGTGTGAGCCTCGGTCCACGCCATTGCGCGTTCGTATTCCTCGTGGTCGTAGATGCCCTCCTCCATACGGCGGATGATTTCGGTCAGGTCGACCGACTCATTGCGCATGCCGAGATATTCCTGGAAGAAATCGGGATCGACGATTGAACCTGCGATACCCATGCAGACACTACCCATCTGGAGGTAGCTCTTGCCGCGCATTTCGGCCACGGCTACAGCGGCGCGGGCGAAGCGAAGGAGCTTCTCGGCCACGTCGGCGGGAATGGTGTTGTCGTCGAGATCCTGAACATCGTGTCCGTAGATGCCGAATGCGGGCAGACCCTTCTGGGCATGTCCGGCGA
>CAYUYQ010000158.1:2371-4895 GCA_964449335.1 uncultured Bacteroides sp. | reverse complement strand
CCCGGGGCCGCCCCGAAAATAAGCCAAGGAGCCCCGGAGAGGGCGACGCCATGCCATCTCCCACAAGCCCTCACCTCTGATAATCAGCCCCGAGGAGACAACCGCACAAAAACCGCACCGGCATTTGCTTTCACTCCGTCCATTATCCTATAGCTTTGCAGCAAAATTGTAATTTCTATGAGAAGTATCTTATTTTTAGCCATGCTCGCAATGAGCGCATGGGGATATGCGATGACGATAACAGGAACGGTGACCGACTCCAACCGGTCGCCACTGGCCGGAGCCTCATGCGTGATCCACACGCTGCCGGATTCGGCTTACTTCAGCAGCGCGGTGAGCGACAGCGAGGGGCGGTTTGCAGTGACGGCGCCCGATGCCGCCGACTGGTTTCTGAGCGTGAGCTATATCGGCTCAGAGCCTTATCGCATTGACCGCCGGAACTATCTGGCGCAGACCGCCGGCGACCGACAGTTTCAGGTCGCCCTTAAGCCCGCAGCTTCGGAACTGGGCGAGGTCGTGGTCAAGGCAGCCAAGCCGCAACTTACGATGAAAGGCGACGCGCTGTCATATAACGTCGATGATATATTGAAGACCCACGTGCTCACCTCGGCCCACAATCTGCTGTCGCAGTTGCCGCTCATCCAGTCGCCCGACGGAACGCGATTGGAGCTTTCAGGCGCTCCGATGGGTTCGACCGTCTACATCAACGGCCGAAAGCCTCAGCTACAAGGCACCCAACTGATGGACTACCTGAAAAATATCCCGGCCGATCAGGTGAAAAACGTAGAGATTGTCTACAATCCGCCGGCCCGGTGGAAAACGCGCGCCGCGGTAATCAACATCGTTCTCAAGCGCCAGAACGCCTACACCGTCAACGGCCAGCTCAAAGCCGAGGGCATCCACAAATATCTGGGCTCGCTATCATCAGGCGCCAGCCTCTTTGCCGGACTGCCGAAACTCAATGTCAACCTCATGTATAACTTCGGCAACACCGGCGGCAAAGGAAAGGAGATACAGTTTGCGCGCCACACCGTGGGCGAGGAAGTGCGCGAAATCAACGACACGGTGACTGCCCGCCAGCGCACTATCAAACACTCCGTCTATACGTCTCTCTCCTACGAGCTGACACCCAAGAGCACCATCGACTTGACCTACCACGGCTCGTTCACGCCCAAGAACAGTCAGTGGGACCGTGAAGCCAACTCCTATCTGGGCAACGCGACGGCCAACACCGACGGCGACAGCCGCCTAAACGCGCTCTCGCTTATCTACACTTCGCCTATCGGACTATCGGGCGGCGTGGAATATCTCAACAACAACTACCATGGCCGCGACTACATCGATAAAATCCGCTACGGTGTGACTACGGAACCGTTCATGCGCAGCGTCAGGTCGCAACGCGTCAACCGCGTGAAAGTCTATGCCGACGGCTCCAACGGAGTAGGCCACGGCTGGACACTATCTTACGGCGCGAGCTTTGAAGCCACCCACACCGTGAGCAGCAATGCCAACGAATCCGACTTTCTCAACAGCATCTCCGGTTCCACTACCGACGAGCGCATAGTCAGGTTCTATGCCGGTCTGCAACGCTCGTTTTTCACCAACCGCCTTTTCACAAGCCTCTCCGCCTCGGGCGAGAGCTACCGTATGGCCGACTATTCGCGGTTCGGACTGTTCCCGAGAGCCACAGTGACGTTCATGCCCTCACGCACCCACATCTTCCAGTCTTCATATCAGCGATATAAAAGCTACCCGTCGTTCTGGGAGCGGATGGACTTCGTGTCATACTCCAACGAGTATCAGGTGAGCATAGGCAATCCGACCCTCCGCCCGGCCGTCTACAATGTCGGCAACCTTATCTATGTGTTCCGGAACAAATATGTGCTTTCGGCGTCGTACTACGACGTGAGAGACTTCTTCTTCTCACAGATCTATCTTTCGTCCGACCGGTTCCTGCAGGTGCAGAAGCTGTTCAACGCCGATCTGTCGACACTCTATGAGTTCTCGCTGTCTATACCCGTCAGTGTCAAAAAAGTGTGGTATGGCAACTTCAACCTAAGCGAGTCGGTCGAACGCTTCAAGACCGGCGACTGGCATGGTCTGTCGTTTGACCGCAGCCGCTGGCGCAGCACCATGACGTTCAGCAACACGTTTATACTCAACGCCCGTCCGCGGGTGGCTCTCGAGCTGAGCGGCTTCGCCACGACACGCAGCGCGCTCGGCCTGTGGGACCGTCCCGGATCGTGGGCTGTCAACGCCGGCCTGTCGATGAGTCTGCTGAAAAACCGTCTTGTGGTAGCCATGCGCGGCAACGACCTTTTCGAGTCGGCCACTCCGATGCAGTATATGGACTATCAAAAACAGCATCTGAGCGTCGACAGCCGCTTCTACGGCCGCACCCTCAGCCTCAGCGTGGTCTATAAATTCAAAGGCTACAAAGAGCGCGAAATGAAAACCTTCGACACCTCCCGCTACGTAACCGACTGACCTCTAAGGTCTCGATATAATCGTTTCACAGCGTCGC
>CAYUYQ010000158.1:0-2271 GCA_964449335.1 uncultured Bacteroides sp. | reverse complement strand
CCATACACCCACCTTTCCTCCCCATCCACACGCCTCCGCAGCCCCCGGAGCCCGCGCCGAGCCCCGGAGGGGCGAAGCCATCCCTCTTCCTACTATACCTCCACCGAAGATTTCCGGGCCGGAGGCGATACTTTAACGGGGGCAAAGCGTTATATTTGCAGAATCTTTTATTAGACCACGATGGATCAGCTGCGACATCAGTACGTGACACGCTATATCACCCCGCTTCGCGAGGGCGGCTCGCTGCCGCTGCTCGTGGAGGCCGACGATGAGTTCCGCTATGTGGCCAAGCTGCGCGGCTCGGGCCACGGGCCAAAGGTGCTTTCGGCCGAGCTTATCGGCGGCGAGGTGGCGCGCGCGGGCGGATTGCTGGTGCCCGAACTGGTGTTGCTCGACCTCGATGAAGACTTCGGCCGCACGGAGCCCGACGAAGAAGTGCAGGATCTGATGCAGTCGAGCCGCGGACTCAATCTGGGTATGCACTTCCTTGAAGGAGCCGTCACGCTCGACCCCCACGTCAACGAGGTCGACCCGCTGACAGCGTCGAAAATCGTGTGGCTCGACGCCTACCTGACCAACATCGACCGCACCGTGCGCAACACCAACATGCTTCTCTGGCACGGCCGCGAGACGTGGCTCATCGACCACGGCGCTTCGCTATATTTCCATCACTCGTGGACCGACCCGGCCAAAGCCGCCCTATCGCCGTTTGCCTACGTAAAAGACCACGCACTCCTCCACCGCGCCTCGCGTCTCGCGGAAGCCGACGAGATGATGCGCGCCGCCATAACGCCCGACCGCATAGCCCAAATCGTGGCGCAGGTGCCCGACGAGTGGGCCGAGCGTCCCGACCTGGGCCTGACAGCTGCCGACGTCAAGGAGGGCTATCTCACATTTCTCAACCTGCGCCGCGACAATTCGCAGATATTCACCAAGACAGCCATCGATGCAAGAAAAGCTGCTATATGAATATGCAATCATCCGTGTGATGCCCGATGTGGAGCGCGGCGAGCTGCTCAACATCGGCCTGATAATGATGTGCAAGCGCCGACGCTGGCTAAGGGCCGAAATCGTAATCGACGCGAAGCGTCTTGCAGCCGTAGCGCCGCAGGCCGACGCCGCCCTGCTTGCCGAACAGACGGCCACATTCACAGGCGTGGCCCGCGGACTCGCCACGGCCGGCCCCATGGCCGTGCTCCCCGCCGAGGAGCGCTTCCGATGGCTGACGGCCATGCGCAGCGCCTGCCTGCGCACATCGCCCCCCCACCCGGGGCTGACAGCCGACCTCGACGCCACATTTGAGCGGCTGATGGACCGTCTGGTGCGCTGACCGGCCGGGCAGCGCCGCTCCGACATTATGCCACATTTCACCGCCCGAAAGCGGCGCTTTGCAACCGCCCGGCGACCAAACGACGCACATTTCGACAGATTTGTGCATTTTTTTCGGCACTTTCACATTTCATTTAGGTGATTTTTATTAACTTTGCAGCCTGCAATGCCGAAAGGGGATTTTTCCCATCATCACATCAGCAGATAGTTAAACATTCACTCTCTTAACTATGAAGCTATTACAAGCTAAACTCTCACAGTATACCGCGCCGCAGGAAGCCAAAGCCGCCGGTGTTTATCCCTATTTCCGCGCCATCTCGAGCGAGCAGGACCCTGAAGTGATTATCAACGGAAAGAAAGTCCTCATGTTCGGCTCCAACTGCTATACGGGCCTCGTCAACGACCCCCGCATCAAGGAAGCCGCCATCGAGGCAACCCGCAAATACGGCACAGGCTGCGCCGGTTCTCCCTTCCTCAACGGCACCCTCGACCTCCACAAGAAACTTGAGGCCGCCATCGCCGAGTATATGGGCAAGGAAGACGTAATGATTTACTCGACCGGATTTGAAGTCAACCTCGGTGTAGTGTCGGCTCTCACCGGCCGCGAGGACTACATACTCTGGGACGAGCAGGACCACGCCTCAATCATCGAGGGCCGGCGTCTCTCATTCTCGCAGTCGCTCAAATATCGCCACAACGATATGGCTTCGCTCGAGAAGCAACTCCAGAAGTGCGACCCCGATAAGGTGAAACTCATCGTCACCGACAGCGTCTTCTCGATGGAAGGCGACGTGGCCGACGTCAAGACCATCACCGAACTCGCCAAGAAATACAACGCCTCCGTGATGGTCGACGAAGCCCACGGCATCGGCGTGTTCGGCCCCGGCGGCCGCGGCGTGTGCCACGCTCAGGGAGTTGCCGACGACGTTGACCTCATCATGG
>CAYUYQ010000157.1:0-4926 GCA_964449335.1 uncultured Bacteroides sp. | reverse complement strand
CCTCGGCCGCAACGGTATCGAGAAAGTAGTTGAATTCAAGCTCGACGAAGCCGAGGCTGAGCTCTTCGCCAAGAGCGCCGAGGCCGTACGCAAAACCAACGGTGCTCTCGCCTGAAAAAAGCAACTCTAACCAGCATTGATTATAAAATGAAAATCAACCGTTTCCTCGCTGCAATAGCCGCCGTAGGCCTGATGTGCTCGGCATGCAGCAACAGCACCAAGACCGAAGCGACCGCTACCGACTCCGTGGCTACCGAAGAAGCTACCGTCGACCCGGCTGCAGCTCCTGAAAGCGATGAGCCCGTAATCGTGCTCACTCCCACCTCGGAAATCACACCCACGGCCGATATGCCCGTAGTGATTGACTTCTCCGCAACATGGTGCGGTCCCTGCCAGCAGTTCAAACCCGTCTACCACAAGGTTGCTGCCGATCTCGCAGGAAAAGCTCGTTTCTGCACAGCCGATGTTGACCAGTGCACCGAACTTGCCAAGAAATTCGAAGTTCAGTCAATCCCCAACATCGTGATTGTGAAAGCCGACGGCACCGTTGCCGCCAAAATCGGCGCCATGACCGAAGAAGAATTCCTGAAATTCCTCTCCGAAAACGGTATCTGATTTTTTTCCGCAAAACCGATAATCTACAGACGGGAGTGTGTCAAAACCCGCTTATCTGACACACTCCCGTCTATTTTGTACCCGACACACGATTTTTGCTTAAGCCGGGCCAAGATGCTATCTTTGCAAAAAAATCCAAACCATGACCCGAATCTTGCTACTTTCTGCCGTTGCCATCGCCTCAATCGCCGGCGCGACAGCCGCTCCGGCCAAAATCTACCACAACGGCTGGATTGATTTCAACAAAAACGGAGTAAAAGACATTTACGAAGATCCGACGGCGCCCATCGACGCCCGAGTAGACAACCTTCTCCGCCAGATGACCGTCGACGAAAAAACCTGCCAGCTCGCCACGCTCTACGGCTCCGGTCGAGTGCTCTCCGACTCGCTCCCCACTCCCGCATGGAAAAACGAAGTGTGGAAAGACGGCATCGCCAACATCGACGAGCAGGCCAACGGCCTCGGCTCTTTCGGCAGCAAACTGTCATATCCCTACCGCACGTCGATCGAAAACCGTCAGGCCGTTCAGCGATGGTTCGTAGAGGAGACGCGTCTCGGCATACCGGTCGACTTCACCAACGAAGGCATCCGAGGCCTCAATCACGACCGCGCCACAATGTTTCCGGCCCAGTGTGGCCAGGGTTGCACATGGGATCGCCAGCTCATCGCTGAGATTGCCCGCGTGACGGCCGAGGAGGCGAACGCTCTCGGCTACACCAACATCTATGCCCCGCTGCTCGACGTCAGCCGCGATCCGCGCTGGGGCCGGGTGGTTGAGTGCTATAGCGAAGACCCGTATCTCACCGGCGAACTCGGCAAGGAGATGATTCGCGGCTTGCAAAGCCGCGGGCTTGTGAGCACGCCGAAACACTTCGCCGTCTACAGTGTGCCGGTCGGCGGCCGCGACGGCGATACTCGCAACGACCCTCACGTAGCTCCAAAAGAGATGCACACCATATTTCTCGAACCGTTTCGCAAAGCGGTGATGGACGCCGGAGTGAGGGGCGTGATGAGCTCCTACAACGACTACGACGGCGAACCGATTACGGGGAGCTACACATTTCTGACCGAAATCCTGCGCAACCGCTGGGGATTTAAAGGCTATGTGGTGTCCGACAGCGAGGCTGTAGAGTTTCTCCACAGCAAGCACCGTGTGGCCGAGGATGCCGTCGACGGTGCAGCCCAGGCCATCAATGCCGGTCTCAATGTGCGCACAAACTTCACTCCGCCCGAGGATTTCATCATGCCGCTGCGTCAGGCCGTAAAAGAGGGTAAAGTCACACAGCAGATGCTTGACAGCCGCGTGCGCGACGTCCTTCGGGTGAAATTCGAGCTCGGACTGTTTGACAATCCATATAAAGGCGATGTCGGCGCGGTCGAATCGACCGTACACAGCCGCGAGCATCAAGATGTGTCGCTGCGCGCAGCTCTCGAATCTATCGTACTGCTGAAAAACAGCGAAAAGACTCTTCCGCTGTCGAAGAACCTGAAGAAAGTAGCCGTAATCGGCCCCAACGCCGACGAATCAAAATATCTCGTATGCCGCTACGGTCCTGCCAACCCGCCGATAAAGACCGTCTATCAGGGTATAGCCGAATATCTCCCCGATGCCGAAGTGAGATACGCCAAAGGATGTGAGATTATCGACCGCTATTTCCCCGAATCGGAGCTATATGATGTGCCGCTTGACTCGGCCGAACAGGCCGCAATCGACGAAGCTGTAGCCCTGGCCCGCGACAGCGAGGTTGCCGTCATGGTGCTCGGCGGCAATGAGCGCACCGTTCGCGAGGCCTATTCGCGCACATCGCTTGATCTGGCCGGGCGCCAGCAGAAATTGCTCGAGGCCGTCTATGCTACGGGCACACCGGTCGTACTCGTGATGGTCGACGGTCGCGCCGCGACAATCAACTGGGCCGACAAATACGTTCCGGCGATAATCCACGCCTGGTTCCCGGGCGAATTTATGGGCGACGCCGTGGCTCAGGTGCTTTTCGGCGATTACAATCCCGGCGGCCGACTGGCTGTGACGTTTCCTAAATCTGTCGGACAGATACCGTTCGCATTCCCGTTCAAACCGGGCTCTGACTCCAACGGCATCGTGCGCGTGGCCCATGCCCTCTATCCCTTCGGCTACGGTCTGAGCTATACTGATTTTGACTATTCCGACCTGCGCATCAGCCGCAGCGGCGACGGCCCCGGCGCTAACACGACGGTGAGTTGCACCGTCACCAACACCGGCGACCGCAAAGGCGACGAAGTCGTGCAGCTCTATCTGCGCGACGATGTGAGCTCCGTATCGACCTACGTCAAGACCCTCCGTGGATTCGAGCGAATCACGCTCAATCCGGGAGAAACCCGCGAAGTAACGTTCACGCTGACCCCCGAAGACCTCGGCCTGCTCAACAAGGATATGCACTTCGTAGTGGAACCCGGCACGTTCACCGTGATGGTCGGGGCGTCGTCCGACGACATCCGCCTCACCGGCAATTTTGAGGTCAAAGCGAGCACCCCGCTTCAGCTCCGGTGAGCCGACGTCAGCGGCGGTCTACGGCCCCTTCGTAGAAGTTTACGTAGGCGCGGTTCACAAGGCGCGTGCCTCCCGGTGTGGGATAATCACCTGAGAAATACCAGTCGCCGGGATGACCGGGAATAGCGCGGTGCATGTTTTCAAGTGTCTGATAGACTATCTCGACATCGGCGCAGCAGTCATCGGGTCTCAGCAGCCGCGCTATTTCGGCCGAAATCTCCTCATCGGTAAACGGCTCGTAGATTGCTCTGACGCAGTTGACTTGCTCGGCTGCAGGCTTGCGTAGCTCCTCGCGGCAACGGTCGTAGACCTCGCGCAGCAAGTCTTCACGACCTGATTTCCGGAGCAACGACACGGCTGCCTTAAAGGCAATAAACTCGCTCATACGACTCATGTCGATGCCGTAGCAGTCGGGATAACGCACCTGTGGCGACGACGAAACGACCACTATCTTACGCGGATTGAGACGGCTGAGGATGCTGAGGATGCTCTGCTTCAGCGTAGTGCCGCGCACGATTGAATCGTCGATTACCACAAGCCGGTCTACTCCCGGCCGCACGCATCCGTAGGTCACGTCGTAGACATGGGCCGCCAGATCATTGCGCGTATCGCCTTCGGCTATGAATGTACGCAGCTTGATATCCTTGATAGCCACCTTTTCCTCACGGATTTTGCGCTTCATGATTGCGCGCAGCCGCTCCTCGGTGGCCCGGCCCGTGCGGCAAAGTTCAGCAATCTGCTCCAGTCGCTGGGCGTCGAGATGCTGTTCGAGGCCGCGTATCATTCCCATGAAAGCCACTTCAGCCGTGTTGGGTATGAACGAGAACACCGTATTGTCGGGGTCATTGTCGATAGCACGCAGAATCTGCGGAACAAGTAAGCGTCCCAACTCCTTACGCTCGTGATATATGTCGGCATCGCTTCCGCGCGAGAAATAAATGCGTTCAAACGAGCATCGCTCGTTGCGTCCCGGCTCGAGAATCTGCTCCACTTTCACCTCCGCACGGTTATTGACCATTATCGCCTCGCCGGGCATCAGCTCCATGACAGACTCCAACGGCACGTCCATCACCGTCTGGATTACCGGGCGCTCAGAGGCCACAACCACAATCTCATCGTCGACATAGTAGAACGCCGGACGGATTCCGTGGCGGTCACGCACCACAAACATGTCGCCCGACCCCGTGGCCCCGCACATAGCGAATCCGCCATCCCAGCTCGGAGCGCACGAACGGAGCACCGTGGTAAGGTCAATCTCGTCCTCGATGCGGCGGGTCAGCGCCGGTTCCTCAAGCTCGTCGCGGTAGCGGCGGTAGATGCGGTGATTCTCACGGTCGAGGGCGTAACCGAGCTGTTCGAGTATCACGATAGTGTCGCTGTAGAGGCGCGGATGCTGACCGCGCTCCACTACCGACTGAAATATTTCGTCGACATTGGTCATGTTGAAATTGCCGCACATCAGCAGATTGCGCGAGCGCCAATTGTTGCGGCGCAGAAACGGGTGGACGTAGCTCAATCCCGAACGGCCTGTGGTGCTGTAGCGCAGATGGCCCATATAGATTTCGCCTACAAACGGCGCACATTCCTCGACCTCCTCAACCGGACGGTGATCCACATCTTCGGCTGCCAGACGTGGAAATATATGCGAAAATATCTCCTGGATGGCCTGTGTGCCGAGTGCGCGCTCGCGCCACACATATTCCGTGCCGGGCAACGCCCTCAGTTTCACCACACCCACACCGGCGCCTTCCTGGCCGCGGTTGTGCTGTTTCTCCATCATCAGG
>CAYUYQ010000156.1:0-4969 GCA_964449335.1 uncultured Bacteroides sp. | reverse complement strand
GATTGCCTACACGATCCGCTCCTACAGCGACCCGCAGGAAATCCTGAAGCTCGTCCGCACGAAACCGCAGAACCTGAGCCTCAACGAGTTCTTCCTCGCAGCCAAGACTCTCGAACCGGGCAGCGAAGAATACGACTACGTGTTTGAGACAGCGGCCCGCATGTATCCCGACAGCGAGATAGCCAACCTCAACGCCGCCAATGCCGCAATGCAGGCCCGCACCTACGAGACGGCTGCCCGCTATCTGGCCAAAGCCGGCGACGGAGCCGACGCAGTCTACGCCCGTGGCATCCTCGCTGCTCTTCAGGGCAACTACGACAAGGCCAAAGAACTCCTCGGCCAGGCCGCCCGCCTGCGCGTGGCCAACGCCCCCGACGCCCTCAAGCAAATCCAGGAAATCGAGGACTTCAACAACGGCATGATTTCAACAGAAAAATAATAAACAATCACGACACATAATTACAATGATGAAAAACCTTAAAACAGCGTTATTCAGCCTGCTTGCCGGCGCTATGATGTGTGCCTGCAGCTCTGACAAGTTCGGTGCCGAGCCCGAACCCACCCTTCCCGACGATAATGGCGAAGGCTTTTACATGGGTGTAGACATCCAGATGCCCGACGGTGGTCGGGGCTCCCGCAGCGTCACGAACAACAACGGTTCGTCGTCAGGCGGTACGGAAGTGGGTCAGGACTACGAAAACACCGTCAGCAGCGCTCTTATCGTACTTGCCTCAGCTCAGGATGTAAACTCTAATCTTCCCAAATTCGGCTTTATTGCTGCAAGCGAGGTTCAGAACAACCGCATCGCGGCCCTTGAGACGAGCAGCAGCAAGCAGTATCGTGCTACCGCCCGCGTGCAGAAAACCAATATCCACTCGCTCTATTCTGAGCTGGAGAATGCTGGAATCGCCGGCGAGCCTCTCGTCTATGTATTTGTGTTCTGTAATCCTACCAAAAATCTTATCGCCCTCTTCACTACCGGTATTGATAACCGCAAAGTCGGTACGGGCGATACATTTTGGCTTAACGAAGTCTGCAACGTCACTCAGGGAAGCCAGACTTCACCTGATTTCAACGTTGGAATCTGGGGCAGCAACTCATTCCTGATGAACAATGAGAGCCTCGCCATCCGCGCGCTGCCGGCTAAGGAAATCTACTGGGAAAACCATAACACCGCAGAGAAGGCTTTCCATCTTTCCGATGATAACCCTGCGAGCAATGTCGACAACTCAAAGAATCAGAATGCCGAGCGCGGCTCAGTCAGAGTTGAGCGCTCGGTAGCCCGTTTCGACTTCCGCGACGGCTCGCCCTTAGGCAAGAACACCTATACCGCTCTCTATGCCCTCAAAGCCGACGGAACCCCCAACGGCGAGACGCTCCCCGACGGCAACCCCAATCCCAACCCCTCGCCGCTCATCAATGTGAAGCTCCAGAAGATGTGTCTGGTCAATATGGCCAACAGCTTCTACTATATACCTCGCGTCAGCCCCACCGGACAGATGGTTGATTATACCTATTGCGGCGCTGAAAAGCCCTGGACACGCAACCCCGAGACCGGCGAGTACTCCAACGGTAACTTTGTAGTTGGCCCCAACGCAAAAATGTATAACGACATCACTCTTGAAAATGATTTCTCGAAATATTTCAACTACCCGTTCTTTGAGGACAACGGTCAGTTCAACAACGAGGCTGTGACTTCGGTTACCCGTTGGGATGTCGTTTCGATTGACGATGTTCTTAATGGTCAGGACGATAATTATAAAGGTGAGGGTAATCCGGATTTTGACGCTAATCTTCATGGCGACTATAAGATATGGCGATATGTGACTGAGAACGTTATTCCCGACCCTGAGGCTAATCAGGTCAACGGCATCTCTACCGGTGTGATTTTCCGCGGCCGTATTCTCGGTTCTGATAAATTCGTCAATGGTTCAGATGCTTATCCCGAAGAAGATTGGGCTAAGGGCAACTATCAGAATCTTCTGAACTGTCTTAATGGCAAAGAGTTTACCTACAACGGCAAGACAATGACCATCAACGGCAACTCGCATACCGACCCCATTCTCTACTACTATAGCGGCAACCTTTATATGGGCTGGCGCACAATGCGTCAGGCTGCTATCCAGGCTGCAATCACCTACAATACCGTGACAAAGGACTTTGAAATCAACCGCTCCAACAGTCTCTATAAGGTTGTGTTCGGCGACGGACCTATACCTGCCGGCAACAAATATGTGATGCCTGATGGTACAAAAGCGGATATCAACGATCCCCGACTGGGTATGGAAGGTGAGCAGGCTAAGTATGAAGCCAGCGCTGACTATGCATGGAATCAGTGGAACGGTGAAGAAAAACCTGTAGAGACCGAAGAAGGCACAGTCCCCGCCACTCTCAAGACTTTCCGTAAGAGAGTGACCGATAACGGTGTCGCTATCTACCAGAGTGCGATTGAGGATAATGGCACTCCCGGTTACTACTGCTACTATTACTACTGGAACCGTCATAACGACAACGGTATTGCCGGCGTAATGGGCAAAATGGAATTCGACGTAGTGCGCAACAATGTCTACAAGCTCTCGGTTGACAAGATTTCTCGCCTCGGCCACCCGCGTCTGCCCGACAATGACCCCGACAAGCCCAAGCCCGGCACGCCTGACGAATCAGACCTTATCTACCTCGACGTCCGCGTGACTATCGTGCCCTGGGCTGTTCGCCTCAACAGCATCCAATTCTGATAACACCCCGCCCCCGGCGGACTCACCTCCGCCTCGGGGGTGGCGGTCAGGAGACCACCACTCCTAAGCTACGCCGTCGGACATCCTCCTATGGAGGGGCAACTCCGACTTCCCGGCTCTCTCCCCGAAACATTAACAACAATCATTACCACAATCATCCCAGATGTATAATCTCAAGCGCAATATACTCACAGCCGTTCGGTCGGCAGCCATCGGTCTGGTAGCTTTGACCGGATTGACGGGCTGCAGCTCCCTGATCAACGACGATCTCGATCCGTGTCCGCAGGGCGTGGTGCTCCGTTTCGTCTACGACTACAATATGGAGTTTGCCAACGCCTTCCCTTCGCAGGTCGACTGCCTGACCCTGCTTGTCTACGACGCTCAGGGACGTCTCGTAGAGACTCGCACCGAAACCTCGTCAGTGCTTGCCGATGAGAATTATCGTATGACTCTCGATCTGCCTGCAGCAAAGTATCACTTTGTGGCCTATGGCGGCATGGCATGCGATAAACCGTCGTTTCACTTCGTCAACGAGCCGACCGTAGGTTCGCAGCTCTCTCAGCTCGCTGTGAGCATGAATGAGAACTGCATCGACGCCGATCCGGGCAAAGACCTGCACCCGCTCTTCTACGGCGATCTTGACCTGACCGTAAATCCCAATTCTACGGACTACGAGGCCGGTACCGTCTACATGATGCGCGACACCAACTCAATCCGCATTCTCCTCCAGAACACCAACCTCACTCCGGTCAATCCCGACGATTTCAAATTTGAAATAATCGACAACAATACCCTCCTCGGCTGGAACAACGACGTGATTCCCACCCCGCAGGGCATCACCTACAATCCGTGGGCCACGGGGCAGGTCGCGTCGGGCGAAAGCGACGAGGGCCAGGAGGCTGTTCTGGCGTTCGCCGAGTTCTCGACCTCACGATTCATCAACCGCAGCGGAGCCCGACTGGTCATCACCAACGTCAACACCGGTCAGCCCGTGCTGTCTATCCCTCTGGTCAACTATCTGCTGCTCTATAAGAGCCTTCGCTACGAGTCGATGCCCGCCCAGGAATATCTCGACCGCGAACACCACTGGGATATGGTCCTGTTCCTCAACGACAACGTCTGGATATCGGCCTACATCAAGGTCAACGACTGGGAAGTACGTCTAAACTCGGCTGAATTATGATGCGTGCGTTCGGTAAATCATCACTGCTGAAAACGCTGGCCTGCGCCGCGGCTCTGGCTGCTGCCGCCGTGCTCCCGGCCTGCTCGGGAGCCGACGAGCCTGCGACCGACACGAGCACCGACCGCCTTTCGCTGCGCCTCAACGTGACGCTCAGCACCGAGGGCGATTCCCGCTCGCGTGCCGACAACGGGCCCGACGATTTCGTGTCGCTTCCCGAGGGCGATTTCGAGGAAATGGCTACGCTGCGCGTGCTGCTGTTTGCTCCCGATGGAAAGACCGTCAGAGGTAACCGCATGGTGCAAATGGAGCTGATTGACCACAGTTATGTCCCGAAATACGACAATCTCGTGTTTCCCGCTGAGTCAAACGAGCGCATCTACGTCTATCTGATTGCCAACGAAGCCGCGCTTCCGCTGCCGGTAGGAGTCAGCTCGCAGACCTTCGCAACCGTGAGTCAATGGTTTGATTCGTTCAAAGTGAATGGCGAATACGATGGCCTGCGCGCAGCCCTCGACGGCTGGACGGCCGGCTATACGGCTGAGGCTACGAGCGGTTCGATGTTTGCCACTCCGGGCTCCCATCTGCCGATGACCGAAAAATTCCGCCTCGTGACCGACAAGAGCAAGGCCACGATGGTAGGCGAGAGCGGGTCGGCCGACAACGGTACGCTCGTAGTGGAGTATATGCAGGAAGCCACGCTCTTCATCACCCCTGCGGCGGCCAAAGCCACCTTTGAGTTTGACTTTAACGGCTATGAAGGCTCCGGCGTCAACGTTACGGGCATCCGTTTCTCAGGCCTCGGACAGCGCGAATACGTGTTCCCCAACGCTACGGTCTATTCACCGGCCAAGTACACCGCAGAAGGTGAGCAAGGCGGTACGGTGCAGGAGGCTGAAAACAATGAGCGATTCATCACCTCGTTTGCCGTTCCGACGGTCAACGGTGCCCTGACCTACACATTTACCGGATTCAACCCCGTGGCTATGCAGGCGGCGACAGGCAAAACCGTGCGCGGCCCCATCTACTTCCCCGAAACGCTCTCGTCGCTCGC
>CAYUYQ010000155.1:0-5019 GCA_964449335.1 uncultured Bacteroides sp. | reverse complement strand
ATGCAAATATTTACCAAATTTTTCAGATTATATTTTCAGTCATGGCAAGGACGCTAGGCTCAAGCGTCCGCCTCAAATGGCAATGGGATATGCACACGAAAAAGGGACGCTCCGAGTGTGGGGCGTCCCTTCATTTCAATATGGATGTAAATTAGCGGATGATTACCTTCTTCGCTGTATTACCCTTGCGGATAATGTAGATGCCGGCTTTCAGACCTTCAACCTCGTCTGCAACATAGTGGCCATTGAGATCGTAAACCTTTACAGATTCACTGTCTGCGATAGCATCAATAGCTGCAAGTTTGTCCTGTTTGTATTTGATAGTCACCATTGTAGAGCCATCAAGGGCCACTTTTGTCTTTTCAGGAGCCTCTCCTGTAAAGATGAATGAATTGCCGTCTTCATCTGTGATGTCTCCAAGATCCTCAGGAGCAACCTCTATAGTATCACCGACCCTTCCGGTTCTTGTCTCTGTCTTGATTGACTTACCGTCCACTACATAATTGAGTGTGTAATCAGCCTTCACAGCCTTGCATTTAACCGTGACGATATCAGATTCTTCAGAGACAGTCTTATCTTCTGAATCATCGCTGTCGTATTGGAATAATACACCGTGTTCTTTGCATACGAATTCTTGCTTGTGCTCATCCGGAACAACAATCTTAGAACCTACAGTTGCAGGGATTTCAACGGGGTCTTTTATTACATGGTCGTCTTCGGCCTCCACATCGACAAAATGGAGAACATAACCCTGTGTCTTCTTGCAACTGATGGTCACTACCGTACCCTCTTCAGTTACTTTCTTGCCTTCAGCATCATCGCTGATACGCCTATATGTTGCATTGCCTGACTTGAACGGCGCAATATCTGCGTTAGAAAGATTGATAGCAGCTCCAACATTACCTTCTTTTGTCACCTTCTTAATTTCAGTGTCGCCGTCCTTATAAACGATAGTATAATTAGCCTTTAGGTTCTTATACGTGAGTGTAACGGTAGTCCCTTCTACAGTCACTTTCTTACCTTCTGAATTATCGCTTTCGTAAACGTAAGTCAGACCGTCTTCACCAATAATTGGTTCTTTCTCACCTTCGGCGATTTCGATTGGAGCTCCGACATTGCCAACGTTATTAGAATAAGTCTTAAGGGTCTTACCGTTAGCAACATATTCAAGAGTGTAAGTGTTGGTGAGATTCTTGTATGTAATTGTAACTACAGTCTTTCCATCTTCTGTTACGACGGTCTCAGCAGTAGCATTGTCGCCAGCGTACTTATAAACCAATCCGGTAGCTTCATCAATGTAATTACCCTTATCTGTGTCTTTAAGTGTGATAACTTCCCCTACGTTGCCTGTCTTAGTCTCTTTCTTGAAGCTTTCTCCTCCGTCGATTACATAGTTTAGGGTATAGTCTGCTGTGAGATTCTTATATTTAAGAACGATAGTAATAACTTCATCAGCTTTCAAAGTTAGGCCATCAGATTCTTTTCCATCGCCCGCATATACATATTTCAAATTTTCATATACGATTGGCGCTTTTTGTTCAGCAGTAATTTCTATAGCTGATCCTTCATGACCGGAAAGATTAAGAGTTCTGATAGTTATTGCGTCTTTACCTTCTCCAACTACATATTTAAGAACGTATCCATCAGTCTTATGTTGGTATGTCAGAGTTACAACTGTCTTGCCGTCGATAGAAACAGTCTTGCCTGCTTCGCCTAAGTCATTGCTTACGTATTCGTATGTCAGACCATTATTATCTTCAATGGATGCCATATCTGCATCGGAAAGCTTGATTTCAGAACCAACTTTCACATCATTCTTAGTGACAGTCTTGAGATTTACTACGTTGTCTCCTTCTTTTACTACATAGTTGATAGTGTAATCAGCTACTGGATAGTATTTGAGAGTTACAGTTGTTCCTACGACAGAGACTGTCTTATCAGCTACATCATTACTTTCATATTTGTACTTCACGCCATCTTTTGTGATAAATGGAATGATAGCTTCGTCTGAAAGTATTATTGCATCACCAAACTTGCCGGCTCCATTTTCTGTCTGAAGAATATTGCCTTCTGCATCTACATAATTAAGAGTGTAAGAAAGATCCTCAGAAAGGTCAACTTTTGTATATACAGAAACTTTAGTAGCAATGGTATTGACTGCTGCTATAGAGTATGAAATTGTATACTTACCATCTTCACCTTTAGTGCCATGAGCAGCGTCATAGAAATGATCAACACCTGCAAGGAGAGCATAATATTCATCATCATTAGCGCATACCGGGTGATTAGAGTCGGTGCCATAATCACTAATAGCATTAACTACTACAAGGTCATTTTCTTCAAGATTTTGGACACCTATAGTCGCTTTGCTATCATTTGTAAGCAAACCGATATGTTTCATGAAAGTTACTCTTTTACCTGCAAAAACTTTGATGCCATCAGTGAATAGATCGCCGGTAGAGTTTGCAGTTGCATCAATTTCTGCGTAATAAAGCACCTTTGAATCATCATTGTTATCGTAACCAAATGGTTTAATAGTAGCTCCTTCTGTGTTTTTATACCAAAGGCGCTGGCGTGCCGTCCAATTGTCAAATCCACTTGTGTTGTAAGAATGAAGGGTTGAGTAGTTATCAACTGGGAATCCTGCAGCTGTCGCTTCCTCATCATCCATACGTGCGAAGTCCCATATTTTTTTGACAGCGTAATAAATACTGTTATCTATATTTGTTGTAGATGACTGGTAACCTTTAGCACTTGTTGTAACTTTTAGAGTGCCTTGTTCGTTTACGGTAACCGTATTGCCGGTACCTTCTGTCTTCTTGCCATTTTTATCAGTAAACTCATAGCTAAATGAAATTTCCGGTGTCAAAAGAACATTTGAATTATCAGCTGAAAGAGTATAAGTTTTACCTAAACCTTCTGTTATACCAGTAATGGTTGCAACTGCTTCCGGAAGAACTACTGGATTACATTCCACTGTTTCTTCATTTTCTTCTGAAGTGGCACTTCCAAATGTAGTCCAAGCTGTTAGGGTACCTGATGTTTCCGTTTCATAGACATAGCTTCCGTTGCAGGATGAGTAAGAGACTTCGGTCGTTTTCCCATCTGTTCCTGTAACATGTAAAGTTTCGCCATCCCCGAAAGAAATGGTATATGTACGTGCATTGAGATTTTCAACGTTATTCAACGTACCAAGCCCAGTAAGAGCTATACTCGGTTTGTTTGCCACGTCCTCATCAGATTCTACGAAAATTTTAATATTATTAATTGCCAGTTTTGACTGATAACGAGCCATGTCGATATGAAAACCTTCAGCCAACATAGAAATAGCACTTCCATCTTTTATATTGGTTTCAGGAACAACCATCGTACCTTGTTCTAATGGTATTGTAGCTCCATACTCAGTAAGAGTGTACTTTACTTCGCGAGAAACCGTATTAACCTCTAATTTTACGGTGTACCACGTATTTATAGGGAATTGTTTAGCTCCTGTGTAATCTATTGAATATGTACCATCATTATTATCTATAGTACCACCATTGACAACAAAAGTTGTCCCATTGGTTTTCTGTGACATATCGAAAATAAAGTTTTGCCAATATCCTGCTGGTGACCAGGGAGCTCTAAATGGTTGATTCGCAACAGGTGTATGATTGGTAAAAACTGTTATGGCTCCGTTATATTCATTATTCGATCCAGCTACTATATTGAAATCAAAACTCATTATATAAGTTCCATTCTCCAGAACCGATTCTTTTGAATCTGAATCTTTATAATAAATGTCCGAGCCCCATTTCACCTGAGCTGTACGTTGATTTTGCTGACCTTGTGAAAGCAAAAGATAATGCACATCCCCCGACTGTTCGATAGTCATAGTTTGAGGATAAGACCATCCTGCATCAGCAGGTATATTTACGGTTTCGAAATTCTGTTGATACAGAATTTTTTCTCCTGCGAAACCGGTTAGAGTAGCAAAAGCGACCCCAAGGGTTAGTAAGAATTTTTTCATGAATGAAAATTTTGTATAGGTTAATATTATGTTGATTTATAAGGCTAAGTGAGCCCCCTAAACCCCTTGTAAGGGGGAATCAAGAGGCAGGAGTTCCGGTGGCTTTTGCCCTCCCTCGCAGGGGGAAGAAAGGGCTGTCATCTTTGGGTATCTCTCCGTAAGAGATAATCACCCCTGCCACATTATTGACTGTCAACATCTTCAACTTCCAAAATCATCCACCTGCACAACAAATCCCTCCTTTCTCCATATTATTTTGTAAATTGTTAATATGAATCAAGACAGTATTGGATTTTTACATTGAATTTTACATGCTTAAATTTTGGAATTTTAATAAAAAACCACTATCTTTGCGTTATAGATAATTCTTTAAAGATATGGCAGACAGGATCGACAGCAATAAGCGAAAGCGCTTACATCCGGAGACGGAATACATCAACATCCAGACTGACTTTGGATTCAAACATGTATTCGGAAGCCCGGACAACAAGGATGCCTTGATAAAATTCCTAAACATCCTTTTCAAGGGAAAGCTGGTGGTCTCTGATGTGACGTATCATGATAAGGAAATTCTTCCGCAGGAAGAAGACGGCAAACGAATAGTATACGATGTCTACTGCACTTCTGCCGTCAATCGTTCTGAATCTTCCTTCTTTCCGTCTTATCAAATAGATAAGGAGATTGCTGAAGATACTGACCATCATTTCATACTGGAGATGCAGAACATCTACACTCCTCCATTTGAAGAAAGAATTACCTTCTATGCATGCAAAATGGTCGCAGGCCAAGGGAAGGCCGGATGGGATTATAATCTCGCACCAGTCTTTGCTGTAGCCGTCACCGACTTCAACTTCAGCCATATGTCGCCCAAGTTGGTGAGGGATGTGATGCTTGTGGATCGTGAAAGCGGGGAAGCGCTGACCGACAAGGTGCACATACTACTTTGCTCGCTAAAGGAATTGCCTGAGAAATGGGAGATGTGCCGAACAGAGATGGAAGAAATATTGTTC
>CAYUYQ010000154.1:2217-5043 GCA_964449335.1 uncultured Bacteroides sp. | reverse complement strand
CGAAACACCACCGCAGTCCCCGGGAGCGCCGGAGGTGCGACGCTGTTGTAGCTCCAGGTGTAGCCGCGGAGCGGTGAACCCGGAGAAACCTACGAAACTGAGGGCAGGGAGCCTCGGAGAGGCGACGCTGTGGGTAATGACACTTCAAATAAAGTGATGCACGGCGTCGTCCCCGCCGGGGACTCCTATTATCTCTACATCAGAGCACCTCAGACTTGCAGCTCCGCCGCTGCGTCTGAGGTTACGACAGCATCGCGCTCTCCGGGCGCTCACAGCCCTGGGAGGGCCTGCGATTGGTTTCTGAGATTGGGGAAATGGCTCGTCGGACGTGTCTGACCCGTCCGAATTGTCTGAATTGTCCGCGATAAAGTGTCCGTTTTCGTAAAAGTGTCCGTTTTCGGACACTTTCGCTAAACAGTAAATCGACTACTACCCAACGATTTACGAATTAATGTAACGTTTGGCATGCTTTATGTGTCATATAGACGTGAACGAAAACCAATAAAATTTCACATAAAGCTATGGACAGAGAAATATCCAAAGAATTTATCCAACAGCAGAAGCGCCGACGCATTATTCGCCTTACCTTTATCGGTGCGGCAATCGTTGCTGTCATCGTTGTGCTGACAGTGGTGATGCAGAGCGGTGTCAAAGCCAGCGACCTGAAGATTTGCACCGCCGACCGCGGGACAATCGAGACGTCGGTCAACGCATCGGGCAAAGTGTCACCCGCTTTCGAAGAAATCATCAACTCGCCTATCGCTACGAAAATCGTCGAGGTCTACAGCAAGGCCGGTGACAGCGTGTCGACCGGCACGCCCCTTCTCCGCCTCGACCTCCTTTCGGCCGAGACCGAACTGAAGCGAATTCAGGACGAACGCGAGATGAAACGCTACGAACTCGAAAAACTCAAGCTCAACAACAACACCTTCATGACCAACCTCGACATGCAGATTCGCGTCAAAGAGATGTCGGTCAACCGCCTCGCCGCCGAAGTGGTCAACGAGCAGCGCCTCGACAGCCTCGGCTCGGGCACGGGCGACAAGGTGCGCGAAGCCAAGCTCGCCTACGAGACCACCCGCCTCGAGCTCGAACAACTCCGCAAACAGCTCGTCAACGAGCGCAGCGTCCGCGACGCCGAGGAGCAGATGATGTCCCTCGAGCTCTCGATTTTCGAGCGTAATCTTGCCGAAACCATGCGCACGTTTGAAGACGCCAAGATCAAAGCTCCCCGCACGGCCACACTCACCTATATCAACGACCAGATCGGCCAGCAGATTGCCCAGGGCGAACGCGTGGCCGTCATTGCCGACCTGAGCCACTTCAAAATCGACGGCGAGATTGCCGACAGCTACGGCGACCGCGTAGTGGTGGGCGCTCCGGCCGTGGTGCGCATCGGCAAGGAAACCCTGCGCGGCGTCATCACCAACGTCACTCCCCTCTCGACCAACGGCGTGATGGCCTTCTCGGTCAAGCTCGACCGCGACGACTATCCTCGCCTGCGCTCCGGCCTGAAGACGGATGTCTATGTGATGTGCGACGTCCACGACGATGTGGTGCGCATAGCCAACGGCCCCTACTATAAAGGCCCCGGCTCCTACGAGATGTTTGTGCAGACCTCCGACAGCCGTCTCGAGAAACGCAACGTCCGTCTGGGCGACAGCAACTACGAATTTGTCGAGGTTGTCAGCGGCATCAACCCCGGCGAAAAGGTGGTTACCTCCGATATGAGCGACTACCGCACCAATTCCCATCTTAAACTCCGATAAAATAATCACATTACAATAAACCATTTCAAACAGTAAGAATCACCATGGCAATCATTAATGTCAAAGGCGTAAACAAGATTTACCGCACAAACGAGGTTGAAACCCTTGCATTGGAAAACGTCAACATCAGCATCGAAAAAGGCGAATTTGTCAGCATCATGGGCCCGTCGGGCTGCGGAAAGTCGACGCTGCTCAACATCATCGGTCTGCTCGACTCCCCGACATCGGGCACCGTTGAAATCGACGGAAAAACCACCACGGGAATGAGTGACTCGGCTCTCGCATCGTTCCGCAACCACTATCTGGGTTTTGTGTTCCAGAGCTTCCACCTGATTCCGTCGCTCAACGTGACCGACAACGTCGAACTTCCCCTCATCTACCGCAAAGGCGTCAGCGAAAAAGAGCGCGCCGACCGGGCCCGGCAGGTGCTTGAACGCGTAGGCCTCGCCCACCGCATGCGCCACATGCCCGGACAGCTTTCCGGCGGTCAGTGTCAGCGCGTGGCCATAGCCCGCGCCATCATCGGAACACCCGAAATAATCCTTGCCGACGAACCTACCGGTAACCTCGACTCGAAGATGGGTGCCGAAGTGATGGAAATGCTCCACCGCCTCAATAAAGAAGACGGCTGCACCATCGTCATGGTGACCCACAACGAGGAGCAGGCCCGCCAGACCGACCGCATAATCCGATTCCTCGACGGCCGCCAGGTCCAGTAATCCACCGCCATTCCAAACTCACTCAATTTCGACGAATCAATGAAACTGAAAACAATATTTCGATCGGCTTGGTTTCAGATGAAACAACAGCCGGTGCTAGGCATAGTGACCATTGCCGGTACGGCCCTCTCGATTTTCCTCATTATGATTGTGGTGATGATGCAGGAGGTGCAGACGGCTCCTTTCGCTCCCGAAAGCAACCGCGACCGCTTCCTCAACTACGACTGGCTGTCGAGCTCGCGCGAGGAGTGGAACGGCGACGGCTCCAACGGCCCTATGAGCTATCAGACGGCCAAGGAAATGCTCCTCTCGCTCGAAACGCCCGAGTGCGCCACCGC
>CAYUYQ010000154.1:0-2117 GCA_964449335.1 uncultured Bacteroides sp. | reverse complement strand
TTCAAGGTGTCGGGCGTGGTGAAAGACGTATCGACCCTTGCCGACCACGCCTACGCCCAGGCATGGCCCAATCTGTCGGCCACATCGTCGTTTGATGAAACATGGTCCTCCATCCACGGCTATCTGCGCGTGACGCTCCTTGCCCGCGACCGCAGCGACTTCCCGGCCATACGCGAGGAATACGAAAAAGCCCACGACCGCTATGAGGAAATGCTCAAAGATCAGGGATGGCTCGTAGTATCGCGCAACCGTCCTTACGACCAGGAAACCTCTGCCATAGCTTTGGCCGCCAACGTGGAGCCCGACCTGCCGGCCGCACGCCGCCAGCGCGCCATCGTGTTCCTCATTCTGCTTATAGTCCCGGCCATCAACCTCAGCTCTATGACTCAGAGCCGCCTGAAACAGCGCACGGCCGAAATCGGCGTCCGCCGCTCGTTCGGCTGCACGCGCAGCCGCATCATCATCGACCTGATTGTGGAAAATCTCGGCATCACGCTGATAGCCGGCGTGCTCGGATTGCTGATGAGCGTAGTTTTCGCATTTCTCTGCAACAGTCTGATATTTGCGCAGCCCTACTCGCAGACGCTCAATCCGCCGGCCGTCGACACCTCGATACTTCTCCACTGGTCTACGTTCGGCTGGGCTATGCTCTTCTGCTTCATACTCAATCTGCTCAGCAGCGGGCTGCCGGCCTTCAACGCCGCGCGCACCGGTCTGGTCAACGCTCTGTCCGGCCGCTCCAATTAACCGACCTCCCAATCATAAATCACAATCAACTCAACGATGAATAAGAAACTATTTACTCAGATACGCAACGAGTGGCGCACCAACCTGTGGCTCGCCGCCGAACTGCTGGTGGTAAGCGTGGTGCTCTGGTATGTGGTCGACTTCTTCTACACCAATATATCGATCCGCACTCTCCCGCGAGGCTTCGACGTCGAGCATTGCTACCTGATTTCCGTCCCCGAAGTCAATGTGAAGAGTCCCGAATATATCCCCGACCAGACTGAAGACGATAAAATCAACGACCATGTCGAACTTCTCGAGCGTCTTCGCCGCCGCCCCGAAATCGAGGCCGTCAGCTGGTCGCAGAACTCCTACCCCTACAACGGCTCCAACTCCGGAATGTCGGTGACATATATCGCCGACGGCGACACGATGAGCAGCGACACCTACGTGCTTCGCCGCATGGTTACACCCGATTTCGTGCGAGTGTTCCGCTTCACGGGCGTCAACGGCGAAACGCCTGAAGAGCTCGCCGAGATGCTAAAGGAAGGTAAGATACTTCTAAACAACAATTTATTTACCAAGCGCTACGGCAAAGAGCTTAAAGACTATCTCAACCGCGACTTTATTCTCGCTGACTCACAGTTTGTCAAGCCTCTTGGAGCAGCGTTGGTCCCGGTGCGCTACTCCGACTATCAGACATGGAGCGACGCCGTCGTTATGGAGATGCCCCGCTACTACTGGATGTGGGCCAACGAGCTCTGCATCCGTGTCAAGCCCGAGATGGACCACGACATAATCGAGAACCTGATGAAAGATGCCCCCACGCAGCTGCGCGTCGGCAACCTGATGATTACCGAAGTCCGTTCGTTTGCCGACGTCCGACGCAACTATCAGGTTTTCAACACCAACAAGGAGCGCAACTACTATGCCGGCATGGGCTTCCTGCTGCTCAACATCTTCCTCGGGCTGCTCGGAACGTTCTGGTTCCGCACCCAGCAGCGCGTAGGCGAGATTGCCATCCGCAAGGTCAACGGCGCAACCGATGTCAGCATTTTCCGCCGCCTCATCGGCGAAGGACTGCTGCTGCTCACGGTCGCTACGATTCCGGCGGCGGCAATCGACGTGGCCCTGTCGTGGTATGAATACAACTCCTGGTTCAACGGCTACATCGGCTGGGTGCGCACGCCCGTCACCATCCTCATCACCTACGGCCTCATGGCTCTGATGATTATACTGGGCATCGCCATTCCGGCCCGCCGCGCAATGCGCATCAAACCGGCCATAGCCCTAAAAGACGAATAAACCGACATGAGACCATTTCATTTTCTTTCAACCGTTTTCGCGCTCGCCACTTCACTCGTGGCGGGCGGGGAAACCCTCACCATCAC
>CAYUYQ010000153.1:0-5068 GCA_964449335.1 uncultured Bacteroides sp. | reverse complement strand
CGGAGCGAAATGTCGAAAAGATTATTGAGGTGCTCGATAATGCGCGCACCGATATTGCCGGCAACGGCAACGGTAAAATCATCAATCTCGACGTCGCTATTAAAATAATTCTTCTTCTCAAATCCTGAGCAGTCACATGGCCGTCCCTTTTCTCAGTCAGGTTGCACAAGCCTATGCCACTCACGAGGCTGCGTCGCTCTCCGAATTCTGCTTCGTGTTTCCCAACAAGCGAAGCGCCACTTTTTTTGCCAAAGAACTGAAAAGCAAGCTGACTCCGCCGTTCGTCATGCCCTCGATGATGCCGGTTTCGCAGTTTGTTTCCGATTTTTCCGACCTGGCCGAAGCCGACCGTTTCGAGCAGCTTATCACGCTTTTCGATGTCTACCGCAATCTCGGAGCGGGCGAACTGACGTTTGACGACTTTGTGTTCTGGGGCGATATGCTGCTCAACGACTTCAACGACGTGGACCGGTGGCTCATAGACGCCGAGGAACTTTTCACCAACGTGAAGCATGAGCGCGAGATTTCCAGCACCTATCTATCAGAGCAGCAACTTGAAATCATAGCAAGTTACTGGGGTGACGATATTTCGTCGCACAGCGATGTCGATGCGTTCTGGAACCACGTGAAATCCAACGGTCACAAACCCGTTCACTCCCGCTTCCTCAAACTCTGGGAAGTGCTCTATCCGCTCTACACCGGATTCCATGCAGGGCTGCGGGCCAAAGGCCTGGCGTCGCAAGGCATGTTTTACCGCAATGCGGTTGAGGCCGTGGCCGCCTATTCCGACTACACACTCCCCTTCCGCCGCTATATATTTGTGGGTTTCAACGTCCTGTCGACAGCCGAAATGAAGATTTTCTCCCGTCTGCAGCACCGCAATCTTGCCGATTTTTATTGGGATTTCGCGTCGCCCGCGTTTACCGACGCCAACGGCAACCGTGCCGGAAAATACGTTGATTTGAACCGGCGCCGTTTCCCCTCGCGCTATCCTGTCGACGAAGAACCTCTCCCTTTCCCGAAAATCGACCTTATCGGCGTGCCGTCGCGCGTGGGGCAGACAAAAGTTGCGGGAGATATAATCCGCCAATGGGTCAGCGATGGAAAGATTGCCGATTCAACCGACGCCGTCGACACTGCCGTCATCCTTCCCGACGAAAGCCTGTTTGTATCGATGATTCACTCTATCCCCGAGAGTATAACCAAACTCAACGTAACGATGGGCTTTCCGGTAAAACTCACTCCGGTAGCGGCGCTGATGCGCCTCATCGTGCGGCTCCAGATGCGCGCGACAAAAAGCCGCACCGACCGACTGACGTTTTTCTACGATGACGTGCTCAACCTCCTTTCGATGCCTATGCTCCGCGCCATAGCGGGCGACGAGTGTGAGCAATTGTCGGTCTACGTTCGCGAGTCCCGTCTGTTCCGTATTCCTCTTTCCGGCATTGAGCAGCACGCCACGCGCCTCCTCCCTCTTTTCGCCGCTCCCGATTCATTCGACAATCTCCGCGCTACTCGCGACTATATCCTCTCCCTGCTTCGCTTCCTCAGCGCGGGTGTTGACAGTTCCGACTCCGTTCAGCAGGCTTTCATCGACAGTTACACTTCGGCTCTCGAATCGCTCTGCAACGCTGCGACGTCGATGGGCGTCGACATGAAGGGGGCCACCCTCCTGCGCATGGTCGAACGCGTTGTAGCTTCGGCCACGGTCAGCTTTACGGGCGAACCACTGCAAGGACTGCAGCTCATGGGCATGCTCGAAACGCGTGCGCTCGACTTCAAAAACGTTGTGATTCTCTCGCTCAACGAGCGCATTTTTCCCAAGCGCTATCAACGCCGGTCGTTTATCCCCGACACCCTCCGCACGGCCTATCATCTCGACAACATTGACTTTCAGGAGAGCGTCCTTTCCTACTATTTCTACCGTATTCTCTCGCGCGCCGAAAACGTTGCGCTGCTCTACGACTCCCGCTCCGTAGGAGGCGTGCGTTCCAACGAGATGTCGCGATTCGCCAAACAGCTCCTTTTCCTCTATCCCGAGGCTATCAAGGCCCACACGGCCGGTGTGTTCAAGGGATTGACTCCGGCCACTCTCCCGCTCGAAATGCCGAAAGACCGGAGGATACTCGGTCTTCTCGACCGCTACCGTCCCGGCGGAGACAAAAATTTCTCTCCGAGCGCCATCAACACCTATATCAATTGTCCGCTCAATTTCTATCTGTCGTGTGTCGAGGAACTTAGCACCGACAACGAGACCGTGGACTATGTTGACGCAAGCACGTTTGGCGATATTTTCCACCGCTCGCTGGAGACATTCTACTCCTCACTTCCGCGCACCGGAGGCCGAATTATCGTCACACCCGAAATCATCGACTCTTATCTTCTACCCGACCGCCGCATGGATGCCATTATCGAGGCGAAGATTCGTGAGTGCTACCGTCAAGCCGATTCGGATCAGCCTCTTGCGGGCGAGACGCTGGTTCTCTCAAAGGTAATCCGCTCCTATATCGACACCATGCTCCGCCAAGAGCGCGACGCTGGCGAGTTCGAGTTCGTGGCAGGTGAGTTCAAGATGCGCGGCCCTTACCGTGTAAACGAATCGTTGACGATTAACGTACGCCAGATAATCGACCGCATCGATATAAAAGGCGGCGTGATGCGCTTCATTGACTACAAAACCGGTTCCGACACCACTGAGGCTCCCTCGGTCGAATCCATTTTCGACCCCGACAACACTCACCGTAATAAAGCGCTGCTGCAGCAGATGTTCTACTGCAACTTCTGGCGTCTCGACCGCGACGACGACCGTCCCATCCGACCGTTAATCTACAGCGTGCGTCAGGTTGCCAAGGACGGTCTAAAGCCCATCGAAGTCGGTGGCGCAGAACTTGCCGACTACCATGCCATCAACGACGAATATCTTCCGCGGCTTAACGCCGTACTTGAGGAGATTTTCGATCCAGACGTGCCGTTCCGTCAGGCCGAATCATCAAAAGCCTGCATGTTCTGCAGCTTCAAGACAATGTGCGACCGTCAGTAATCCTCCTTCGCGACTATGGCCGGCATCTATATCCACGTTCCGTTCTGCAGCTCAAAGTGCTACTACTGCGACTTCTATTCCGGACCGGCGCAGTCGCCGGCGGTCAAGGAGCAGTTTACCGATGCCATTGTGCATGAGTATTGCCGCCGGGCAGCCGAACTCACCGAGCCGGTCAGAACCATCTACATCGGAGGCGGCACTCCCTCGCAACTCCCCGCGCGCTGTCTTGACCGCATCATAGCAGAGCTACCGCTCGCCGACGTCGTGGAGTTTACCATCGAGGTCAATCCCGAGGACGTCGACGCCGATTTCGCCGCTTGGCTCGCCGCTTCGCCCGTCAATCGTGTCAGCATGGGCATCCAGAGCTTCAATCCCGCCGAACTCGACGCAATCGGGCGCCGTCACACTCCTGGGCGCGCTGTCGAGGCGGTCAGGCTCCTTCGTAGCGCCGGCATAGATAATCTTTCGCTCGATCTGATGTACGGACTCCCGGGGCAGACCACCGAATCGTTTGCCCGCAGTCTGCAATTGACCCTCGACCTTGCTCCCGAACACATCTCGGCCTACTCATTGATGCTCGAACCGGGCACACGCCTTTCGGCCATGATTGCTGCCGGCAAAATCAGCGACGTATCTCAGGAAGAATCCGACGAGATGTACCGTAACCTCTGCCATGTCCTACGCGGCGCCGGCTATGACCACTATGAAATCTCTAATTTCGCCCTTCCAGGCCGTCGTTCGGCCCACAACTCTTCATATTGGGATCTGACGCCCTATCTGGGCCTCGGCCCGGCGGCCCACTCTTTCACCGGCGGACTGCGCCGTGCCAACGCGCCGTCGGTCAAGCGCTATCTTGCCGACTCTGCCGGAGCGCTAAGCGTCGAAAGCCTATCGAAGGAAGAAGCCATCGACGAATACATAATGATACGCCTACGCACAGCCGCAGGCCTCGACCTCGACGACTTCCAACGGCGCTTCGGACCCGAAGCAACCAACGACCTACGACGAAAAATTAATGCAGCCGCCAGCCGGTTGACATTTACCACTCCCGACACCGTGCGTATCCCCGAAGACCTCTGGCTGGTCTCCGACCCTATTATTGTCGATCTCATGACCGACGAAACTTAGAAAGCTCAGTCATGGTGATACGGCTCTCCGCGCAGTATTGTCATGGCTCTGTAGAGCTGCTCGACGAAAAACAATCGCACCATCTCATGCGAAAACGTCATCTTCGACAGCGAAATCTTTGCATCGGCCCGCTCGTAGACGCGCGGAGAGAATCCGTACGGGCCGCCGACCACATAGACCAGCCGCTTCACTCCGCGGTTCATCATCGTGGCCTGTAACGCGGCAAACTCCCGCGATGTATATTCCTTGCCCTTCTCGTCAAGCAGCACAACCATATCCGACGGCTGCAGCGCCCCGATTATCATCTCGCCCTCCTTCTCTTTCTGTTGTTGCTCGGTCAGCCCGCGCGTCGACTTCAGGTCAGGTAGCTGTGTGAGCTCGAAGCCCACATAGCGGTTCACGCGCGCCGTATAGTCGGCTATTCCTTTAGCGAGTATGTCCGAGGTGGTTTTACCGATTGTCAGCAGGCAGAATTTCACTTCAGTAGCGTTTTGATTGGTGAAAAGTTTGTAATTTTGTGCAAATGTAGTTCAAACCCCTGAAATTATGAAATCGAAAGACGAGCTGATTGACGACCTCCTCACTCTTGCTTTCGCCGAAGACGTAGGCGACGGCGACCACACCACTCTTTCCACCATCCCTGCCGACGAGATGGGCGCCCAGCGCCTCATCGTCAAGGAAGAGGGAATTCTTGCCGGTGTCGACATCGCCCGCAAGGTGTTCGAGAAGTTTGACCCTGAGCTGAAAATGACGGTCTATATCCCCGACGGTTCCCATGTGAAGCCCGGCGACATCGCATTCAAGGTCGAGGGACGTGTGCGCTCGCTACTGCAGACCGAGCGCATCATGCTCAACATCATGCAGCGCATGAGCGGTATAGCCACTACCACCGCCCGCTAT